>JALSRQ010000049.1 GCA_026984675.1 Thermaceae bacterium
AGGCGCGGACCTCGAGCTCGCCGCCGGCGGCGACCACCGGGGAGGGAAGGACGGCGAACACCGCCAGCTTGCCGGGGTCGTAGGTGGTGCGCACCACCCGGGGCGGGAGGGCCGCCCCCAGGGCCACCGTCCGGGGGTTCTTGCCGGGGGCCAGCTCGATCGTCGCCGGACCGGTGGTGGCGACGTAGCCGGGCGGCAGCCGGGCGGGGTCGGGCTCCACCCGGTAGCGGCCGGGGAGGAGGCCGGTGGCCAGCACCCGCCCCCGCCCGTCGGCCCCCAGCCGGCGCCGGGAGGGCCCGGTCAGGCGCACCCCTCCGTAGGCCACTCCGCCCTCGCCCTGGTCCCGCACGCCGTTATGGTTCGCGTCGTGGAAGAGCACGACGGCGAGCTGGGCGGTGGCGGCGAGGGGGAGGTCGAGGGTGCGGCGCTCGTCGATCCGCACCCGCACCGCGCTTGCCCGGTAGAGGTCGAGGGTCGCCGGGAGCCCCCGGAACCGGGGGCGGTAGGTCCCCGGGGGGACCCGGAGGAGGTAGCGGCCCTCGGCGTCGGTGAGGGTGCGTTCGTTTCCAAGGATCACCGTCAGCCCGGCCACCGGCGGTTCCCCCTGGTCCCGAACGCCGTTTTGGTTGAGGTCGCGGAAGGCCCGGCCCTCCACGAACCCGACCTTGCGCCCCCCGAAGGCCTCCACCACCGCGCTGGGGGTGGGAAACCGCCAGGAGAGGCGGTAGTCGAGCTCCAGGCGGAGGTCGTGCCGGAGCTCGGCCTGGCCCCGCCCCAGCCCGTCGGGGTCGCTCACCGCGTAGCCGAGTCGAAGCCCCAAGGGGCCGCCCGCAAGGTGCTCCTGGGTCAGGGTGAGGCCGAGGCGGTCGCCGGCGGCGTGCTCGAGGCGGAGCTCGCTGGCGACGCCGCCGCCCCAGTACTGCTGCCAGCCGAGGTCGAACCCCTCCTGGTAGCTTTTTTGAAGCTCGACCCGGTAGTTGGCCTCGAGGACCGTGAACACCGAGGGCCGCCACCGCAGACCGAGCGCGGCGCCGTAGCCGGGGGGGCCGGCCAAGGCGTAGCTCGCCGACCCGTGCAGGTTGAAACCCTGGTAGCCGAGCTCGCCGCCCAGGGCGACGACCTGGTGGCCCTCGCCGCTCTGTGGCCGGTAACGGAGCTGGTAGCCGAGGCGGAAGCTGGAGCGAAGCCCCCGCCATCCGGGCGGGCGCAGGCTCAGGGCGGGGTTGAACGTCAGCTCGGTGGGGCGGTTGGGGCTTCGGCGGGCCCCGGCGGTGACCCGGAGGGAGGTCCCCGGGGCCGGGGCGGCGAAGAGCGAGCCGCTCGCCTTCCAGCCCAGCCCGTCGGGGCGCCGCTCGAGGTGCCCGCTCGCCCGCAGCCCCAGGGGGTGGAGGCGGCGGCTGCCGCCGGTGAGGGTCAGGGTGTAGAGCCCGAGCTGGGGGGTCGCCGCCAGCGATTCCAAAAGGTTCAGGTCGGGGTTTTCCCAGACGAGGCCCTGGCGGGCGCTCCCGACGAGGGTGTAGCCGCTGGTCTGGATCCCGGTGAGCTCTCCCCCCAGCCGAAGGCGGAACGCCCGGCCCAGGGGTCGGGCGTAGTCCACCCCCAGCCGGTCCCGCCGTTCCCCGGTTCCGGCCTCGGTGGCGCCGCTCAGCTGGAGGTTTGCCGGGCCCTGGGTGCGCACCGCGCTCAGGTCGAGGCCGCCGCCGGCCAGATCGTAGCGGCCACCCAGCCCCACCCGGTAGCGCCACCCACCGGCCTCGAAGCCCGAGCGCAGCCTGAGGCGCTCGGGGGTCGCCGCGAGGGCGGCGTCCCAGCCCGCCCCTTTGAGTCCCAGGTCCAGGCCGGAGGGGCCCTCGGGCCACCCGCCGGGGCTGGCCCCGGCGATCGCCGGGGTGCCGGCGGTGAACTCGACGTAGTCCGAGAGCCGACCGGCGAGCCGGGGTTGGGCTCGGTAGCGGAAGGTGGGGGCGGCGAGCCGGCCGCCCGCCAGCTCGGTGCCCACCCCCAGGCTCCCGGTCACGCCGAGGCGGAGGGTGGGGTCGGGGGCGCCGGCGGCCTCGAGGCCGGGGGCCTCCCACCGGGTCTGGATCCGAGCCTTTCGGCTGAGGTCGGCGTTGCCCGAGCGGGCGTACACCCAGGTCAGCTGGGTGTAGCCCGGCGAGACCCAGCGGTCCTCGCCGATCCTAAGGGTCAGGACCGCGGTCCCCTCCTGCCCCGGCGCCAGCTCCAGCGCCCCGGGCACCAGCGCGAGCTCGCCGGTGTTGGCCTCGGCCCGGAGCGCGACCCGGTCGGTGCGGTTGCCCCGGTTGACCACCCGGATCCGGTAGGCGACCGGCTCCCCCAGCCGGGCCTTCGGGGGCCCCTCGGCAAAGAGCAGCAGGCCGGCCTTGGCGGCGACGACCACCCGGGCGGTGGCCCGGTCCACCACCCGGTCACCCTTTAAGAGCTCGAGCGTCACCGTGTGGGCCGAACCAGCGGGGGTGAGCTCGGGAACGCGCACGGTGACCGCCACCGGGGTCCGGCCCCGGAGCGTCAGGCCGGGCGGCAGGGCGAGGGCCGGCCAGCCCTCGGGGGTCACCGCCCGGAGCCGCAGGGTGCCCTGCCCGGAGACCGCGAAGAGGAGGGTGGCGTAGGCGCCGGGCTGGGCGCGCACCTCGGCCGGGGCCTTGACCCCCACCCCCCCGGCCCAGGCCACGCCCAGGAGCAGGAGCCACCCCCCCGCCAGTCGGCGGCGCATGGCTAGGGTTCCCGTACGGCGCTTACCGCCACGTTGACGGCGTAGCGGCCGGGGGGTTCGCGGCCCGTGAGCTCCAGGGCGAACTCCAGGCGGATCTCCCGCCATCCCTGGGTCTTCCCCACGCCGGTGTAGAAGACCTGGGGGGCGCTGCTCCCCCGAAGCCAGGGCCCCTGGTTGACCCGGAAGAGGATCCGGTCGGAGGGGATCAGGCGGTTGCCGCGCTCGTCGAGGAGGTCGGGGATTTCCAGCAGCAGGTTCCAGACCCCCGTCTGGTTAACGAAGACCCCGACCGGCAACACCCCGCCCTTGGGCGAGGTCGCCGGGTAGCGGGCCGGGAACGCCGGCGGCGGGTAGGAGCCGAGGTCAAGCTGGAAGGCGATCGTGGTGGTGGGGGTGCGGACCGAGATCACCCCGGGGATCACCGTCTGCACCACCCAGGTGGCCTGGGCGTGGCCCAGGGGGACCAAGAGGAGGAGGCCCCCAAGCAGGTAGAACAGGCTTCTTCGCATGCCGCCTCCTAGCGCGACCCCTCGGGTTGCTCGGGGCCGCTTTGGGCCTTGGGCGCGGTGAGGTCGAAGGGCAGGCTCACCACCGTCTGGCCGGCTACGTCCACCGATCGGCTGCCGTAGTTGAGCACCGCCAGGACGACGTAGTCGCCCTTGGGGAGGGGGCCGTAGAAGTTGGCGACCAGGACCCGGGTGGCCCCGGGGAGCACCACGGTGCGGGGAACCTCGGTTTGACCCACCACCTTGCCGGCGGCGTCGCGGACCTCGAGGCGCCCCTTCACGGCGTAGGCGCCGTTCCCGGTGTTGGCGTACTGGATGCCGATGGCGACCGGGTCGTCGGCCTTCTTGGGGGGCACCGCAGCCACCCCCAGGATCGCCCCGTCCCACCGGATCGGGGGCACGTTGACGTAGATCGTGTGGGCGACCCGGAGTCTAAAGGTGGCGATGTTGGCGCCGGGCTTGGCGTTGGGGTCCTCCCCCTGGAGGAGGAGCACGCTCCAGTGGGTGCCGGGGGCGGCGTCCGGGGGCACCCGCACGGT
>JALSRQ010000050.1 GCA_026984675.1 Thermaceae bacterium
GTGCTCGGCGAAGCGGAATGGATGGGGACCTACACCCGTTAGGGGATGAAGCCGCCTTCATCTTCCCCCGGGGTCGCCCTCAGCCCCGGGGGCTAGCCTCATACCGGGAAAGGGAGGCGAGAGGATGAAGGCAAGGTGGATGCTGGTTTCCGCAGTGGTGCTGGCCTTGACCGGCTTCGCCCAGGGCCCCGCGCAGGGGCCGCGGCGGGCCCCCGGTCTGCGGGGCGAGGGCCCCCGGCTTGAGCGGATGGCCGAGACCCTGGGGATGCGCCCGGAGGCGCTCAAGCAGGCGCTCCGTCAGGGGGGGCTCCCCGCCCTGTTGGCGAAGAAGGGATGGAGCCCCAAGGCCTTCCAGGAGAGGCTCCTCGATCGTGCCCTTAAGCGGCTGGAGGAGGCCTACGCCGCCGGTCGGATCTCCAAGCTTCGCTACCAGGCGCTCAAGGCCCGCCTCGAGGCCCGCCGCCGGGCGCTGGCCGCCCCCACGCTGGCCGAGCTGGTCCAAAAGAGCGGGGGTGACCTCGCCAAGCTCAAAGAGGCGCTGGTGGCCGTTTGGCGCTCGGAGATCGAGGCCCGCTACCGGCTCGGCCTCCTCAGCCCGCGGGAGAAAGGGCGGTTGCTCGCCGGGCTGGAAAGGCGCGCCGAGCGGTTTTTGAGCGCTCCGGTTTCGGCCCGCCCCGGCCGGGCCTTCCACCCCCGCGCCCGGCGGATCCCGAGGGGCCGGGGGAAGGGGTTCCCCCGGCGGGGGCACTAGCGGCCCTCATGGGCTCCCCGGACCCGTCCGGTCCGGGGAGCCTTTTTAGAAGTAGGGGTCGGGGTTGACGTAGTAAAAGCGGCCGTTTTTCCAGAGGGCGACCCGGAACCAGAGCACGTTGGGCGGGATCAGCGCCCCGCCCCCGAGGTAGCCGATCACCTCGCCCTGGCGGACGTGGTCGCCGGTGGCCACCGGGGGCTCCTGGAGGTTGACGTACTGGGTGAACAGCCGCTCGGAGTGCTGCAGCATCACCGTCCAGCCCACGTTGCCGTAGTAGAGGACCGCGAAGACCTGCCCGTTCCCCGCCGCCCGTACCGGGGCGCCGGCCCGGGGGGCCCCGATCCACTCGAAGTCGTGGCCGTCCTGGCCGTAGCGGGCGAGGACGCGCCCGCCGGCGACCGGGAAGAGCAGCCGGCCGACCAGCGCCTTGGGGACCGCCAGGGCGGCCCGGGCCTTTTGGGCCTCGAGGGCCTTCTTGAGCTTGGCGATCTCCTGGTCGAGCGCCTTCTGGCTGCGGTAGAGCTCGGCCAGCCGCACCTTGCGGGCCTTCTGGGTCCTCTCCAGCTGGGCCAGGGTGGCCTTGAGACGGGCCCGCTTTCGGGCCAGGCGGGCGGCGGCCTGGGCCCGGGCGGCCCGGGTCCGCTCGAGTTCGGCGAGGAGCGCCCGCCGGGCCGCCCGGGTGCGCCCGAGGGCCTCGGCCGCCCGCCGCGTCTTCTCCGCCAGGGCCAGATCGGCCCGGCTCCAGTCGGCGAGCCAGCGGGTCTTGACCGCCAGCTCGGTGAACGATCCCGCCGAGAGGACCGGCAGCCAGTGCCCGGCCCGGGTCTTCCAGAGCCGCACCAAAAGGGCGGCGAGGCGCGTTTTTAGCCCGGCGAGCTCGGCTTCCCGCCGGGCCTGGTCGGCGGCGAGCCGGGCGATTTCCTTCTGGAGCGCGGTCCGGCGCCGGTCCAGGGTGCGGAGCTCCCGCCCCAGCCGGGCGAGCTCGGCCTCCAGTCCGCGGAGCTCCTTCACCAGGGCGCGGCCCTTTTGGTCCAGGGTTTTGAGCTCGGCCTCCAGGCGGGCGGCCTCGCGGGCCCGCTGGGCCTTCAGGTCCTCGGCCCGCTTGAGCTGGGCCTCGAGGCCCTGGCCCAGCGCCAGCACGAGCAGCAGGGGCAGCCAGGGGAGGAGGCGCCTCACCCCGCCACCTCCTTAAGGTGGGCCCGGCTGGAGAGCCAGCCCCCCACCGTGCCCAGGAAGAAGGCGAGCAACAGGAGGGCGTAGGCGGCGGTGGCCAGGTCGGCCGGACCCAGGGTGGGGAGGAAGGCGAGGAAGCGGGCGAGCGCGCCGGCCAGGTAGCGGTAGCCGGGAATCGCGATGGCCAGCGCCACCAAGGCGGCGAGGAGGGTGAGCAGGAGGCCCTCCAGCACGAACGGCAGGAGGATCGTGCCCCGGCTCGCCCCCACCAGCTGCATGACCTCGAGCTCGTCCTTGCGGTTCTCGATCGAGAGGCGGATGGTGCCCATCACGCTGAAGAAGGTGTTGAGGATCAACATCAGGATCAGCGCCAGCGCCCCGAGGCGCACCCCCCGGGCGACCCGGAGCAGCTCCAGGGTGAGCCGCCCGCCGTACTCGACCCCGTCGACCCCGGGGAGCCGCCCGAGCGCGCGCGCCAGCTCGGGAAGGGCGACGGCGTCGCGGGGGGTCACGATCAGGGTGTCGGGGAGGGGGTTTTCCAGGAGCTCGGCGGCGCCCTTCAGGTAGGGGTCGGCGGCGGTGAGCTCCTTTAGCGCCTCGTCCTTGGGGATCGCCCGCACCCGGGCCACCCCGGGCAGCCGGCGGGCCGCCTCCTGAAGGGCGGCGAGGTCGGCCCCGGGCTTTAGGAAGACGGCCACCTCGAGCTCGCCCTCGGCGGCGCCGATCACCCGGTCGAGGTTCCAGAGGAAGAGCCCCACCAAAAGCAGCAGGGTGAACGAGACCGCGGCGGTCGTGAGCGTGGCCAGGCTGCTGACCGGGTGGCGCCAAAGCGCCAGCAGCGCCTCGCGGAGGGCGTACACAACTGGGAGTCTACCGAAAACCCCTTTAACCTTGTGAGTAAGCTGGGGGCGTGCGGGTACGGCGGGTCATCCTGGTGGTTGCCCTGGTGGCCTACCTGGTGCCCCTTTTGGTGGGGTTTTGGCTGCTCGCCTTCCGGGAGGTCCCCGCCCTGGCCCGGTTCTACTACCGCTTCCACTACCTCTTCGACGTCGCCTTCACCGCCCTCGCCGGCATGGCCACCGGGGCCACCGCCTACCTCATGCTCCGCTCCCTGCTCGCCCCCTGGGCCCGGCTGGAGGAGCAGCTGCAGGCGATGATCCGGGGTCGGGGCCGGCTGGCCAAGGTCGGCGAAGAGCACGCCGACCGGGTGGTCGAGCGGATCAACCGCTTGCTCGACCTGCAGCGCGACTTCCAGGAGCTGGAGGAGCTCTCCAAGAACGCGGTGGCCCAGGAGATCCACGACGGCGCGGTGCAGAACCTGATCGCCGCCCGCTGGGCCCTGCGGCAGGGGCGGGTGGAGGAGGCCGACCGGGCGATCGCCTCGGCCGAAGCGGCCCTGCGGCGGGCGATCCAGCGGCTGGCGCCGCCCGAGCTCGCCCACCTGCCGCTCGCCGAGGTGCTGCGGGCGCTGGGCCGGCGCACCGGGCTCAAGCTCGGGGTCGAGGTCCCCGACCGCCTGCCCGAGGGGGAACGCCTGGAGGTCTACCGCATCGTCCAGCACGCCCTGGAGAACGCTCGCCGCCACGGCAGGGCAGGGCGGGCCTGGGTGCGGGTCGAGGTCGGCGAGGGGGTGCGGGTGGAGGTCGAGGACGACGGCCGGGGCCTCGCCGACGGGCCCCAGGAGGGCCAGGGGCTTGGTATCCTGCGGGCGCGGCTAAGGCTTCGGGGGGGGCACCTCGAGCTCGCGCCTGGGACCCGCGGGGGCGCCCGGCTGGTCGCCTGGTGGCCGCTTAAGGAGCGGAGCGATGCGGATACTGGTGGTGGAAGACCACACGCTGGTGCGTGAGGGGCTGGTGCGGATTTTGAGGGAGGTCCTTCCGGGCGCCGAGGTTCGGGCGGTGGGCACCGCCGAGGAGGCCCGGGGCTGGCTGGGCTGGGCCGAGCGGGTCCTCCTGGACCTCTCGCTGCCGGGGGTGCCGGGGCTCGCCTTCCTGGCCGAGGTGGCCGAGAGCCACCCCGACCTCCCGGTGGTGGTCCTCACCGCCTACGACGAGCCCGCCTTCATGGCCCGGGCCGAGGAGCTGGGGGCCTCCGCCTTCCTCTCCAAGAACGCGCCCCCTGAGCGGCTGGTCGAGGCCCTCCGGGGCCTGGGCACGATCGCCGCCCCCCCGGTGGACCGGCTCTCGCCCACCGAGCGGACGGTGCTTTTGCTCCTCGGCCAGGGCCTTTCCAACGCCGAGGTCGCCCGTCGGCTGGGGGTCGAGGAGAAGACCGTCTACACCCACCGGCGGCACCTGATGTACAAGCTCGGGCTCAAGAACGCCAGCGACCTGATCCGCTTCGCCGCCCTCTACCATGCGAGCCTGCCCCAAGAACGCGAGTAAGAACTTTTCGTAGTTGGATTCTCATCCCCCCCTAAGGTAGAAAGGCCGGCGTGTGGGCCGTCCTCGCCCTGCTCACCCTGATGCCCGGGCAACCGGCGCCGGAGCTCCCCCCGGGGAGCACGCTGGTGCTGGCCCCGGGGGTCCACCAAAGCCTTACCGTCAAGGGCCGGGACCTTACCGTCCGGGCCGCCCCCGGGGCGGTGATCGACGCCGGGGGTAAGGGCCACGGCCTGGTGGTCGAGGGCGAGCGGATCCGGGTTCAGGGCCTCGCCGTCCGGAACACCGGCCCCAGCTACGACTTCTACGACCCCGACAGCGCGGTTTACTTCGTCAACTGCCAGGACTGCGCCCTGGAGGGGCTTCGCGCCCGGGGAGTGGTGACCGCGGTGCGGGCCGAGACCTCGCCGGGGCTCTTGGTGCGGGGGGTGCGGGCGGTGGGCAACCGGCGGGGGCCCGGGGTCACCCTCTACCGGTGCCCTGGGGCCCGGGTCGAGGGAAACCGGCTGGAGGGCTTTCTCGACAACCTCTACGTCGAGCGCTCCAACGGGGCGGTGATCCGGGGGAACGAGCTCTTACGCTCGTTCCGCTACGGGCTCCACCTGATGTTCTCCAAGGAAGTCGAGATCGACCACAACCACGCCTACCGCGGGCGGGTGGGTTCGGCGGTGATGTACGGCCGGCGGGTCTACCTCCACGACAACGTCTTCGAGGACCACGTGGGGCCCTTGGCCTTCGGGCTGCTCTCCCAGGAGCAGCACGACAGCCGGTTCGAGCGCAATCGGCTCCGGGGCAACAACGTGGGGATCCTGATCGTCTCGGCGGTGAACGACGTCTTCCGGGACAACGCGATCGAGCGGAACGGCTTCGGGGTGCTGGTCCTCAGGGAGAAGAACAAGGTCTCCAGCGCCGCCCGTTTCACCGGAAACCGCTTCCTCGCCAACGTCTACGACCTGGCGGTCGACGACCCCGAGGCCAAGGTCACGCTTTTGGGGAACGCCTACGACCGGGCCTCCCGCCTCGACCTCGACGGCGACGGGGTCGCCGACCTGCCCTACCTGCCGTCCTCCAGCTACGCCCTGCTCGCTTCCCGCCAGCTCGACCTCTCGCTGTTTGCCTTTAGCCCGGGGATCACGCTCTGGGAGGAGGCCGAGAAGAAGGTGCCGGGGCTCCGGCTGATGACCCTCGCCGACCCCAAGCCCCGGATCCTCCGGGTGCCGCCGGGGCGGCCCGCGCTCCTGCCGCTGCTGGTGGCCGGCGGGGTGCTCTTGGGGGGGCTATGGTTGAGGTCGTAGGGGCGACCAAGCGGGGAAGGGTGGCGGGGGTGAGCTTCGCCCTCGAGGCCGGCGCCCTGGCCCTGGTGGGGCCGAACGGGGCGGGGAAGACCACCCTTTTGAACCTGATCGTGGGCCGGATCAAGCCCGACGCCGGCGAGGTTCGGGTCGGGGGGTACCCGGCGCGGAGCCTCGAGGCCGCCCGCCTGCGGGCCTACGTCCCCCAGCAGATCGCCTTCCCCCTCCACCTCAGGGTCCGCGAGGTGCTGGCCGCCGCCCGGGGGCTCACCGGGGCCGGCGAGGCCGAGGCCGAGGCCGCCGCCGAGCGGATGGGGCTCCTCCCCTTCCGGGACGCCTACGTCGCCCGCCTCTCCGGCGGCTACCGCCAGCGGCTGGCGCTGGCCGCCGGGCTCATGGGCGAAAAGCCCCTTTGGTTGCTGGACGAGCCCGCCAGCGCCCTCGACCCCGGGGGGTTTTCCCGGCTGGTCGAGTGGACCCGGGAGCACAAGGCCCGGGGCGGGCTTTTGATCGTGAGCGCCCACCGCCCCGACGAGGTCGAGGCCTTCGCCGACGAGGCCCTCCTGCTCTCGGCCGGGCGGGTGCGGTGGCGGGGGCCGGTGGAGCGGCTCTACACCTACCGGCTGCCCGACGGGCGCCGGCTTTCCGAGGTCCTTCCCGGCGTGCGGGTGGTCCGCGAGCCGGTGGACGTTTTGAGGGAGGTGCTCTATGAGGAAGACCAGGCGTGAGGCGCTCAAGGTTTTAGGGGCGGCCGCCGGGCTGGCCGCCTTCGGAGAGGCGCTGGGGCAGTCGGTGCCGGTTCCGGCCCCGATCGCCACCGGAAAGGTGCCGCCGGCCAAGATCCCCTGGGACACCGGGCACTGCAGCTTCTGCCGCATGCCGATCCGGACCCCGCCGGGGGGGATGAAGGGCAAGAAGTTCCCGCCCGGCTTCTTCGAGCGGACCTACGCCCAGATCGCCTTTAAAAACGGCAAGGCCCTCCACTTCGAGTCGATCGCCTGCCTGTTCAACTACGCCTACGCCCACCAGATCGAGGACGGGGCCGACGCCAGCTTCTACGTGATGGCGGTGGATCCCGACGCGATGCCCTGCAAGCCCCTCGGGCTGGTGCCGGCCCGGGACGCCACCTACGTCTTTGGGCAGAACCTCAAGACCACGATGAAGGCCCACCTGGTGGCGACCCGCTCCCCGGCCGACGCCGCCCGGCTGGTCCGCAAACGGGCCGGGAAGATCGGCCGGTTCCACATCCTCTCCTTCTCCGAGCTCTGGGACTTAAAGCCCCTGCCGGAAGTGAACCTGGTGCCCCTTTTGGCCAAGCACACCGGGCTGCTCTAGCCCCTGGGGGGGCCGGGACGCCGGCCCCCCTTTTCAGAAGGTAGGCTTTAGACGATGACGCGCCGCGATCTCATCAAGGCCCTGGCGTTTTTCGGGGTGCCCTACGCCTTCCGGGCCCTGGCCCATCCGAGGCCGGTCCGGATCGGGGTGGATATCTGCCCCTACTGCTTCATGACGGTGGTCGACGGGCGGTTCGTGGCCCAGGTGGTGGTGGAGACCGGCAAGTACTACAACTACGACTCGATCGAGTGCCTGGCCGACCACGTCAACGGCTACGCCGCCTACGGCCCCACCGTGCGGGTCAAACCGAAGGAGTGGTACCTCGCCGACTACGCCGCCTCCAGCGGGCGGAAGGCGGTGCTCCGGGACGCCGAGAGGATGGTCGTCGTCCACCACCCCCGGATCCGCACCCCGATGGGCGGGGGGCTCGCCGCCTTCGCCTCCCGGGCGGCGGCCGAGGCCTTCGTCCAGGCCCATCGGCTCGAAGGGGCGCGGTTTTACACCTGGCGGGCGATCCTGGAAGAGGGGAAACGCCACCCCTGGGTCCCCCCGGTCTGATGGGCGGCTTCCTCCTCCTCTACCTCCGCGAGGTGCTTCGGAACCCCTGGGCCTGGGTGCTGGGGCTCGGCCTGGCCCTCTTGGCCCTGGCCTTCCGGGGCCGGCCCGAGGGGGTGGCGGTGCTCAGCGTCTACGGCCTGGTGCTGCTCTTCGTTCCCCCGGCGGTGCTGGCGCTCTCGGCCCCGCTGCTGGCCGGCCGCGAGGAGTGGGCGTTCTGGTCGGCGATGCCCCGGGGGGCGGGCCGGTTGTACCTGGCGGCGGCGGCGGGGGTGGGGCTCGGGTTCCTCTTCCCCTTTCTCCTGGGCGGGGGGATCGCCGCCAGCCTGCTCGGGCTCTCGGTGCCCACCGGCCTCTGGCTGCTTTTCGCCCTGGTGCTGGTGATCGCCTTCTGGGTGGGGGTGGCGGCGCTTTCCGGGGCGCTGGCGCTGGAGCCGGGGCGGGCGCTGGGGATCGGCCTCCTCCTCTGGGGGCTTTTGGTGCTCGCCTACGACCCGGTGGTGGTCGCCCTCTCGGTGGTCTTCCGCGACTACCCCTTAGAGGGCTTCCTCCTCGCGGTGATCTTCGCGAACCCCCTAGAGATCCTGCGGGTGAGCCTTTTAAAGGCCCTCCACGCGCCGGTGCTGGTGGGGCCGGTCGGCTACCTGCTCGACCGGCTCCTCGGTCGGGTGGGCTACGCCCCCCTAGCGGCGAGCTTTCTTCTCGCCTTCCTGATCCTCTTCGGCCTGGCCGCCTGGGTCTTCGCCCGCCGCGACCGCTAGCAGCGCTTCGGCGTGGCGAAGGGCCTCGGCGCTGTAGGTTCCCGAGAGCATGCGGGCGAGCTCGCGGACCCGGGCCTCGCCGACGACCCGCTCGGCGACCGCCCCGCGGGCGTCCTTTCGGACCCGGTAGTGGACCTGGGCGAGGGCGGCGATCTGGGGCAGGTGGGTGACCACGATCACCTGGTGCCGCCGGGCCAGACGGGCGAGGCGCTCGGCCAGGGCCCGGGCGGCCTCGCCCCCGACCCCGGCGTCGATCTCGTCGAGGACCACGGTCTCGGCGTCCAGCCCGCTGGCCAGCAGCAGGGCCAGGAGGGTGCGGGAGAGCTCGCCGCCGGAGGCGGCCTTCTCCAGCGGGGCGGGGGGGAGGCCGGGGTTGGCCGAGAACCGGAAGCGGACCTCCTCGGCGCCGTGGGGTCCGGGCTCGGGGAGGGGCGTCAGGGCGACCTCGAGGACCGCCCCGGCGAGCCCCAGGCCGGCGAGCTCCCGCCGGGTTCCGGCCTCGAGGCGCCCGGCCGCCCGCTTCCGGGCCTGGGTGAGGGCGGCGGCGGCCTCGGCCAGGTTCCGCTCGGCCTCGGCGAGGGCGGCCTCGGCCTCCTCCAGGCGGTCCTCGGCGGCCTCGAGCTCGGCGAGCTCCTCCAGGGCGGCGGCGAGGTGGGCGAGGACCGCCTCCACCGTGTCGCCGTACTTTCGCCGGAGGCGTCGGTAGACCGCGAGCCGCTCCTCGGCGGCGGCGAGGGCCTCGGGGTCGGCCTCGAGGCCGAGGAGCCGGTCCTCCAGCTCCCGGGCCAGGGCCGAAAGGGCGGCCTCGGCCCCGGTCAGCTCCTCGGCCAGGGGGGCGAGCTCGGGGTCGTGGCGGGCCGCCGCCTCCACCGCCCGGGCCGCCCGGCCGACCCCGCCCACCGCGTCGGCCTCGCCGGTCAGCCAGCCGAGCGCCTCGCCGAGCCGCTCCCTTAGGGTCTCCAGGTGCAGGAGCCGCTCCCGGGTCCGGAGGAGCTCGGCCTCCTCCTCCGGGTCGGGGGCGGCCTCTTGGATCTCGGCGACCTGGAAGCGGAGGAGGTCGAGCCGCTGCTCCCGCTCCCGGGTGGCGCGCCGGAGGCGCGCGACCTCATCCCGCAGGGCCTGGCGGCGGCGGTAGGCCCGGCGGTAGCCGTCCACCAGCTCGCCGGGCACCAGGGCGTCGAGCATCGCCCGCTGGGCCTGGGGGCGGGCCAGGCTCTGGGCGGCGTGCTGGGCGTAGAGGGCGACCCGGGCCCCCACCGCCTCGGCGAGCTCCTCCAGGGTCACCACCTCGCCCTCGATCCGGGGGGTGCTCCGTGCCCCGATCCGGCGGCTATAGACCCGGCCGTCGATCCAGGCGGCGACCAGGGCGGCCTCGGCTCCGGGCCGCACCAGGCCCGGCCCGGGGCGCCCCCCCAGCAGGAGGGCCAGGGCGTCCACCAAAAGCGACTTCCCCGCCCCGGTCTCGCCGGTGAGCACGTTGAGGCCGGGGCCGAGCTCGAGCTCGGCGGCGGGGAAGACCGCCAGGTTTTGGACCTCGAGCCGCTCCAGCATCGGCCCCTCTAGCTTACCCGGCGCGGGACAAGTGAACCTGTTCCCGTGCGCAATCGGGGTGCTATCTTGACCCTGGAGGAGGTGAGCGGTTTGCGTTGGGTAAAAGCTCTTTTGCTCGCGGCCGGGGTGGCCTTCGCCCTGGGGGCCGCTACCGGGGTTCAGGCGGCCCAGCCCAAGTGTGCGATCCAGGCCAAGCTGCCCCCCAAGGGGCTTCCCAAGGGGCTTGGCCCCTACGCCAACAAGACCCTTGAGCTCTCGCCTTGCGTCGACAAGGAGCTCGCCAAGAAGGGGGAGCAGCTCTTCGAGCAGTACTGCTCGGGCTGCCACAAGATCACCCAGCGCTACGTCGGTCCGCCCTTGAAGGGGGTGACGATCGCCCGCAGCCCCGAGTGGATCATGAACCTCTTCTTGAACACCCAGGAGATGGTCTGGAACGACCCCATCGCCAAGGCCCTCTTGCAGCAATACCTCACCGTGATGCGGCCCCCGGCCGATGCCACCGAGAAGGACTTCCGGGCGATCTACGAGTACCTCCGTTACATCGACGCCACCGGCAAGACCGAGGTCAAGTAGCGGTCGCGCTTGGGCCCGCCCCGGGGAAACCCGGGGCGGGTATTTGTCGTAAGAAAAAGCCGTAGGGCTGGGACATACGCCCTATTCGCGGGTGCCTACATTGAGGTTGAACCGGCGCCGGCACGGCTGGGGCTTTTTCCGTGCCGGGTCGGGTCAAGGAGGTGAGGCGGACCATGAACAAAGGCAGGATTAAGGTCGCGTTGGCGCTCGCCCTGGTGGCGGTGCTGGCCTTCGTGGCGGTCGGCGCCCGCAAGACCGCGATGAAGCTGGCCCAGGACGCCGCCCAGAAGGTCTACGTGCCGCCCGGGGAGTACGACGAGTTCTACGCCTTCCTCTCCGGGGGCTTCAACGGCCAGATTGGGGTCTACGGGCTGCCCTCGGGCCGGCTCCTCAAGATCATCGGGGTCTTCTCCCAGAACCCGCGGAACGGCTACGGCTACAACCCCGAGACCCGGCCCATGCTGATGACCTCCCATGGGTTCATCCCCTGGGACGACACCCACCACCCCGAGCTCTCCCAGACCAACGGGGTGCCCGACGGGCGCTGGCTCTTCGTGAACGCCAACAACACCCCGCGGATCGCCCGCATCGGGCTCAAGTACATGGAGACCGAGGAGATCATCGAGATCCCCAACTCGGCCGGCAACCACCCCAGCTCGTTCATCACCGAGAACTCCGAGTACCTGACCGCCGGCACCCGCTTCTCGGTCCCGATCCCGCAGAAGGACATCCCCATCGACCAGTACAAGGGCAACTTCAAGGGCACCCTCTCGTTCATCTCCATCGACCCCAAGACCGGGAAGATGGACGTCGCCTTCCAGATCCTGGTGCCCGGCTTCGACTACGACCTCGCCCACTGCGGCAAGGGCCCCTCGCACGACTGGTGCTTCTTCACCTCCTACAACACCGAGGAGGCCCACACCCTCCTGGAGATCAACGCCTCCCAGCACGACAAGGACTTCATCGCCGCGGTCAACTGGAAGCGGGCCGAGGAGTGCGTCAAGGAGGGTAAGTACGAGACCTGGCACACCCCCTACGCCCACAACTGGTTCGACGAGAAGAAGCACATGGCCTTCTCCGAGATCAAGAAGGAGGAGAAGGTCATCAAGCCCGACCAGTGCCCCGGCGTCGTCTACTTCATCCCCACCCCCAAGTCGCCCCACGGGGTGGACGTGAGCCCCGACGGCAAGTACATCCTGGGTGACGGGAAGCTCTCGGCGACGATGGCGGTCTTCTCCTTCGACAAGATGATCAAGGCGATCAAGGAGAAGAAGTTCGCCGGCGACGCCTACGGCATCCCCATCCTCGACTTCGAGTCGGTGCTCGACCACTACGTGAAGAACGTCTGCCTGGGGCCGCTCCACACCGAGTCCGACGGCAAGGGCTACGCCTACACTTCCTGCTTCATCAGCTCCGAGGTCGTCAAGTGGAAGTGGTCGACCGGCGAGATCGTCGACCGCATCCCGGTCTACTACTCGATCGGCCACCTGATGATCCCGGGCGGCGACTCGGCGAAGCCCTGGGGCAAGTACCTCCTGGCGATGAACAAGATCACCAAGGACCGCTACCTGCCCACCGGCCCCGAGCTCAACCAGTCGGCCCAGCTGATCGACATCACCGGCGACAAGATGAAGCTCCTGCTCGACTTCCCCACCGTCGGTGAGCCCCACTACGCCCAGGCCCTGCCGGCCAGCATGATCAAGGACAAGCAGGCCCGGATCTACAACCTCAAGGAGAACGAGCACCCCTACGCCACCAAGAGCGAGAAGAACGTCAAGGTGGTGCGCAAGGGCCACGAGGTCCACGTCTACATGACCGCGATCCGCTCCCACTTCGTGCCCGACAACATCGAGGGCGTGAAGGTGGGGGACACCGTCTACTTCCACGTGACCAACCTCGAGCAGGACTGGGACATCCCGCACGGCTTCGCGGTCTTCGGGGCGCCGACCTCGAACAACCTGATCATGCCCGGCGAGACCAAGACCCTGGTCTGGAAGCCCGAAAAGCCCGGCGTCTACCCCTTCTACTGCACCGACTTCTGCTCCGCGCTCCACCAGGAGATGCAGGGCTACGTGCGGGTCTCGCCGGCCGACGCCAACCCGCCGATGATCTGGCGCGGCGGCGGCCGCGAAGGGAAGTGGATCGTCGAGCAGTAGCCTGACTCGACCGAGGGGGGCCGGGCGGGACACCTGCCCCGGCCCCTTTCGCAAGTAATGGGAAGGGAGGAGGAGGCTATGGCCAAGGCAGAGAAAATCCCCATCCTTGCCCGGGTGTTGGTGGCGGTGAGCGCGGTGATCGGGATCGCGGCGTACTTCTTCCCGCTCTGGGGCTACCACCTCCAGGCCCCCCAGTACCCCGAGGGCCTCGACATGTGGATCTGGCTCTACAAGCTCACCGGCAAGGTCGACATCATCAACGACCTCAACCACTACGTGGGGTTCATGAAGCTGACCGAGAGCATGTTCTGGGAGTTCAAGGTGCTCCCGGTCCTGACCGGGATCCTGATCCTCTGGGGGCTTTGGGTCGCGCTGGTGGGGACCCGGCGGGCCTTCTACTGGTGGCTCGGCTACTACGCGGTGTTCGCGGTGTTCTCCCTCGCCGACTTCTACTACCGGCTCTGGCAGTTCGGCCACACCGTTGACCCCCACGCCCCGATCCGGATCACCGGCTACGTGCCGCCGATGTTCGGCACCAAGCACTTCATGAACTTCACCATCTCCTCGCTGCCGGCGGCGGGGTTCTGGGTGCTGTTGGCGGGGTTCGTCGTGGCGGTGCTGGCGCTCTTGGCCGCCTGGCCCAGGGCCCAGGCGGCGCGGGCCGCGGCCCGGGGGTAAACTGGCCCCATGCGCGTCCGGCTCGCCTGGATTCTGCTGGTCGTCCTCTTGCTCGCGGGGTGCAGGCCGAAAGGGCCTGTGCCCATCGACTACGGGCAGGACATCTGCGCGTTTTGCAAAATGATCATCGCCGACCCCCGCTACGGCGCCGAGCTGATCACCAAGAAGGGCAAGGTCTACAAGTTCGACTCGGTCGAGTGCATGGTCGCCTACATGATCTACGACCTAAAGCCCGACGAGGTGGGGGCGGTCTACGTCACCGACTTCGCCCACCCCAGGAAGCTGATCCCGGCGGAGCGCGCCTACTACCTTCAGAGCGTGGGGCTCAGGAGCCCGATGAGCCTGGGGATCACCGCGTTCGCCAGCAAGACCGACCTGGAGGCCTTCAAAGAGCGCTTCGACGGGCTCGAGCTGCTCTGGAAGGACCTCCCCAACGTGATCCGCGAATCCGGCTTCAGCCCCGAGAACGTCTCCAAGTTCATCCGGCCGCGCAATGTCCCCTAGCCGCCTTCTGCTCCTTTTGCTGCTTGCGTTCGCCCCCGCCTGGGGGCGGACCCTCACCGTCTGTCCGACCTGTCCGCTCAAAACCCTCAAGGCGGCCTTCGCCGCCGCCGACGACGACGACACCGTGGTGGTGGACGGGGGGCACTACGCCGAGGGCCACCTGGTGCTCGAAAAAAGCCTCCGTCTGGTCGGCAAGCACCTGCCGGTGATCGACGGCGAGGGCAAGGTCGAGATCCTCACGGTCAAGGCCAACGGGGTCTCGATCGAGGGGTTCGAGTTCCGGGGGGCGGGGGTCAACTTCGTCGAGGACCAGGCGGCGGTGAAGTTCGTCGACGCCGAGCGCTGCCTGGTGCAGAAAAACCGCTTCGTCGACAACTTCTTCGCGATCTACCTGCAGCGCTCCCGCCACTGCCGGATCCTCGACAACTACATCGTCTCCAACGCCGAGAACGAGCTCTACTCCGGCAACGGGATCCACCTCTGGAACTCCTACGACGTCGACATCGAGGGCAACTACGTCGCCCACCACCGCGACGGGATCTACCTCGAGTTCGTCCGGGACAGCCGCATCGTCAACAACGTCAGCGAGGACCAGGTCCGCTACGGCCTCCACTTCATGTTCAGCGAGCACAACGTCTTCCGGCACAACGTCTTCCGCCACTCGGGGGCCGGGGTGGCGGTGATGTACTCCAAGCACACCCTGATGGTCGACAACCGCTTCGAGTACAACTGGGGCGGGGCGTCCTACGGCCTCTTGCTCAAGGACATCGACGACTCCGACATCCGCCGCAACGTCTTCTACCGCAACACGGTGGGGATCTACGCCGACGGCTCCAACCGCACCTCGGTCTACGCCAACGACTTCGTGCAGAACGGCTACGCCCTCCGAATCTTCGCCAACTCGATGGGCATGATCTTCATGTACAACAACTTCCTCGGCAACACCTTCGACGTCACCACCAACTCCACCAAGTCGTATAACTCCTACCTCAAAAACTACTGGGACAAGTACCAGGGCTACGACCTCGACAAGAACGGGATCGGCGACGTGCCCTACCGCCCGGTGAGCCTTTTCGCCATGATGTCCGAGAACTACCCCCAGGCCCTCGTTCTGCTCCACAGCCCTTTGGTACAGTTACTGAACCAGGCGGAGCGGGTCTTCCCCGTGTTCACGCCCAAGGCGATCGAGGACGATCAACCGATGATGTTCCGAATCCTATGGTCGAAGTCGAAGCCCTTACCAAGCGATACGGCACCCTAGAGGTCCTGAAGGGGGTGAGCGCCCGGTTCGAGCCCGGGCGCGTCACCGCGGTGGTGGGGCCCAACGCCTCGGGGAAGACCACCCTGATGAAGTGCATCCTGGGGCTGGTGGTCCCCGACGGTGGCGCGGTTCGGGTGCACGGCGAGAACGCCCTCGGCAACCCCGCGGTGCGGGCCAAGATCGGCTACATGCCCCAGGACCCCCGTTTCCCCGAGAACATCACCGGCCGCGAGGTGGTCGCCTGGATCCAGGAGCTCCGGGGGAGCCGGGGCCGCGACCTCGAATCCCTGATCGAGCGGTTCGGTCTGGAGGCGGCGCTATCCCAACCCACCCGGGTGCTCTCCGGCGGCACCCGCCAGAAGCTCTCGGCCCTGCTCGCCTTCCTCTTCGACCCCCCGGTCTTGATCCTCGACGAGCCCACCGCCGGGCTCGACCCCCTGGCCTCCAGCCGGTTCAAGGACCTGGTGGCGGCCTCGAGGGACGCCGGTAAGACGATCATCATGACCTCGCACGTGATGAGCGAGCTGGAGGAGCTGGCCGACCGGGTGCTCTTTCTCCTCGAGGGCACGGTGATCTTCTCGGGGGGCCTCGAGGAGCTCCGGGAGCGGACCGGCGAGGCCAAGCTCGAGCGGGCGGTGGCCCGCCTGATGGAGGGGGCATGAGGGGCACCACCTACAAGATCTTCAAGTACACCCTTTCCGACCTCCTGCGGAGCCGCTGGATCCTCGGCTACGCCCTGCTTTTTGCCGCCGTCGCCGGGGGCATCCTCTACCTCGGGGACCAGCCCACCCAGGCGGTGGTCAGCGTTTTGAACCTGGTGATCCTGGTGGTCCCGCTGGTGAGCCTGGTCCTCGGCCTCATGTACCACTACGCCAACCGCGACTTCGCCCTATTGGTGCTGACCCAGCCGGTGCACCGGGCCAGCGTCTTCCGGGGTCAGTTCTTCGGCCTCTCGCTGGCGCTGGTGCTCGCCTACCTGGTGGGGGCCGGGGTCCCCTTCGCCCTCTACGCGATCGCCAACCCGGTCGACTGGGCCCAGGTGGGGCTGGTGCTGCTGGCCGGTACCCTGGTCAGCCTGGTGTTCACCGCCCTCGCCCTCTACATCGGGGTGGCCCAGGACGAACGGGTCAGGGCGCTGGGCCTCGCGATCGGGATCTGGTTCGCCCTGACCATGATCTACGACAGCCTCCTCCTCCTCCTCATCGTGCTGGCCGAGGCCTACCCCATCGATCCCTGGGTGATCGGGCTCTCGATGGTGAACCCGGTGGACCTGGCCCGGGTGATGGTACTCCTCAAGCTCGACACCGCCGCCCTGATGGGCTACACCGGGGCGGTCTTCAACAAGTTCCTGGGCTCCAACCTGGGGCTGTTGCTCGCCTTCCTGGCCCTGGTCGTTTGGGTGGCGGTGCCCGCCTGGCGGGCCCAGCGGGTCTTCGCCCGGAGGGACTTCTGATGCTGAAAGCGGCGAACCCCCGCTACCTGGCGCTGGCGGTCTTGGTCCTGGCCCTCGCCTACGCCGGCTTCCTCTGGCTCCGGGGCGGGTCCGGGGAGCCGGCGCTGAGCCCCGAGGCGGTCCAGGGGCTCTTTCTCAAGAAGGGCTGCACCAACTGCCACGACATCCGAAACCCCCTGGTCGGGCCCCCGTTCGAGGCGATCGCCCGGCGTTACCAGGACGACCCCGCCGCCGAGCAAAAGCTCTTCGAGAGCGTCCGGCGCGGCAGCCAGGGGAAGTGGTACGACCCCCGCTCGACCACCACCTACGGGATCCGCCGGGTGATGCCGGCCCAGGACCGCAAGAAGATCTCGGACGCCGAGCTCCGAGCCATGGTGCGCTGGATCCTGAAGCGGGAGTGGCGCCTCACCGAGGGGCGCTAGGGGGCCTCGAGGACCACCACCGCCACCGCCTGGCCGCGTTCGTGGCTGAGGGTCAGGTGGGCGGTGAGCCCGAGCGTCCGCACCCGATCGGCGAGCGCCGGGCGGAAGACGAGCCGGGGCGGCGCCGCCCCGACCACCCCCACCTCGGTGATCCACGCGCGGCCGGGGAAGGCCTTAACGAAGGCCTCCTTGGCGGCGAAACGGGCGGCCAGGGAGGGGGCGGGATCGGCCTG
>JALSRQ010000051.1 GCA_026984675.1 Thermaceae bacterium
ACCCTCACCGCCAACGTCGCCGCCGCCGTCCACCCCGAGTTCGCCTACGCCGCCTTCCAAACCGAGGGCGGGGTGCTGGTGCTGGAGGAGGGCCGGGGCCGGGCCCTCCTCGGCGAGGGGGCCCGGGTCCTGAAGCGGTTTAGGGGGCGGGAGCTCGAGGGCGCCCGCTACCAACCCCCCTACCGCTTCGTCGAGCCCGACAAACCCGCCCACTTCGTGGTCCTCGCCGACTACGTCTCCCGCGACGACGGCACCGGCGTCGTCCACCAGGCCCCGGCCTTCGGCGCCGAGGACATGGAAGTGGCCCGCTCCTACGGCCTGCCGATCCTGATCACCGTCGACGAGGACGGCCGGCTCACCGTCGGGCCGTTTAGGGGGCGCTTTTTCCGGGACGCCAACCGCGACATCATCCAGGACCTAAAGGCCCGCGGCCTGCTCTACAAGCGCGAGGAGATCGTCCACAGCTACCCCCACTGCTGGCGGTGCAAGACGCCGCTCATGTACTACGCCACCGAGACCTGGTTCATCCAGAACACCCGCTTTATGGACCGGCTCATCGCCAAGAACGAGACCATTCGCTGGGTCCCGGACCACATCAAGCACGGCCGCTACGGCGAGTGGCTGAAAAACCTCACCGACTGGGCGCTCTCCCGCAACCGCTACTGGGGCACCCCGCTGCCGGTCTGGATCTGCCAGGACTGCGGCCACCCCCACCTGGTGGGCTCGTTCGCCGAGCTCAAGGAGCGGGCCCGGGAGGACCTCGACCCCGAGGCCCCCGAGTTCGACCCCCACCGGCCGGCGGTGGACAACATCACCCTCACCTGCGAGAAGTGCGGCGGGGTCATGCGCCGGGTCCCCTACGTGATCGACGTCTGGTACGACTCCGGCGCGATGCCCTTCGGCCAGTTCCACTACCCCTTCGAAAACCGGGAGACCTTCAAAAAAAGCTTCCCGGCCGACTTCATCTCGGAGGCGATCGATCAGACCCGGGGCTGGTTCAACAGCCTCCACCAGCTGGGGGTGATGCTCTTCGACTCGGTGGCCTTTAAAAACGTGATCTGCCACGGCCACATCCTCGACGAGAAGGGCGAGAAGATGTCGAAGTCGAAGGGCAACGTCGTCGACCCCTGGGAGATCATCGAGCGCTTCGGGGCCGACGCGCTCCGCTGGTACATCTACGTGGCGGCGCCCCCCGAGGCCTCCCGGCGGTTCGGCCCCAACCTGGTCCAGGAGGCGCTCCGGGACTACTTCCTCACCCTCTGGAACGTCTACAGCTTCTTCATAACCTACGCCAACCTCGACCGCCCCGACCTCCAAAACCGCCCCCCGATCGGCGACCGACCGGAGATCGACCGCTGGCTGGCGGCCCGGGTGCAGCGGCTGGTGGAGGAGGTCACCCAGGGGCTGGAGACCTACGACCCCACCGCCCCCGCCCGCCGGCTCCGGGACTTCGTGGTCCGGGATTTGTCGCAGTGGTACGTGCGCCGCAACCGCCGGCGGTTTTGGAAGAACGAGGACGCCGCCGACCGCGCCTCGGCCTACGCCACCCTCTGGGAGGCGCTCCGGGCGGTGACCCTGCTCACCGCTCCCTTCACCCCCTTCCTGGCCGAGGCCCTGTGGCAGAACCTGGTGCGGCGGGCCGACCCGGGGGCCCCCGAGAGCGTGCACCTCGCCGACTGGCCGGAGCCCGACGCCGCCGCCCAGGACCCCGAGCTGCTGGCCCGGATGGAGGCGGTGTTGCGGGCGGTCGAGCTGGCCCGGAGCGCCCGGGCCAAGGCCGGGGTCAAAACCCGCACCCCCCTGCCCGAGCTCACCCTGGTCGCCCCCAGCGAGGCCGAGCGGGAGGCGCTCCGCCACTTCGCCGACGAGATCGCCGACGAGCTGAACGTCAAGCGGGTGGCGGTCCGAAGCCCGGCCGAGGCCGGGGTGGGCTTTTCGGTCAAGCCCAACCTCCCCCGGCTCGGCCCCCGGCTCGGCCCCAAGCTCGGGACCTTGAGGAAGGCGCTGGCCGAGGCCGACGCCGCCGCCCTGGCCCAAGCCGCCCTGGCCGGGCGGCCGGTAGTGCTGGAGGCCGGCGGCGAGCGCTTCGAGCTCGCCCCCGAGGACCTCTTGATCGAGGCCACCACCCCCGAGGGCTACCGCGCCGAGGCCCGGGGGGGGTACGTCGCCCTCCTCGACGTCCACCTCGACCCCGAGCTCGTCCGCGAGGGGCTGGCCCGGGACCTGATCCGGGCGATCCAGCAGGCCCGCAAGGAGATGGGCCTCCACGTCGCCGACCGCATCCGGATCCGCTACCGGGCGAGCGGCGACTACGCCGAGGCGATCCGGAGCCACGGCGGGCGGATCCGGGAGGAGACGCTGGCGGTCGAGCTCGCCCCCGGCCGGCCCGAGGGGCACCGGGTGGCGGTGCGGGACGAGCACGGCGAGGCCGAGCTCGGCCTGGTCCGGGCCGGCTGACCCCGCCCCGGCGCGGGGGCGAAGGCTAGCCTTCGCCCCCGCGCCTTTTCTCCACCTCGGCCTGGGCCGCCGCCAGCCGGGCGGTGAGCACCCGGTAGGGGGAGGCCGAGACGTAGTCGAAGCCCAGCCGGGCCGCCAGCTTGACCGAGTGAGCCTCGCCGCCGTGCTCGCCGCAGATCCCGATCTTGAGCCCGGGGCGGGCGGCCCGGCCCTCGCCGACGGCGATCTCCAGGAGCCGGCCGACCCCGGCCTCGTCGAGCCGCTCGGTGGGGTCGAAGGCGAACAGGCGGGCCTCGAGGTACTCCGGGAGGAACTTGCCGCTGTCGTCGCGGGAGATCCCGTAGGTGAGCTGGGTCAGGTCGTTGGTGCCGAAGCTGAAGAAGGCCACCAAGGGGGCCATCCGCCCGGCCAGGAGGGCCGCCCGGGGGGTCTCGATCATCGTACCCAGGGGGATTTCCAGCCCGTACTTCTCGAAGATCGGCTCGGCCTCGGCGAAGGCGGCCCGAACCTCGGCGGGGTCCGAGACCAGCGGGAGCATCAGCTCGGGGCGGGGGTCGTAGCCCGCCTCCTTGAGCTCCCGGGTGGCCGCCAGCAGGGCCTCGACCTGCATCCGGAGGATCTCCGGCCGGACCAGGAGCAGCCGGATCCCCCGGAAGCCGAGCATCGGGTTCTGCTCGGAGAGGGCCCGCACCCGCTTGAGGAGCTTGGCCTCGCCGGGCTCCAGCCGCCCGGCGGCCTCCTTCTTTTCAAGCTCCAAAAGCGGCGGGAGGAACTCGTGGAGGGGCGGGTCCAGGAGACGGACGGTCACCGGAAGGCCGTCCATGGCCTTGAGGATCCCCTTAAAGTCCTCCTTCTGGTAGGAAAACAGCCGTTCCAAGGCGGCCTTCTCCTCGGCCTCGTCGTCGGCCAGGATCAGGGCCCGCATCCAGCGGAGCTTCTCCTCCTCGAAGAACATGTGCTCGGTGCGGACCAGCCCGATCCCCTCGGCCCCGAGCTCGCGGGCCTTCCGGGCGTCCTCAGGGGTGTCGGCGTTGGCCCGCACCCCCAGGGTACGCGTTTGATCGGCCCACTCCAGCAGCCGCTCGAGCTCCCGACCGCCCCCGCCCTCGATCAGGGTCACCTCGCCGACGTAGACCGCCCCGGTGGTGCCGTCGATGCTGATCACGTCGCCCTCCTTGAGCTCGCGGTCGGCGAGGAAGAAGCGCTTTTTCTCGGGCTCGATCCGGAGCGCCTTCGCCCCCACCACCGCCGGGACCCCGATGCCCCGGGCGACCACCGCCGCGTGGCTGGTCATCCCCCCGCGGGCGGTGAGGATGCCCCTGGCCAGGAACATCCCCGAGATGTCCTCGGGGCTGGTCTCGGTGCGGACCAGGATCACATCCAGGCCCCGGGCGGTCCACTCCTCGGCGGCCTCGGGCGAGAGCACCGCGTGCCCCACCGCCGCCCCCGGACTGGCCGGCAGGCCCTTGGCGGTGGGCTCGGGGGCGTGGGCGGGGTCGACCCGGGCCCGGAGCAGGGCGGGGAGGCTGCCGGCCTCGACCTTGAGCAGGGCCTCCTCCTCGTCGATCAGGCCCTCGTCGACCAGATCGACCGCGATCCGGACCGCCGCCTCGGGGGTCCGCTTGCCGTTTCGGGTCTGGAGGAGGTAGAGCCGCCCCCGCTCGACGGTGAACTCGAAGTCCTGCATGTCGCGGAAGTGGCGCTCCAGCCGCTCGGCCACCTCGGCGAGCTCGGCGTAGAGCTCGGGCTCCTCCGCCTTGAGCCGGGCCAGGGGCTCGGGGGTGCGGATGCCGGCCACCACGTCCTCGCCCTGGGCGTTCCTCAGGTACTCGCCGTAGAGCTCCTTGGCGCCGGTGGCGGGGTTGCGGGTAAAGCCCACCCCGGTGCCGGAGTCGTCGCCGAGGTTGCCGAAGACCATCGCCTGCACGTTGACCGCCGTCCCCAGGTCGTCGGGGATGCCGTAGTGGCGGCGGTAGACCCGGGCCCGGGGGTTGTTCCAGCTCTCGAACACCGCCCGCACCGCCCCCTCCAGCTGCCGCCAGGGGTCCTCGGGGAAGCTCTTCCCGGCCTCCTGGATCGCCTCCTTGTAGCGCGCCGCCACCCGGGCGAGGGCCTCGGGGGTGAGGTCGACGTCCCGCTGGGCCCCCTCGGCGACCTTGACGGCCTCGAGGATCTCCGAAAAGACCTCGGCCGGGATCCCCAGGACCACCTCGCCGTACATCTGGATGAGGCGGCGGTAGGCGTCCCAGGCGAAGCGGGGGTTGTCGGTGGCCTGGGCCAGCCCGGCGACCCCCTTCTCGGTGAGGCCCAGGTTGAGGATCGTGTCCATCATGCCCGGCATCGAGACCGGGGCCCCCGAGCGCACCGAGACCAAAAGGGGCAGCCCGCTCCCCCCGAAGTTCCGGCCGGTGGCAGCCTCGATCCCCGCCACCCCGTTCTCGATCTCCTCCCACAGGCCCTCGGGCATCCGCCCCTCGGCGAGGTAGCGGCGGCAGGCCTCGGTGGTGACGGTGAAGCCGGGGGGAACCGGCAGCCCCATCCGGGCCATCTCGGCGAGGGCGAAGCCCTTGCCGCCCAGCAGATCCCTTCCTAGCCCTTCGGCGTTTTCAAACGGCACCACGAAACCCATCGGAACCCTCCCCTGCCCGGACCCCAAAGGGAAAGGGCCGCCCCTGGCGGCGGCCCCTCGCCGTCTTCCGGTCCATGGCGAGGCTATTTTACCCCACTCGGCGCGGCCTTCCTCGGCCCCCCGGCCCGGGCGGCGGCGAGGAGCCGCTGGCGTTCGATCAGGTCCTTGAGGGTGGTCTGGGCCAGCACCGAGCGCACCGCCAGGTCGACCTGCCGCCAAAGCTCCTCGGTGGCGCAGGTTCCGCTGGCCCAGCAGCTCTCGGGGTCCTCGATGCAGCCCACCGGGGCCACGCTGCCCTCCAGCGTCTCCACCACCTCCAGCGCCCGGATCTCCTCCGGGGGCCGGGCCAGGCGGTAGCCCCCCTTGGCCCCCCGCACGCTCCGGATGAAGCCGGCCCGCCTCAGGGCCGAGGCGATCTGCTCGAGGTAGTGCTGGCTGATCCTCTGGGCCTCGGCCACCTCCTTAAGCGGCACCGGCTCGGGGCCGCGGGCACCGATCTCCAGGAGGGCGCGGAGGCCGTACTGGGCTCGGGTCGAGATCCACACGGGTCCATTCTAACCCACAAATCCCGTATAGAAAACTAGGTTTTGGGCGAGAAGAGGAGGGCTGCCAGGAACAGCCCGCTCTCGACCAGGATCACGGTGGCCCCGCTGGGAACGTCGAAGAGGTAGGCGAGGAAAAGGCCGGCGACCGCCCCGGCGACCCCCAGCCCGATCGCCAGCACGGTGGTGCCGGCGAAGGTGCGGGCGAGCAGGCGGGCGCTGGCCGGCGGCAGCACCAGAAAGGCGGCGACCAGCAGGATGCCGACCACCTTCACCGCGCTCACCACCACCGCCGCCACCAGGGCGGCGAGCAGGTAGTCGTCGGCCAGCACCGGCAGCCGGTCGGCCCGGGCCAGGTCGCGGTCGAAGGTGGCGTAGGCCCACCGCCCCCAAAGCGGCACCGAGGCCAGGGTCAAAAGGGCGACCCCGGCCACCGCCCAGAGGTCGGCCGGGCCGACCGCCAGGATCGAGCCGAAGAGGTAGGTGAAGGCGTCGGCGGCGTACTCGGTCTTGAGCGAGAGCAGGACGATCCCGATCGCCACCGAGAGGGAGAAGAAGATCCCCACCGCGGTGTCGCCCCCGAGCTCGGTGCGCTCCCGCACCCAGGCGATCAGGAGGGCCACCGCCACGGTGAAGGGGATGGCCACGTAGAGGGGCGGGTAGCCGAGGAAGAGCCCGAGGGCCACCCCCCCGAGGGCGGCGTGGCCGAGCCCCGAGCCCAGGAAGCTCATCCTTCGCTGGACCACGAAGACCCCGAGGTAGCTGGCCATCGCCCCCACCAGGACCCCGGCCAGAAGGGCCCGCTGCATGAAGGGGAGGGCCAGCGCCTCAAGCATCGCGCCGCTCCGGATGAAAGGCGAGGGTGTGCTCGTGCCCCACGTGGCCGAAGGCCCGCCTCAGGCACTCGTCGGTGAGCGCCCGCTCGGGGGGGCCGAAGCCGATTACCCGACGGTTCAGGACCAGGACCCGGGTGGCGTGGTGGTAGGCCGCCTCCCAGTCGTGGGTGATCATCAGGATGGTGGCGCCGGTCTCGTCGCGGTAGGCCTCGAGGAGCCGGTACATGTCGGCCTCGCCGAGCACGTCCATGCCGGTGGCGGGCTCGTCGAGCAAGAGGAGGCGGGGCCGGCGGATCAGCGCCCGGGCCAGGTAGACCCGCTGGAGCTCGCCGCCGGAGAGCCGGGCGAGGCTCTTTTCCGAAAGCCCCTCCCCCCGCACCCGGGCCAGCGCCTCCCGGGCCGCCGCCCGCTCGCCCGGGAGCAGGCGGCCCGGCCAGCGGCGCCGGAGCCCGCTCACCACCAGCTCGATCGCCAGGGCGGGGAAGCTGCGGTCGAGGGTCTTGAACTGGGGAACGTAGCCGATCCAGCTGGGGGGGACCCGCTCAAGCGGCCGGCCGAAGAGCCGCACCCGACCGCGGGTGGGGCGGATCAGCCCAAGGAGGACCTTGAGCAGGGTGCTCTTTCCGGCCCCGTTGGGCCCGATAACGGCCACGAAGGCGCCGGCCGGCACCGTGAGGTTCACCGCCTCCAGCGCCGGGTAGGGGCCGAAACGGACGTGGACGTCCTCGAGCCGGATCGCCTCCTCCACGGCCACCCAGTATAGGCGTCAGGAGGAGGCCTCGCCGCGGGCCACCTTGCGGAGGTGGCGGCGCATCACCTTGCCCGAGGGGGTCTTGGGGAGCGCGTCCAGGAACATCACCTCGACCGGACGGGCGTGGGGCCCGAGCCGCTCGGCCACCCGCTCGGCCAGCGCCTCGGCCAGGTCCGGCGACCCGGGCACCGTGGGAACCACGAAGGCGACCACCGCCTCGCCCAGGGCGGGGTCGGGGCGGGCGACCACCGCCGCCTCGGCCACCCGCGCGTCCTCCTTGAGCACGGCCTCGACCTCGGCGCTCCCGATCCGCTGCCCGGCGACGTTGAGGACCTCGTCGACCCGGCCGAGGATCTGGTAGTCGCCGTCGGGGTCGACGCGGGCGGCGTCGCCGGTGAAGTAGCGACCGGGAAAACGCCCGAAGTACTGGTGAAAAAAGCGCTCGGGATCGCCCCAGAGTCCCTGCATCAGCCCCGGCCAGGGGGCCTCCAGGGTCAGGTAGCCGCCCCGGCTGGGGTCGGCGACCGGCTTCCCCTCGGCGTCGAGCAGCCGGGGCACGATCCCCGGCAGGGGGCGACCGACGAAGCCGGGCTTCGTCGGGTGGGCGCCGGGCAGGGTGGCCAGCATCGCCCCGCCCCCCTCGGTCTGGCCCCAGGCGTCGGCCAGCGGCACCCGCCCCCCGCCCAGCTCGAGGAACGCCCAGAGCCAGGTCTCGGGGTCCAGGGGGGCGTCGCCGCTCACCATCAGGCGGAGGGGCGGCCGCTGGGGGGGCGGGCCGGCCTGGCGGAGCCGGCGGAAGACCGGAGGGGCGGCGTAGAAGATCCCGACCCCGAAGTCGCTGAGGACCCGGTAGACCCGCTCGGCGGTGAGGGCCGCCCCCACCCCCTCGTAGAGCACGGCGGTGGCCCCGGTGAGGAGGGGGGCCAAGAGGGCGTAGCTCTGCCCCCCCTGGCGGCCGAGGTCGCGGGTCACCCAGACCACGTCGGCGGGCTTGAGGTCGAGGACCCAGCGGGCGGTGAGGTGGGCGTAGACCGCCAGGCCGCCGGCGGCGTGGACCACCGCCTGGGGCAGGCCGGTGGGGCCGGAGGTGAAGACGATCACCAGCGGCGCTTCCGCCGGGCGCGCCCGCCCGGGGCGGGGCCGGGCTCCTTCGAGGAGCTCGGGGTAGGGGCGGTCGGCCTCGCTCGTCGCGGGGAGCCCCTCGCCCAGCCGGGGCACCCAGACCCGGTGGCGAAGGGAGGGGAGCTCGGCGAGGGCCTCCATCAGCCCCTCCGCCACCGGCACCGGCCCCTCCCGGCGGAAAAAGCCGTCGGCGCTCACCAGGACCTTGGGCGCGACCCGCCGAAGCCGCTCGAGCGCCGCCGCCGGGGCCAGGCCGGAGAAGACCGGCACCGCCACCGCCCCCAGGCGCAGCGCGGCCAGCTCGGCGACCGCCGCCTCGACCAGGGGCGGGAGGTAGATCGCCACCCGGTCGCCGGGTTCGACCCCGAGCTCGGCCAGGGCCCCGGCGAAGCGGGCCACCTGCTCGGCGAGCTCGGCGTAGGTGAGGCGCCGCTCGCGGCCGTCGAGCCCCCGCCAGAAGAGGGCCGGCCGGGCGCCCCGGCCGGCCTCCACCCAGCGGTCGAGGAGGCTCGCCCCCAGGTCGAGGAGGCCGCCCGCGAACCAGCGGGGCTCGGGGAAGCCGCCCTCGAGGACCCGCGTTGGGGGCCGGGCCCAGACGAGCTCGCGGGCGGCCCGGCCCCAAAAGCCCTCGGGGTCCTCGAGGCTCTCCCGGTAGAGCTCCCGGTAGGCCTCGGGGCTCCCCACCCAGGCCTGCCGCTGGAAGGCCTCGAGGGGCGGCACCCCCCGACCGGCGGCGATCTCGGCTGCGATCCGGTCGCGGTCCATGGGTTGCCTCGAGTGTATCAGGCGAAGTGGAGCCGGAACCAGTCCTCCAGCCCCGGCCAGGCCGCCTCCCCCATCCGGAAGAGGTAGACGACGTCGCCGGGCTCGCGACGGAACCAGGTGTACTGCCGCTTGGCGTAGCGCCAGACCGCCCGCCAGTCGGCCTCGATCGCCTCCTCCAGGCTGAGCTCCCCCAAAAGGTGGCGGACAACCTCCTTGTAACCGATCGTCTGCAGCGCGGTCGGCATCCGGGGGTAGCGGGCGAGGAGCCCCCGGACCTCCTCGACCAGCCCGGCGGCGAACTGCTCCCGCGCCCGGGCCTGGATCACCGGCTTGAGCCGCCGGCGATCGGGCCAGAGGACGAGCTTTTTGTAGGCGAAGCGGGGGCGGCGGCGGGGAAGGCGGGCGGGGGGGCGGCCGGTCCGGCGGAGGACCTCGAGGGCCCGCAAAAGCCGGCGGGGGTTCCGCCCCACCCGGCGGGCGTCCTCGGGGCTGGCGGCGGCCAGCTCGGCGAGGAGGGGCTCCGGCCCCCGCTCCCTCAGCTCGGCCTCGATCGCCGCCCGCAGCCCGGGGTCGGGGGGCGGCACCTCAAAGAGCCCCTCCGAGAGGGCCCGGATGTAGTACCCGGTCCCCCCCACCACCAGCGGCCGACGGCCCCGGGCCAGCACCTCGCCGATCGCCGCCTCGGCGAGCTCCAGGTAGCGCACCACGCTCATCGCCTGATCGGGCTCCAGTACGTCGACCAGGTGGTGGGGCACCCGGGCCCGTTCGGCGGCGCTCGGCTTGGCGGTGCCGATGTCGAGCCCGCGGTAGACCAGGGTGGCGTCGGCGTTGACGATCTCCAGCCGGTAACGCTCGGCCAGGCGGAGGGCCAGGGCGCTCTTGCCGGTGGCGGTGGGCCCGGTGAGCACCGGGACGAGGGGGGTCACCGCTCGGTTTTGACCACGTGGCAGCGCCGGCAGCGGGGCTCGTAGGTCTCCGCCGCCCCCACCAGTACCACCGGGTCGTGGTAGCTCGCCGGCTCCCCCTCGATGAGCCGCTGGGTCCGGGTGGCGGGGGCGCCGCAACGCACGCAGACGGCGGTGAGCTTCTCCACGAACTCGGCCCGGGCCAAGAGGGCGGGGATCGGCCCGAAGGGCTCCCCCCGGAAGTCCATGTCCAGACCGGCGACGATCACCCGCACCCCGGCGTCGGCCAGCCGCTCGGCCAGGGCCACCAGCCCGTCGTCAAAAAACTGCCCCTCGTCCACCGCCACCAGGTGGGGGAAGGGGCGATCGAGGGCGGCGTAAAGCCCCTCGCTGCCCTCGACCGGAACCGCCTCGAAGCGCTTCCCGTCGTGGCTCACCACGTCGGTCTTGTGGTAGCGGTCGTCGAGCTTGGGCTTGAAGACCTGAACCCGCTGGCCGGCGATCAGCGCCCGCCGAACCCGCCGGATGAGCTCCTCGGACTTGCCCGAGAACATCGGCCCCACGATGACCTCGATCCAGCCCGAGGCGGTAAAGAGCGGCGGGACCGTCACGGCGGGCAGACCCCGGCTAGGCCTTGCGGCGCTTCAGGTTCTGCTTGTAGCTGTCGCCGTAGCGCCGCTGGAACCGCTCGACCCGGCCCTCGGTGTCGACGAATCGCTGCTGGCCGGTGTAGAAGGGGTGGCACGCCGAGCAGACCTCGACGTGGATCTCCGGCTTGGTGGAGTAGGTGTGGATCACGTTGCCGCAACCGCAGATGATGCGGGCGGGGACCAGCTTGGGGTGGATGCCTTCCTTCATCGCTTCACCTCCGCGCACGGTCGTGGTCGTGCGCCAAAAACCTCACCCAGCCTAGCAGACGCCCCCGCCGCCGGCAAGCGACCCCCCGACCGGGGGTGGCGGGCTACCCCGGGCGGGTATAGCCTGGGGGCATGAAGGGACGGCTGCTTGCCCTCGTCGGGCTCTCGCTCCTGCTCGCCGCCTGCACCACCCCGCCGGTGACCGTCGGCCTCTCCGACGTGGACCTCGACCTCTCGGTGGCCCTGGACACGGCCGGAAAGGTGCTCTTCCCCCAAACCCCCCTGGCGGCCCGGGACCCGATACCGGGAACCTCGGTCGCTTCGGTGACGATCCAGGGCGACGCCTACCTGAAGAGCCCCGCCAACGTGAGCTTCGACGTGTACGCCGCCGCCACCGACCCCGGAACCCTCGGGTGCCAGGAGGTCGGTTCCCCCCTCACCGGCACCTTCTACGCCTGCGACGCGTCAACTGCGGGGATCGCCAAGGTGAGCCAGAAAACGATCGCCTTTAAGGGCGGTACCGGCCCGGTCTCCTTCACCCTGCGCGGGCCGGTGCTGGCGGAGGGGATCAACCGGCAAAGCCTCTACCTGGGGGCGGTCATCGGGGGTGCCACCGCCGGGAACATCCTCCACCTCAAAAACCTCACCGCCACCGTGCAGCTGAACGTCGGCAAGTAGAAGGCGGGCCCCGAGGCCCGCCGGCCTCGCGGGGTCGGCTACTTGAGGAGCGCCTGCCAGCGTTCGAAGGGCATGAAACCGACCTGCTTTTCGCCGTTTACGTAGAAGGTCGGGGTGCCGCTCACCCCCAGGGCGATCGCCAGGTCGCGGTCGAAGCGGACACGGGCTTGGACCGCGGGGTCCTTGAGGCAGGCCCGGAGCCGGGCGGCGTCGAGGCTCAGCTGGCGGGCGTAGTCGGCCAGCTTGGCCGTAAGCGCCTCGCCGGACGCCCCCGCCCAGTCGCGCACCGCCCGGAAGAGCAGGGTGTGGTAGTCGAGGAAGCGGTCCGGGTCTTGGTCGTAGACGCACTCGGCCGCCACGCTGGCGGTAAAGACGTCGTCCTGGCCGGCAAAGGGCAGCGCCCGGAAGACGTAGCGCACCCGGCCCTTCTCGACGTAGTCGGAAAAGAGGCGGGGCAGGACCTTAAGGGCGTGGTCCCGGCAGTGGGGGCAGCGGTAGTTGCCGAACTCGACCACCGTCACCGGGGCCTTCGGGGAGCCGAAGATCAGGTGGGCCCGGAGGAGGGGGTCGGGGTTTTCGATCGCCGGGGCGTCGGCGGCGGCCCCGGCCGGGGTCGCCGGGCTTTGCTTGCCGAGGAGGAAGACCCCCCCGATCGCCAGCACGGCGAGGACCGCGATCACCGCAAAGATCGTCCGTTGCATGCCCATCACTATCCCCCATTCCGATGAGAATTCACTTCCACTGCAGCCGGTAGAGCTCGACCACCTCGTCCGGGGTGGTGGCCTCCTCGGGGCTCTTGTCGTCGCGGTAGCGGAGGAAGCGGGGGAAGCGCAGGGCGAGCCCCCGGCCCTCCTTGACCCGGCCGTAGGCGCAGGTGTGGTTGGGGCTCAGGGTGATCTCCTGGGCCTCGACCTCGATCACCAGCCCGGGCTCGAACCAGACGTCGGGCTCCAGGAGGGCCCAGACCCGGGGGGCGGGGCCCTCCCGGCGCCGGGGGTCGAGCCGGGCCGGGAGTTCCTTTTGCAGGTCCTCGTCGGTGAAGCCCGAGCCCACCTTGGTGACGGTCTCGAAGCGGTCCTCGGCGGGGTTGTAGCTGGCCACCAGGAGCGAGCCGTAGGTCCCGCTCCGGCGGCCCCGGCCCCACCAGGCCCCCACCACCACCAGGTCGAGGGTGTCGGCCAGCCGGCCGCCGGCGGCCCGCTTGAACTTGACCCACTTGAAGCCCCGCTTGCCGGCCTCGTAGTTGCCGTCCGGTCGCTTGCACATCAGCCCCTCGTCGCCGACCTCCAGGGCCAGGTCGAAGAAGGCCTCGAGTTCCTCCTTGCTCTCGATCCAGCGGCGCTCGCTGGGCTCGAACCGCTCGGTTTTCGGCACGAACGCCTCCAGCCGCTTCCGCCGCTCGGTGAGGGGGAGATCGATCAGGGCCTCGCCCCCCTGGTAGAGGAGCTCGAAGACGAAGGCCTTGACCGGGTACTTCTCGATGAGCTCTTCGGTCAGGTGCTTGACCTTTCGGTTCAGCACGAACTGGAAGGGAAGGAGCTCGCCGGTGTCGGGGTCGAAGACCACCGCCTCGGCCTCGAGGATGTAGGGCATCTTCAGGTGGGCCCGAAGGGCTTTAAGCAGGTCGGGGTACTGGTGGGTGATGTTCTCGATCCGGCGGGAGTAGACCCAAAACCGCTCGCCGTCGAAGTGGACCTGGACCCGCTCGCCGTCGTACTTGTACTCGGCCAGGTGGGGGCCGAGCTTCTTCATGATCGCCTCGGCGTCGGGCAGGCGCTCGGCCAGCATCATCCGGATCGGTTTGCCGATCTGGACCTGGACGTTCCTGAGGGCCTCCTCCCCCCTAAGGGCCAGCTCGGCGACGTAGGCGAGGTCGGAGGTGAGGTTGTAGGCCCGCTCCAGGAGGGGCCGCTTCTTGCGGTCGCCGAGGAGGGCCTGGGCCATGGCCTCGAGGATCGTCGCCTCCCCCACCCCGAGCCGGAGCCGACCGGTGACGATGCGGAGGATGTAGAGGCCCTCCAGGGGGCTCGCGCTCTTTAGTAGCGCGGCGAGCCGCTCGCGCTTCCGGAGCTGGGAGCCGGGGCCGGCGTCCTCGGCCAGGGCCCGGAGCTGATCGTAGACCTCGAGCAGCGGGAGCCCCCCCTCGTGTTCGGGGAGCTCGGCCTGGGCCACCTTGCCCAGGTCGCCGAGCTCGCGGACCTCCTTCCAGAGCTCGGCCTCGTCGCGGCCGAGGGCCATCGCCAGGGCCTTGGCGGCCTCCTTCTCGGCGACCCCGAACTCCAACCCCTCGAACTCCGGGGCCACCCGCCCGGTGAGCAGGAGCACCGCCTTCGGCCACTCCTCGGGTTCGAGCTCGGCGAAGAGCTCGGAGAGCATGCGGATGATCTCCAGCCGGCCGCTCTCGGCCTCGATGCCGGCGAGGTGCTCGGCGAAGCGTTTGAACGTCATAGCCCCACTCTATAGCCTGAGGGCGTGCGCGTCCTCGCGGTGGACACCGCCACCCCCTACCTGGTGCTCGGCACCCTCGAGGCCGAGCTGGCCCTCCGGGTCGACCGCGGCCACAACGCCCGACTGGCCGAGGCGGTGCGGGCGTTCCTGGGGGAGACCGGGACCGAGCCGGAGGCCCTCCAGGCGGTGGTCGCCGGCCAGGGCCCCGGCTCCTACACCGGGCTCCGGGTGGGCCTCGCCTTCGCCCAGGGCCTGGCCCGGGCGCTGGGGATCCCGGCGGTGGGGGTCGACACCCTGGCGGCGGTGGCCGCCCGGGGTCGGGGCACGGTGGTCCCCGGCCTCACCGCCCGTAACCGGCAGGTCTACGCCGCCGGCTACCGGACGGAGGCGGAACCCAGGCTCGAGTGGGGCCCGGAAAAGCTCGACCTCGGGGCCTACCTGGCCCGCCCCGGCTGCCACCTCCTCGACCTCCCCCCCTCGGGCCGGGCGCTGGCCCGCTTGGGGCTGGCCCGGCTGCGGGCCGGGGAGCGGGGGTTTCGCCCCCATTACCTGTAGGCTCTGCTAGAATGCCGGTACGATGAAGCGATTCCTTGCCTTCCTTGGCGTCCTCGCGCTGGCCGGCGCCTCCCTGGCCGCCAGCCTGCCCGCCGGCGCGCCGCCGGGGGCGGTTCTCGCCCTCTACACCCGAAACCTGGCGATCAAGAAGGCGTTCTTCGTCGACTTCCAGGCCGAGCTCGTCCGCCAGAAGCTGACCTGGAACGACCTCCTCGCCCTCCTCGGCGGCCAGGGGGCCGACAACGCCCAGGCCACCGCCGAGCTCAAGCGGATCCTGCCCCTTTATTCCCTCGACGCCATCGGGCAGGAGGGGCTCTTCGCGGTCTACCCCGACGGGAGCCTGCTGGCCCTGGCCCGGCCCTCGGCGGCGGCCAAGGACCGGGTGCTGGGGGCGCTCAAGAAGACCCTGGGCAAGACCCGGCCCTTCCACGGCTGGCGGGCGAAGAACCTGAGCCGGCCGGAGGAGGACTACCAGGTCCTGGCCGGCTACCGCGACGGCACCCTGATGCTCTACGGCCACATGGGGAAGAACCCGGGGATCGCCGCGGGCTTCTTCACGGCCGGGGGGAAGAAGGGGCTTAAGTTTCCCCTCGAGGGCGACCTGAGCTTCCTGGCCGACTTCGAGCCGCTCTTCCCGCTGGCCGACCAGCTCGGCCGCTCCCCGGCCAAGGGCGGCCGGGGGGGGATCCCGCCCCGGTTCCTGGCGATGCTCAAGACCTTCCGGCACTACGCCTTCGCCCTCAGCCTGGACAAGGACGGGGTCCGGAGCCGGTACCGCTTCGCCTTCAACCCCAAGGCCGACCCCAAGCTGGCCGGGCTCTTCCTCAAGCCCTGCCGTCCCTGGCCGCTCGCCGACCTGCCCCGGGGGATCTCGGCCACCAGCCTCTGCTTCCCCCTGGCCGACCTCGGCGCCTACCTCACCGAGCTCGGCGCCGCGTTCGGCCAAAAGGATTTCGAGCTCGACCTCTCGGCCTTCGGCGACCGCGTCGCCCTGGTGAGCTTCGCTCCCAAGACCCAGCCGGGCGCCGCCCCCACCGCCCAGAACCCGCTGGGGGACCTGCTGGTCTTCCTCGAGGCCAAGGACGACCTCACCGCCGAGACCACCCTGCTCTCCTGGCTCCAACTCCTGGCCGCCAGCAGCACCCCCCAGGGCAAGGGCGGCTTCGCCGTCGAGCGCTACCGGGTCGGCGACTACCGGGGCAAGAAGATCACCGTCGGGCTGGGCGGGGCGGTCTACCTCTTCGACCTCGGCGACCGCCTGGCCCTGGCCACCAGCGAACGGGCCGCCCAGGGGCTGGCCGGGCCCCGACTGGCCAGCGACCCGCTGTTTAGAAAGTACGCCGCCGGCTACCCCAGCGACGCCCACAGCCTGAGCTACGGCGACCTGGGGGGGACCTTCCGGGGCCTGGCCGAAAGCCTCCTCACCACCACCCCCCTGGCGGTCAGCCAAACCACCAGCCCTAAGGAGGCGATGGCCCTGCTTCAGCGGATCGCCGGCTACCTCGAGTACGTCGCCGGCAAGCTGGGGGCCGAGGTCGGCCACACCCGGGTCGAGGGGTCGGCGCTGGTCGGCGAGTCCTTCTCGGAGGTGCGCTGGTAGGCTTCCTTAGCCCCCTCGGGCTGCTGCTTTTGCCGCCGGTCCTGGCCCTCGTCTACTGGCTCCACCCCCGGCGCACGCCCCGCCGCCGCCCGGCGAGCGGGGTGTTCCTCTGGCGGCGGGCCGCCGCCCGGAGGCGGCGACGCCTCGACCTGGGGCTCCTCCTTTCGCTCCTGGCCGGGGCCCTGGCGGTGCTGGGGCTGGCCCGGCCCTGGGTCGCCGGGCGGCCGACGGCGGTGGCGGTGGTCCTCGACGCCAGCGCCTCGATGGCGGCCGGCGAGCGGTGGTCGCGGGCCCTCGCCTTCGCCCGCCAGCGGCTCGCCGGGGCCCCCCGGGCGGTGGCGGTGCGGGCCGGGGTCCGCCCCCGGGTCCTGGGTCCGGCCCCGGGGGAGGCGCTCGCCCGCCGCCTGGAGGGCCTCCGCCCCGGCGACCCCGAGGCCGACCTCAGGGCGGCGGCGGCCGCCGCCCGGGCCGCCCTGCCGGGGGCGGCGGTCTGGGTGGTGAGCGACGCCGCCCCGCCCCCCGGGGTGGGCTACAAGAACGTCGCCGACGACGCCCCGAACCTCGGGATCGTGGGCCTCCGCCCGGGTTTTTTGGCGGTGGGGAACGCCGGGCCGGGGGCTAAGACGGCCACCCTCCGGGTCAACGGCCGCCTCCGGCGGCTCCGGGTCCCCGAGCGGGGGTTCGCCGGGTTGGAGCTTTCCCAGGAGGCCCCGATCCACGCCGAGCTGGTGGGCGGCGACGCCCTGGGGCTCGA
>JALSRQ010000052.1 GCA_026984675.1 Thermaceae bacterium
GCCCAGCTGCAAAAGGCCCTGGAGGAGGGCTTCGGGTCCCTGGGGGAGGGCCTCGAGGGGCTGGCCCGGCGCCTGGAGGCCCTTCCCGAGCAACAGAGGCAGGCGCTCAAAGAGGAGCTCGAGCGGCTGACCACCCAGATCGACACCCTGAAGCTGCAGCACCGGGAGATCGTTCAGAAGATCGAGGCTGCCGCCGAGCGGCTCCGCTCCCAGATGGGGGCGGCCGCCGAGGCCCCCGAGTAGCCGATGCACCCCGACCCCGCCCTGCTCACGGCCAGCCTCGCGGTGGGCCTGGGAATCCTCGCCCAGCTCCTGGCCCACCGCTACCGGCTGCCGGCCCTGGTCCTCCTGCTGGTCTTCGGGGTGCTCGCCGGCCCCGGGGTCCTGGGGCTGCTCCGCCCCGCCGCCCTGGGCGGGGGGCTCTTCCTGCTGGTCAAGCTGGCGGTGGCGATCGTCCTCTTCGAGGGGGCCCTGGCGCTCCGGTTGGAGGACGTCCGGGGGGCGCTCTACGAGGTCCGCCGGCTGGTCACCCTGGGGGCGGCGGTGACCTGGCTGGGGGCGGGTCTGGCGGCCTGGGGGCTCGGCGGGCTCTCGCCCCCGGTGGCGGCGCTTTTCGGGGCGCTGGTGGTGGTCACCGGTCCCACCGTGGTCCAGCCCATGCTCAAGCGGATCCTGGTGCCCCGGCGGCTCAAGGCGGTCCTCGAGGCCGAGGCCATCCTCATCGACCCCATCGGGGCGATTCTGGCGGTGGCGGTCTACGAGGCGATCCTTCCCGGGGGCGGAAGCCCGGCCCAGGCGGCCCTCGCCTACCTGGCCCGGCTGGCGGTGGGGGGCGCGGCGGGGCTCTTCTTCGGGCTCCTGGTCTCCTGGCTCCTCCGGCAGCCCCGCTGGGTGGCGCTGGAGCTTAGGAACCTGGTGGCCCTGGCCGGGGTCTTCCTGGCCTTCGGCTTGGCCGACGCGGTGCTCACCGAGTCGGGGATCATGGCGGCGGTGGTGATGGGGCTGGTGGTCCAGCGCCGGGCGATCCCCGAGGAACACCGCTTGCGGCGGTTCAAGGAGCAGCTCACCCTGCTCGCGATCAGCCTGCTCTTCGTGTTGCTCGCCGCCGCCCTGCCGCTCGACACCCTGGCCGCGGCGCTGGGCCCCGGGGTGCTGGTGGCCCTGGCGCTGGTCCTGGTGGTCCGACCCCTGGCGGTGGCGGCGAGCCTGGCGGGGTCGGGGCTTCCCCTCAGGGAGCGCCTCTTCGTCGCCGCCCTCGCCCCCCGCGGCATCGTGGCCGCCAGCGTGGCCTCGCTCTTCGCCCTCACCCTTCCCCAGGAGGGGGCGCGCCTGCTCGCCCTCGTCTTCCTCACCATCTTCCTCACCGTTACCCTGGCCGGGTTCGGGGCCCCGGTGCTGGCCCGGCTCCTCGGCCTGGCCGAGGCCGCCGGCCGCCGGGTGGTGATCGTGGGGGCGGGGGGGGTGGGTCGCACGGTGGCGCGGCTCCTCGTCCAGCACGGAAGGCCGGTGGCCCTGGTCGATCGCAACCTTCCCCACGTCCGCGCCGCCCGCCGGGAAAAGCTCTTCGCGGTGGCCGGCGACGCCCTCGACGAGGACGTCCTCGAGGCCGCCGGGGCCGACGAGGCCGGTACCCTGTTGGCGGTGACCCCGAACCCCGAGGTCAACCTGCTGGTGGCCCAGATCGGGCGCGAGGTCTTCGGCATCGCCCGGGTCCACCCGGCCCTCGAGGAGGCCGGGGCGCCGGAGGAGATCGCCCGCCAGGCGGGGGCCGAGCCGGCGTTCGGGCGGCCGCTGGACCTCGAGGACTGGGACCACGCCCTCGCCCGCCGCCGGGCGAGGGTGTTCGAGTGGACCGTTCCCGAGGGCTTTCCCGAGGCCCCGGTCGGTGCGCTCGCGCTGCCCGAGGGGCTGCTCCCCCTGGTTCGCGGCAAGGGGGAGGGGGTCGAGGTGGTCCACGCCGGCCAGACCTGGGCCCCGGGGGAGCGGATCTACTGGGCCAGCCGGTTGGCCCAAAGGGAGGCCGAGGCCGCCCTGGCCGGGTTGCTCGCCGCCCCCGCCTAGGCTAGATTGGGGTTTGCCTGGGCCCTTAGCTCAAGCGGTTAGAGCGGCCGGCTCATAACCGGTTGGTTGCAGGTTCGAGTCCTGCAGGGCCCACCAGCGTTTGAGCCCGGCCCCCGCCCTTCCTATACTGGGGACGGCCTGCCGGCCGGCGTAGCTCAGCGGTAGAGCAACCGCCTCGTAAGCGGTAGGTCGCCGGTTCGAATCCGGCCGCCGGCTCCAGCGCAGGACATAAAGCTTCCGCCCCCGATCGTGGGGGCGGAAACGCTTTTGACACCTTAATGACACCTAGAGACACCTTCACCGCCGGATCTGGGTCACGTCCTCGCTGCCGCGGTGGACCGGCGGAGGCCCTTCTTGCCGCGGTTCAGGGTGAGCCAGCCGCCGCCGTGCCCCCAGGCGGAGCGTTCAGGTCGGCGCGGGTGAGCAGACCGCCCTTCACCTGACCGGCCACGGGGCGACCGTCGGGTTGCGCTTGGGGATCGACCGAAGCAACCGATGGGGTCCCGGGAGTCGGGAGTGGGGTCCTATAAGTGCAGGACTTATGGCTTGGGGCCACGGCTCACCGGCTTCGCGTCCACGGGTCGAGGCGTCATCGTCGCCGAAGACCTGACGGAAGCCGGTGAAGAGGGCCTTCTCGGCGACGTACTCGCCGAAGAGGCCCCCCACCAGCCCCATGGTGGTGGGAGAAAAGAACGCGTCGCCGGCCCGCTTTAGGGTCTCGGCCGGGTTTCGGATCGCTGCGGTCCAACCTTTGGCCACACCTACCTCCTCATGGTTCCAGGGTTAGCCCAGAGGAGGCGGTTTGTAAAGCGTACAGTACGCAAAACTACCGATACGTACAGTGCGTACACGCTGTACGGAGTGCAAAAGGAACCCCGTTGGGGACGGGGCTTTTAAAAGCGTTTAATGGAACCGCTTAAACAGCTTTTTTCGCGTAAATTTCCGCGAGGATTTTGTCCGGTATGGAAACCCCCTGGGCCATGAGCTTGCTGGCCCCCAAGACCTCCACGCCGAGCGGCCTGCCCTTTTGGGAGTAGTCGACCACAACACCGGGCTTGATCTCTTCCGAGTACGCGACCCTGCCGCGCCCAAGCCGGATGTAAAGCGCGTCGGCTTCACGGTCGAACTCGATCTTCACGGCTTTTATTTTACCTTCTTCCTCGACCCCACGTACGCGTTCGGTAAGCGGTAATCACCACCACGTCCTCACCGTCCAGTTTGAAGTAGACCCTCAAGATGTTTCCGCTCTCCAGCTTCCGCTCGGCGACGCGTAACCCTTTATCGCGGTAAAGGTGATCGGGATCTTCGATCGCCTGTCGAACGAGGCGTTTGCCGATCCCGCGTTCCTGCATCTGCTTCAGCGCGTGCTTGGTGTAGCGAATTCGCATGGGTTAGCCCCCGAGCTCCACCCACCGCCGGCGCCGGGGGTCGCCGGGGTCCCGGAGGACCACCCCGGAGCGCTCGCGGTCGAGGTCCTTGACCCCGTACTCGGGCGGCAGGCCGTTCTCGGGCCGGGCGAGTCTTCGCACCCGCTCCCCGAGCTCGGGGAACTGCTCGGAGAGGGCCCGGACCTCCTCGGGCTCGGTGAGGCGGAAGGTCACCAGGTGGGAGGCCTGGCGCCGGACCCCGGGGTCGATCCCCCCCACCGCCCCCTTCAGCATCT
>JALSRQ010000053.1 GCA_026984675.1 Thermaceae bacterium
GGGCGTTCCCCGCCTCGTCGATCCAGGCCTCCCGGTAGCCGAGGGCGCGCATCTCGGCCACCACCCGCTCGGCCAGCGGCCCCTCCCGACCCGGAGGGCTCGGGAGCTGGATCAGTTCCCTTGCGAAAGCGATCAGTTCCTTCAACGGTTCACCCGCCTTCTGCGGGGGTCGAACGCGTCCCGCATCCAGTCGCCGAGGAGGTTGGTGGTGAGGACCAGGAGCATGAGGGCGAGGCCAGGGAGGGCGGTGGTCCACCAGACCCCGGAGAAGAGGTAGTCCATCCCCCGCTTGACCATCAGGCCGATCGAGGGGGTCTCGATCGAGACCCCGACCCCCAGGAACGAGAGGGTGGCCTCGAGCAGGATGACCCGGGGCACGTCGACCGAGACCTGGACCAGCACCACCGAGAGCACGTTGGGCAGAATGTGGCGGAAGAGCACCCGGGGGGTGGAGAGGCCGAGGGCCTCGGCCGCGAGCACGTACTCCCGTTCCCGCTCCGAGAGCACCGCCCCCCGCACCAGCCGGGCGTAGGCCGCCCAGCCCACCACCCCGATCACCAGGATCAGCTTGAGAAGCCCGGCCCCCCATAGCGCCAGCACCACCAGGGCGATCAGGAAGGTGGGGACCGAGAGCTGCACGTCGACCAGCCGCATCACCAGCTCGCCGAACCGCCGGCTGTAGCCCGCCATAAGCCCCAGCGGCACCCCCAGGAGAACGCTGATCAGTACGGCGAAAAACCCCACCGAGAGGCTCACCCGCAGGCCGAACAGGATGTTCGAGAGGATGTCGCGCCCCTGCTCGTCGGTTCCCAGGGGGAAGGCGGGGTCGCCGCCGGGGAGCCAGGCCGGCGGCAGGTGCTGGCGCATGAGGTCCCCCTCCAGCGGCGGGTGGGGGGCCAGCCAGGGGGCGAGGATCGCCGCCAGGACGACGAGCAGGAGGACCAGGGCGGTAAACCAGGGAAACCTAGGCATAGCGCACCCGGGGGTCGATCCAGCCGTAGAGGAGGTCGACCACGAAGTTGACCACCGCGAAGATCCCCGCGGTGAGCACCACGAAGGCCAGGATCACCGGCCGGTCCTCGGTGAAGAGGGCGTTCAGGGCCAGCCGGTTCATCCCCGGCCAGGCGAAGATCCACTCGGTGACCACCGCCCCGGCCATGAGCTGGCCGAACTGCAGCCCCACCAGGGTGACGAAGGGGATCAGCGCGTTCCGGAGGGCGTGCTTGTAGACCACCACCCGTTCGGCGAGCCCCTTGGCCCGGGCGGTCCGGACGTAGTCCTGGGTGAGGACGTCGAGGAGGGTCGAGCGGATCATCCGGAGGAAGAGGGCGATGCGGTAGAACGAGAGGGTCAGCCCGGGCAGGATGTAGTGCCGCCAGTTCCCCGCCCCCGCCGAGGGCAGCCAGCCCAGGGTCACCGAGAAGATCAGGATCAGCATGATCCCGATCCAGAAGGTGGGGGCCGAGATCCCCAGGACCGAGAGGAACCTAAGCCCCCGGTCCACCCAGGTGTCGCTTCGGACCGCCGCCCAGACCCCGGCGGGCAGGCCCAGGGCGATGGCGAAGAGGAGGGCGGTGAGCACCAGCTTGAGGGTGGCGGGGAAGCGCTGGGCGAGGAGCCTGAGCGCCGGCTCGCCGGAGGTCCAGGAAACCCCCAGGTCCCCCTTGAGGAGGTTCTCCATGTAGATCAGGTAGCGGACGTGGAGGGGGCGGTCGAGCCCGTAGGCGTGGCGGAGCTCGGCGACCTGGGCCTCGCTCATGTCCTCCGGGGCCAGCACCTCCATGGGGTCGCCGGTGAGCTGGAGGAAGAGGAAGACCAGGGTGGCGACCCCCCAGACCGCGAAGAGCATCTGCAGAAAACGTACGGCGAAGTAACGCATGGGGTTTTGGCGAGGGCCCGGGCCGTGCGGCCCGGGCCCCTAGGGTTCAGCGGGCTTTTTTGACCTCGTAGGCGTGGAGGTACTCGTCGGGCCGGGGCACGAAGACGAGCCCCTTGCGGACGCCGGCGATCACGTTCTCGTAATGCAAGGGGATGTAGGCGACGTCCTGGACCATGGCGATGTACATCGCCTTTTGGATCAGGGCCTCCCGCTTTTGCCGGTCGAAGGTCTGGGCCGCCTGCTCGATGAGCCGGTCGACCTCGGGGTTCTTGTAGCGCATCCGGTTGAAGCGCCCGTAGAGGCCCGAGGGGTCCTTGGAGTGGAAGAGCGAGAGCAGGGTGTTGATGGAGTCCATCGAGCCCCACCCCGCCATGTACATGGTGAAGTGCCCCTTGGTCATGTTGGGGAAGAAGACCTTCTTGGGCACCGCGTTGACGCTGGCCTTGATGCCGATCCGGCGGAGCATGTTGGCGAGCGCCTGGGCGATCTGGGCGTCGTTTAAGTAGCGGTCGTTGGGGGCGTCGACCCGGAGCGCGAAGGGCACCCGGCCGCCGTCCTTGGTCGGCAGCTCCAGCCAGCCGTCGCCGTCGGTGTCGCCGTAACCGAGGTCCTCGAGGATCTTCCGGGCGGCCTTGGGGTCGTAGGGGAAGCGCCGGATCTCGGGGTTGTAGCCCTCGTGGATCGGGGCCAGGAATTGCTGGGCGGCGGTCGCCGCGCCCCCCATGATCCTCTTGACGATCGCGTCCTCGTCGATCGCCATGTAGATCGCCTTGCGGGCCCGGGGATCGAGGAAGGGGTTCTTGGCCCCCTTGGGCAGGCCCTCCGAGCCGTAGGCGCGCCAGTAGTCGAGGGCCACGTAGATCACCCGGACGCCCGGGGTCTGCCGGACGTCGGCGACCCCCGAGCGCTCGACCCGGGGGAAGTCCTGGGGAAGGACCTTCTCGGCGATGTCCACCTCGCCGGAGAGCAGGGCGGCGACCCGGGTGGCGCCGTTGGGGATGTTGACCAGCTTGACCTTCTTAAAGGCGGGCTGGGGACCCCAGTAGCCGTCGAAGGCCTCGAGGTTCAGGTGGTCGCCGTTCAGCCAGGAGACGAACTTGTAGGGGCCGGTGCCGATGGGGTGCTTGTTGAAGCCCTCCTCGCCCACCTTCTCCAGGTAGGCCTTGGGGATCACCGCGGCGTGATCGAGGTGGGCGGGGAGCAGGGGGTCGGGCACCTTGGTTTGAATCCGCACCGTGTAGCGGTCCAGGGCCTCGGCCGCCACCACCTTGCCGACGTACCCCTTCATCTGGGACTTCTTGTGGGTGGCCGCCCGGAGGATCGAGAAGGCCACGTCCTCGGCGGTCATCTCGCTGCCGTCGTGGAAGCGGACGCCCTTCTTTAGATAGAGCCGCCAGGTGTTGGGGTCCACCATCTCGATCTTCTCGGCGAGCACCGGGACGACCTTGCCGTCCGGGGTGTAGAAGAAGGGGGTCTCGAAGATGTGGTGCTGCCAGGAGAGGGTGGTGGTCTCGTTGCGCATGTGGGGGTCGAGGGTGACCGCCCCGCCCTGGTACGCGATCACCAGGGGCTTCTGGGCGTAGCCCAGCGCCAGTGGTAATAAAAGAACCGCAAGCCAGCGACGCATACCGCCTCCTTTCCTTGCCCTTGGTATTTTAGGCCGCTTGCCCCCGGGTGGCCAAGGCCCCCTAGCGGGGGCGCCGGCGGTCGGCCCAGGCGAGGACCCGGACCCAGGCGGTGAGGGGGAGCGCCCTTAAAAGCCGCAGGGGCCAGGCCAGGCGAAGGGGGAAG
>JALSRQ010000054.1 GCA_026984675.1 Thermaceae bacterium
ACGTGTTCCTCGCCACCCTGGTGTTCACCGTCCCCCTCCTGCTGCTGGGCCGGACCACCGGGTGGCTCCTGCCGTTGGTGCTGCTTCTGTCGGGGTTCCTCGAGGGCTACGCCTTCGACCTACACCCCCAGCGCGGCGAAGACCAGCAGCAACAGGTTCAGCCCCACGATTAGCCCGGCCGAAAGCCAGGCGAGCAGCCGCACCCAGGGCGGGTTCCTGAGCTCGCCCATGAGCCGGGGGTCGGAGGTGAAGGCGACCAGCGGGATCACGCTGAAGGGCAGCTGCATCGAGAGCACCACCTGGCTCAGGACCAGCAGGGTGACCGGCCGCACCGACAGCAGGATCGCCACCACCGCCGGGGCCATCGTCAGAAACCGCACGAAGAGCCGGAGGGCGGCGATGTTCCGCACCCGGACGTTTAAAAACCCCTCGAAGACGATCTGCCCGGCCAGCGTGCCGGTGGTCGAGCTGGAGATCCCCGAGGCCAGGAGGGCGATCGCGAAGGTGAGGGCGGCGGCCTTGCCGAGCAGGGGGGCGAGGGTGAGGTAGGCCTGGTCGATGGTGGTGACCAGGAGCCCGTTCCGATGGAACACCGCCGCCGCCATCACCAGGATGGCCCCGTTCACCAGCCAGGCCGCCGAGAGGGCGCTCACCGTGTCGGCGATCGACCAGTGGAGGATGCGCCTCTTCTGCTCGGGGTTGCCGACCACCCGGGTCTTCACCTGGGCGGAGTGGAGGAAGAGGTTGTGGGGCATCACCGTGGCCCCCAGGATCCCCATCGCCACGAACAGGGCGGTGGTGCTCTGGAAGACCGTGGGGTTGGGGAGGAAGGCGTTCCGAACCACCTGGGGCAGGTCGGGGTGGGCGAGGAAAAGCTCGAGAATATAGGCCAGCCCGATGGTGGCCACGAACCCCAGGATCACCGTCTCCACCCAGCGGAAGCCAAAGCGCTCCAGCCAGAGGATCAGGAAGACGTCGAAGACGGTAAGCAGCACGGCGAGGGCCAGGGGCAGGCCGAAGAGCAGGTTGAGGGCCAGCGCCACCCCCAAAAACTCCGCCAGGTCGGTGGCCATCATCGCCACGAAGGCGGTAACGAAGAGGAAGCGGGCGACCCCCGGGCGGTAGCGCTCGCGCATCATCTGGGCCAGGTCCCGGCCGGTGACGATCCCCAGCTTGGCGGCCAGCACCTGCATCAGGATCGCGATCGCGGAGGAGAGGGTGACCACCCAGAGGAGGGCGTAGCCGTAGCGGCTGCCGGCCTCGAGGCTGGTCGCCCAGTTGCCCGGGTCCATGTACCCCACCGAGACCAGGAAGGCCGGGCCGAAGTAGAACCAAAAGGGCTTCTTGGCGGGGGCGGCGGCCTTCATAGGGGCTCCACCTCCAGCGCCTCGGCCCACTCGCCGGGCAAGAGGTAACGGGCCTCGCCCACCGCCACCCGCACCCCGGCCGGCGGCCGCTCGAGGAGGCGGAGCTCGGTCCCCGGCCGGAGGCCGAGCCGGGCCAGCGCCCGCAGCAGGTCCTCGTCCTGCACCCGCACCCGGACCAGCCGGTAGGCCCCGGGGGCGGCCTCGGCCAAGGGCCGGCCGGGGGGGTGGGGCAGGGTGAGCTCGGGGGTGGGGATGGGGTCGCCGTGGGGGTCGCGCTCGGGGTGGCCGAGGAGCTCGGCGATCCGGGCCTCGAAGGCCTCCGAGATGTGGTGCTCCAGCCGGTCGGCCTCGGCGTGGACCGCCTCCCAGGAAAACCCCAGGGCCTCGGCCAGGAAGGCCTCCAAAAGGCGGTGGTGGCGGAGGACCTCCAGGGCCACCCGCTCGCCGCTTTCGGTGAGCCGCACCCCGCGGTAGGGAACGTGGACCACCAGCCCCATCTCGGCGAGCTTCTTAAGCATCCCGGTCACCGACGCCGGGCGCACCGCCAGCCGGCGGGCCAAGAGCTGGGTGCTCACCGTCCCCCCCTCGGCGAGCTGGTAGATCGCCTTGAGGTAGTCCTCCTGGGCCTCGGTGAGGGGGGGTTTCGGCCCTTCTAACGTCACGTCGCCTATTATTTAGGCTGGCCTAAAAATCTTCAACCCCGCCGGTGTATCCTAGGAGGTACGGATGGAGCTGGAGAAGCAACTCGACGCCCTGGAAACCGAACACCGACGCCTGGAGGAGGCCCTCGCCCGGCCCGAGGTGGCCCAGAACCCGGCCGAGTACCAAAGGCTCTCCCGCCGCTACGCCGAGCTCAGCGAGGTGGTCGAGGTCTACCGCCGGTACCGCCGGGTCCAAAAGGAGCTCGACGAGGCCCGGGCGATGCTCAAGGACCCCGAGCTCAAGGAGCTCGCCGAGGCCGAGGTGGAGGCGCTGAGCCAGGAGGCCGGCGAGCTGGAGCGGCGGCTCAAGACCCTCCTCCTCCCTAAGGACGAGGCCGACGAACGCAACGCCATCGTCGAGATCCGGGCCGGCACCGGGGGCGAGGAGGCCGCCCTCTTCGCCCGCGACCTCTACGAGATGTACCGCCGCTACGCCGAGCGCAAGGGGTTCCGCCTGGAGGTGCTGGACGCCCACCCCACCGACCTCGGGGGCTTTTCCAAGATCGTCTTCCGGGTCGAGGGTCCGGGGGCCTACGGCCTGTTTAAGTACGAATCGGGGGTCCACCGGGTCCAGCGGGTGCCGGCCACCGAGACCCAGGGCCGGATCCACACCTCGACCGCCACCGTGGCGGTGCTCCCCGAGGCCGAGGAGAAGGACCTGGAGATCAAGCCGGAGGAGATCCGGATCGACGTGATGCGGGCCTCGGGGCCGGGCGGCCAGGGGGTCAACACCACCGACAGCGCGGTGCGGGTGGTCCACCTGCCCACCGGGATCATCGTCACCAGCCAGGAGTCGCGCAGCCAGATCAAGAACCGCGAGCGGGCGCTGACCATCCTGCGAAGCCGCCTCCTGGAGATGAAGCGGGCCCAGGAGGAGCAGGAGCTCCGCCAGGCCCGCCTGGCCCAGATCGGCACCGGCGAGCGCAGCGAGAAGATCCGCACCTACAACTTCCCCCAGTCGCGGGTCACCGACCACCGCATCCACTACACCACCAAGAACCTCGAGGCCGTCCTCTCCGGCGAGCTCGACGAGCTCCACGAGGCGCTCGTCCGGGCCGAGCAGGAGCGGATGCTGGCCGCCATGGCGGAAAGGGCATGAAGGAGGAAACCCGCCCCCGCGTAGCCCTGCGGCGCGAGCTCCTGGTGGCCGCCGGGGTCCTGATGGACCGGCGGGGCCGGGTGCTCCTGGTGGCCAACGACTGGGGCCGGAAGGGGCGGATCCGCTACACCCTCCCGGGGGGCATGGTCGAGCCCGGGGAGACCGCCGCCGAGGCGGTGGTCCGCGAGGTCCGGGAGGAGACCGGCCTGTCGGTGACCGCCATCGAGCACCTCGCCTACGTGGTCCAGGTCGAGGACCGGAGGAGGCGCGAGCGCACCGTGGCGATGGCCTTCAAGGTCCGCTGGGAGGGGCTCCTCAACCCCCACGACCCCGACGGCCACGTGGTCGAGGCGCGGTTTTTCGACGTCGAGGCGATCGCCGAGCGGCTCAGGACCCACCTGCCGCTCCTCGAGCCGCTGCTTCACTACCTCGAGGACGGCCGGCCCGGCCGCTACCACGCCTACACCGGCTGGGGGGTGCCGGGGAGGCACTACTGATGGCCGACCCGGTGCAGGAGGCGATCCAAAGGGGCCAGCTCGAGGCGGCCTACGCCCGCGCCCTGGCCGCCGGCGACCCCCGCGCCCCCCTGATCCTGCGGCTCGCCGACCTGCGGAAGGCCCTCTACCGCCGCGACCTCGAGGAGGCCCGCCGGCTCGCCGAGGGGCTTGTGGACCTGGTTCCCGGGCTTGGCGAGGCCCTCGAGGACCTGGCCGCGGGCCGCTACCAGGCCTGGCTGGAGCGGGGCCCGGCCTTCGTCCAGGCCGAGGCCTGGGTGCAAAAGGGGGTCGAGGCCGCCCTGGCGGGGGCGAGGGAGGCCGCGCGGGAGGCGTTCCTTAAGGCCCTGGAGCGCGACCCCGACCACCCCCGGGCCCGGGTCAACCTGGGGAACCTGAAGCTCGAGGCCGGCGAGGTCGAGGCCGCCATCGCCGACTACCAGGCCGCCCTGGCCATCGACCCCGACCTGGCCGACGCCCACCACAACCTGGCCGCCGCCTACAAGAAGAAGGGGGACATCGACCGGATGGTCCGCCACCTCAAGCGGGCCCAGCGGCTCCGGCTCTACCCCCCCCGGGCCGGCGCCCCCGGCCGGGGGGGCCGCCCGCCGGTGTACGCCCGCCTTTGGTTCTGGCTCCTGCTGGCCCTGGCCGCCTACGTTTTGCTGCGGGGGCTCGGCGGGGTAAGCTCGGGGCCGTGAAGGAGGCGCTCGCCCCCGAGGTCGCCGCCGCCCTGGCCGAGGGGCGGCCGGTGGTGGCGTTGGAGTCCACCGTGATCACCCACGGCCTGGCCCGGCCAGAAAACCTCGAGGTCGCCCGGGCGATGACGGGGGCGGTGCGGGAGGGCGGCGCGGTCCCGGCGGTGATCGCGATCCGAAGGGGGAGGGTCCGGGTGGGGCTCTCCGACCGCGAGCTCGCCGCCCTGGCCGAGGGCGCGGAAGCCGAGAAGGCGAGCCTTTGGAACCTCGCCGCCCTGGTCGCGGGGGGGCGGGACGCCGGCACCACGGTGGCCGCCACCGCCCACCTGGCGGCCCGGGCCGGGATCGCGGTCTTCGCCACCGGGGGGATCGGCGGGGTTCACCCCGCCCCCTACGACGAGTCCGCCGACCTGGCGGGGCTGGCCCGGACCCCGATCGTGGTGGTGAGCTCGGGGATGAAGAGCATCCTCGACCTGGCGGCCACCCTGGAGCGGCTGGAGTCGCTGGGGGTGGCGGTGGTCGGCTACCGCACCGAGCGGCTCCCCGCCTTCCACAGCCCCACCAGCCCCTACCCCCTCCCGGCCCGGGTCGAGGACCCCCAGGAGGTGGCGGCGGTCCTCGCCACCCAGCGGGCGCTCGGCCTGCCCGGCGCGGTGCTGGTCTTCAACCCGGTCTCCCGCGGCCTCCCCTTCGACGAGGTCCGGGGCTGGGTCGAGGCGGCCAACCGGGAGGCCCGGGAACGGGGCATCGGCGGCAAGGCCCTCACCCCCTTCCTGCTGAGGCGGCTGGCCGAGCTCTCCGGCGGCCGCACCGACGAGGTCAACCGCCGCCTTTTGGTGGAGAACGCCCGGCTGGCGGCGGCGATCGCCGCCGCCCTGGCCCGGCGGTAAGATGGACCCGATGTGCGAGCTCGGCGCCCGGCTCCGCGCCGCCCGGGAGGAAAGCGGCCGCTCGCTCCGCGAGTGGGCCCGGGAGCTCCGGGTGAGCCTCGAGGTCCTGGAGGCCCTCGAGGCCTGCCGCTTCGACGCCCTGCCGGAACCGGTGCTGGCCAAGGGCCACCTGCGCCGCTACGCCCGGGCGCTGGGCCTCGACCCCGAGGCGATGGTCGCCCTCTACCCCGCCCCCGAGCCGCCGCCGGCGCCGGAACCGCCGGCCCGGGGAGGGCGCCGGCCCGGGGCCTGGCTGTTGCTGCCGGTGGTCCTGGTCCTCGCCGGCCTGGGGTTGTGGCTGGGAACCCGCCGGCCGCCGCCGGCGCCGGCCCCGAAGCCGGCCGCGGCCCCGACCCCGGCCGCCGCCGCCCCCAAGGAGCCCACGCCCGAGCGGGTCCGGCTGGCGGTCGCCACCGAGCCCGAGGGGGCCCGGGTCTACCTCGACGGCTACTTCCTCGGCCAGGCGCCGGTCGAGCTCGAGGTCGAACCCGGCCAGCGCCGGCTCCGGGTCGAGGCCAAGGGCTTTCGCACCTACGAGCGCGAGCTCGCCCTGAACCAGGACCGGAAGCTCCGGGTCCGCCTGACCCCGCTGCCCAAACCCAAGCCCCCGCCGGCCCCCAAGACCCTCCGGCTGGTGGTCACCGCCCGGAGCTGGATTCGGGTCACCACCCCCGAGGGCAAGCGGCTCTACGAACGGACCGCGCCCCCCGGCACCGCCCTCACCTTCCCCCTGCCGGTGGTGGTCCGGACCGGCAACGCCGGCGGGGTGCGCGCCTTCCTGGGGGACCGGGCGCTCGGCCCCCTGGGCGGGCCCGGCGAGGTGGTCACCCGCCGGTTTGAAGCCCCCGCCCCGGCCCGGTAGACTCGGCTCCATGGCCGGCCGCATCGCCTTCGCCAGCCTCGGCTGCGCCAAGGCCCTGGTCGACAGCGAGCAGCTGATCGCCCGCCTCCGGGCGCTGGGCTACCGGCTGGTGCCCCGCTACGAGGAGGCCGACCTGGCGATCGTCAACACCTGCGGCTTCATCAACCCGGCGATCGAGGAGAGCCTCGACGAGATCGGCCTAGCCCTGGAGAAGACCCCCAAGGTGGTGGCCACCGGCTGCCTCGGCGCCCGCCCCGAGGTGATCGAGGCCGCCCACCCCGGGGTGCTGGCGGTCACCGGTCCGGCCCAGTTCGAGGCGGTGCTCGAGGCGGTCACCCGGGCCCTCCCCCCCGACCGCGACCCCAAGACCGCCCTGGTCCCGCCCCGGGTCCGGCTCACCCCCCGCCACTACGCCTACCTCAAGATCGCCGAGGGCTGCGACAACCGCTGCAGCTTCTGCATCATCCCCAAGCTCCGGGGCCGCCAGGTCTCCCGGCCCCTCGACGAGGTGGTCAAGGAGGCCGCCGAGCTCGTGCGAACCGGCACCCGGGAGCTGATCGTCATCGCCCAGGACACCCTGGCCTACGGCCGCGACGCCGGCGAGCGGGGGGCGCTTTTGAAGCTGGTCGACGCCCTCGCCGGGCTCGGGGTCTGGCTGCGGCTGCTCTACGTCTACCCCTACCCCGAGGTCGAGGCGCTCGTCGAGCGGATGGCCGAGGGGAAGCTCCTTCCCTACCTCGACGTGCCGCTGCAACACGCGAGCCCCCGAATCCTGCGGGCGATGCGCCGCCCCGGCGACGCCGAGCGCTACCTCGAGCGGATCCGCGCCTGGCGGCGGGCGGTTCCCGACCTCACCATCCGCTCGGTCTTCATCGTCGGCTTTCCCGGCGAGACCGAGGAGGACTTTACCCTTTTGCTCGATTTTCTCGAAGAGGCCGAACTCGACCGGGTGGGGGCCTTCCCCTACTCCGAGGTCGAGGGGGCGGCGGCCAACGCCCTCCCCGGCCGGGTGCCCGAGGAGGTCAAGGAGGAGCGCTACCACCGGCTGATGCAGCGGCAGGCCGGGATCAGCGCCCGGCGGATGCGGCGCTGGCTGGGGCGGGAGATCGAGGTCTTGGTCGACGAACCCGGCGAGGAGCCGGGCACCTGGATCGCCCGCGGCCCGGGCGACGCCCCCGGGGTCGACGGGGTGGTGTTCCTCGAGGGCGAGGACCTCAGGGTCGGGGAACGCTACCTGGCGCGGGTCACCGGCGCCGACACCTACGACCTCTCGGCCCGGGCCCTTCGTCCCCTTCCCTGGCCGGGCGGGGAAGGGCCAAAATAGGTGCGTTATGTACCTGGTGATCGCCGGCGGCGGAGACGTGGGCACCGGCCTCGCCCGCGCGCTCCACACCGAACACGACGTGGTGGTGGTCGACCGCTCCCCGTCGGCCGCCGAACGCCTCGCCAACTACGACGTTCGGGTGGTGGTGGGCAACGCCACCGACCCCGAGGTGCTGCGGGAGGCCGGGGTGGACCGGGCCGACGCCTTCGTCGCCGCCACCAGCATCGACGAGGTCAACCTGATCAGCGCCCTTCTGGCCAAGGGCCTGGGGGCCCGGGAGGCGCTTTGCTTCGTGGGCCGGGCCGACTACGCCGAGGTGCTCACCGACCCCCGCACCATGGACATCCTCGGCACCCGCATCGACCGGGTGCTCTGGCCCCAGCGCTCGCTGGCCCAGGAGATCCTGGAGATCATCCTGATTCCCAAGGCCCTCGACACCGAGGAGCTGGCCGGCGGCCGGCTCCGGCTCATCGAGTACCTGGTCGAGGAGGGCGGGCCCTACGCCCACCGCTACCTGGGGGACCTGGAGTGGCCCGAGGGCACCCGGCTCCTCGGGTTGGTGCGGAAGGGCGAGTTCCTCTCGGCCCGGGAAGCGGATTTCGCCGAGCTGGTCCTCGAACCCGGCGACCACCTGATCTTCGTCGCCACCCGGAGCTCGTTCCCCATCCTTCACGCCTACTTCGCCGGCACCGAGCGGGTGCGGCGGGTGATGATCGTGGGCGGCGGGGCGGTGGGGTACATCGTCGCCCGCGATCTGGAGCGCTCGGGGGTCGAGCTCTGCCTGATCGAGCAGGACCCGGAGCGGGCCGCCTGGCTCTCCGAGCAGCTCTCCCGCACCCTGGTGCTGGAGGGCGACGGTACCGACCTCGAGCTCCTCGAGGCCGAGAACATCGAGGAGACCGACGTGCTGGTGGCGGTCACCAACAACGACGAGAAGAACCTCCTGGTCTCGCTCCTGGCCAAGCAGGTGGGGGTGGAGAAGGTGATCACCCGGGTCGGCCGCAGCGAGAACCGGCCGCTCTTCGAACGGGTGGGCATCGACATCCCCCTCACCCCCCGCCAGGCGGCGGTGCGCGAGGTCATCCACCACCTCGCCCCCGGCGGCGTCGAGCACCTGGCGGTGATCGAGGACAAGGTCGAGCTCATCGAGGCCACGGTGGGCGAGCCCTACCATGGCCGCCGGGTCGAGGAGCTGCCCCTGCCCCCCAAGGCGGTGCCGGTGGCGGTGCTCCGCCCCCGGGTGGTCGAGCTCGCCCGCCCCGAGCTGGAGCTCCACCTCGGCGACCGCCTGCTGGTGCTCACCCCCCGTGAGTTCACCGAACGGGTCGCCGGCGTCCTCGGCGGCCCGACCCCCGCCCGACGATGAGCCGCTTCGTCCTCTACGTGGTGGGCACCGCCTACGGGGTGCTCGGCTGGGTGCTCCTGGGCTTCGCCCTGCTCGCCCTCCTCTGGAGGGAGCCCGCGACCGCCTTCTTCGCCTCGGCGGCGGTGGGGCTCGGGGTCGGGTTCGTGCTCCAGCGGCTCGGCGAGGCCAAGGCCGAGCCCCGCCGCAGCGAGGCCCTCTTCGCGGTGGCGATCCTCTGGCTCCTGGTGCCGCTCCTCGGCGCCCTCCCCTACTGGTTCGGCGGCGCCTTCGGCTTCGTCGACACCCTCTTCGAGGCGATGTCGGGCTTCACCACCACCGGGGCCACCGTCCTCGCCGACTTCGGGCGGCTTTCGCAAAGCCTCTTCCTCTGGCGGGCCCTCACCCAGTGGTTCGGCGGGGTGGGCATCATCCTGCTGTTCATCGCCGTCCTCCCCCACCTGGCGGTGGCCGGCCGCCAGATGTTCTTCGCCGAGTCCACCGGGGTCCAAAAGGAGAAGATGACCCCCCGGCTCAAGCACACCGCCGAGGCGGTGCTCCGGGTCTACGTCGCCCTCACCCTGGGGGCGACCCTGGCCTACCTGATCGGGGGCATGGGGCTCTACGACGCCGTGGCCCACGCCCTCACCACCATCCCCGCCGGGGGCTTCAGCCCCAAGGCCGACTCCTTCGCCTCGTTCACCCCCCTGGCCCAGTGGATGGCGGTGCTGTTCATGTTCCTGGCCGGGGCCAACTTCATGCTCCAGTACCGGCTCTACTTCCAGCGCCAGCCCCGCCCCCTGCTCGCCGACCCCGAGTTCCGGGCCTACACCCTGGCGGTGGCGGTGGCCTCGCTGGCGCTATCCGCCTACCTTTTCTGGGACCACGACTATGGGTTCGAACCCGCCCTCCGCCACGCCTTCTTCCAGGTGGTCTCGATCGTCACCACCACCGGCTACGCCAGCGTCGACTTCGCCAAGTGGACGGTCCCCGCCCAGGTGATCCTGGTGGCGCTGATGTTCCTCGGCGGCTCGGCCGGGTCGGGGGCCGGCGGGATCAAGGTGGTGCGCTGGCGGATCATGCTCTACCACATCCTGAGGGAGCTCAAGCGCACCCTCCACCCCCAGGCAGTGATCCCCCTGCGGCTCGGGGGCCGGCCGGTGGGCGAGGACGTGCTCCGCCAGGTCTCGGCCTTCGTGGCCCTCTACGTGGTGACCTTCGCCACCGGGGCGCTGGTGGTGGCCCTGCTCGAGGGCGACCTGGTGGTCGCCTTCACCGCCAGCGCCGCCACCCTGGGCAACATCGGTCCCGGGCTCGGGCTGGTGGGGCCGATGGCCAACTTCGCCTGGATGCACCCCTTCACCAAGCTGGTGCTCACCTTCGAGATGTGGGCCGGCCGCATCGAGCTGATCCCGGTCTACCTTCTTTTCTTCCGGGAGCTTTGGCGGGGGATCCTAAAGCGCTGAGTTCGCCCTCACTGCCCGCTAGCCATTAACCCAAACCCCCGTACCCGATACCCAAGCGAGACCCCACCCCGCACTTCCCCCGCCACCCGCGAGGCCCGGAGGGTGAGGGAGGCGCTTTGCCTGGATTCGGCATCAAGGGCCAGATCCGCCCCGAAGGCGGCGGTGAGCGTGGGCGGCGTGGCGTAGGTGAAGGGCTGGCTCAGGGCGGCCGAGATGCGGTAGCTCACCCGGTCGTTGGCCAAAAACCCCGCCCCGAAGGAGGCCCGGAGCGCGGTGGGGTAGGGCGGGTCAAAGCCGTGGGAGGCCTCCAGGGAAAGCGAGAGCACGGTGGGGTCCCGGAGGAAGGAGAGCGCAAACGAGGCCGAGGCGGCCCAGGGGTAGCGAAGGGCGAGCGAGAGCCCCGGGTCCAGGGGGTGGTCAGGGGCAAGGCGGTAGGCGAGGGCGATCCGGGGAATGAAGTCAGTGTGCGTTTCGTCGAGGTAGGCTCGGGTCTCGTCGGTAAAGGTGCGGAGGGTCTGGGTGTAGGCGAAAGAGCCCGTAAGCCCCGCCCCCAGGGAAAGGGTCTTTGAAAGGGCGTAGCTGAGCGCCAGGTCGGCGGAAAGGCCATGGCTCGCGACCCGGTCGGTGTAGGGCCCCCGGGCCGGGTCCACCTCGAGGCCGCGATAGCCGCTAGGCGTGTAGCCCAAGGAGGCGGAGAAGGTAAGCTTCCCCGGTTCCGGCTCCGCGCGTTTTAGGGGGTCCACCGGCTCGGGGAGGGACTGGGCCAGGGCGAGGCCGAACGCAAGAAGCAGCAGGAGGGGCAGAACCCGGGTGAAGCGCTTGGGTTTCATCGCTCGTCTTGAAAACCACGCACCACGTACCACGCACCTTTCGTTCTAGGGCAACCGCGCCCGGAGAGCGGCCAGGCGGAGAAGCTCCGCCCGGGCCCAGGCGCGTTCCTTGGCCTGGAGCGCCTTGGCCTTTTTGAGCTGGGCCTGGGTCTTAGGAATGGCGAGGAGGATCACCCCGGAAAAGCCCTTCTCCGTCACCAGGGCTTCCAGGGGCACGATCCTGCGCCCCCAGGAGGGATCGGCGAGCAGGACCTAGGGCGGGCCGCCCGAGGGAGGGTCCACCATGCCGGCGATCACCAGGAAGTGGAGCTGGGGTTTGGTGACGTGGCCGATGACCGGGAGGCCGCCCCGCCGAAAGTAGTCGGCGAGCTCTTCCAGGTTCACCCGCTAGGCCTTCACCGCATAGCCGCGCCGCTCCAAGGCGCGCTTCAAAGAAAGGGCGGTGAGGCCCTTAAGCGGATCCTTGCCCGATCGCTCGGTTTCCTTGATGGCGACCTTGAGAACCTCTTCCTCTGTCGTCGGGTCCCCGTAGTAGTAGGTGAGCAGGGTGGCCACCGCCGCCGCGCCGCAAGTGTACCAGTCCGTCTGGCCGACGACGTGGGTGTAGCGGAGGGGGCGGTAGGGACTCCCCTCCGCCGCGGCTAGTGCGGATATGCTCAGAAGAATCGCAATGAGCTGGCGCTTCATGTTGGGTAGGAGCCACTCAGCAAATACGTGGTTTCCACTTGAGGCCCAAAACCGCGCGGCTTCTATTCGCGACCGTGCTTATCACTTTTGATCAAAGAGAAAAGCAAATACACGATTCCCCAGGTTATTAAAAACCCTACCGCATAACCCTCGACGCCTATCGAATAACCCAAGATCAAGCTAGAGATGAAAACACCCAGCTGGGCACCGATCGCGACGATCAACGATGTCCAAAGCACAGGGCCACTGTTTTTACTAAGATCTTTGCTTTTCATCTACCCACCCCCTCACGCTCGTGGCTCGCCAGGTGAAGGTCATACCCACTTTCACCCGGCGAGCCGATCGAACACTACAGTGCGTATTAGGGACCTGCTATTGCACCACCGATGGCCCCTCCCACTGCGCCACCTACAGCGCCAGCAACGACATCCCTCCAGTCCACATGCCCACTATGCAGATACGAACCGATTGCACCAGTCACGGCCCCTCCGATTGCCCCACCTATCGCACCTGCAATTGCCCCAATCAGCCCTTGGCCGTCCACTTGGGCGAGTTCCTCATCCCCAAGTTGGGCAGCCCCGGACGGCACGGGAATAGAAACCACCTCTTCAGCACCGGGCACACTGAGCTCCATCGCCTGCCCCGCCGCCCACACCGGGCTCACGCCGAGCAGGAGAAGCCCCGCGGTCAGAACTGCCACCAAGCTCTTCCGCATACCCACTCACCTCCATCCTATTCCAAACTGAGGACCGGTCCTCGGTTAGAGAAATAGCAAAAAAAGTCTGGGTGTCAAGTGGTTCCAAAATCGGATCGCGGTCCGGAGGAAGAGATTGCCTTCCCTGACCGAGAGCTCTACGGCAATCTGCGTAAGAATGGAGACATGGCCAAGGTCGAATCCTTCGAGCTCGACCACACCCGGGTGCAGGCCCCCTACGTGCGGCGGGCGGCGGTGGGCGAGGGGCTCACCAAGTGGGACCTGAGGCTCGCCCAGCCCAACCGGGCCGCCCTGCCCACCGCCGCGATCCACACCCTGGAGCACCTCCTCGCCACCTACCTCCGGGATCACCTCGAGGGCGTCTTCGATCTCTCCCCGATGGGCTGCCGCACCGGCTTCTACCTGACGGTGGTCGGCGACCCCGGCGAGGAGGCGGTGCTAAGGGCCTTCGAGGCTGCCCTCAGGGACGTCCTCGCCCACCGGGGCGAGGTGCCCGGAGCCAGCCCGCTTTCCTGCGGGAACTACCGCGACCACGACCTCGAGGCCGCCCGGACCTGGGCCGAGCGGGTCCTCGAGGCCGGCCTGCGGATCCAGGAGACGGTGCCGATCCCGTGATCGCCGTCTTCGCCGCCGAGGAGGTGGAGGTCCGGGCGCTGCTTGCGCGTCTGGACGAGGCCCGGGCGGTGCCCGGGCCGTTTCCCGCCCACCTGGGCCTCCTCTCGGGCCGCCCCGCGCTGCTGGTGCACAGCGGGGTGGGCAAGGCGGCGGCCGCGGCGGCGGTGGCCTGGGCCCTGGCCCGCCACCGGCCGAAGGCCGCCCTCTTCGCCGGGGTGGCCGGGGCGCTGGCCCCCGAGCTCAAGACCGGCGAGCTCCTGGTCGCCCTGGACGCGGTGCAGTGGGACGTCGACCTCACCGCCTTCGGCCGGGCCCCCGGCGAACTCGCCACCGGCGAGCGCTTCCTGGCCGCCGACCCCCGGCTGGTGGCCCTCCTGGAAGAGGCCGGGGCCGACCGGGTGGGCCGCGTCGCCAGCGGCGATCGCTTCGTCGCCGACCCCGAGCTCGCCGCCTGGATCCGCACCACCTTCGCCGCCGACGCGGTGGAGATGGAGGGGGCGGCGGCGCTCTGGACCGCCCGGCGGTTCGGGGTCCCCGCCGCCCTGCTGCGGGCGATCAGCGACGCCGCCGGCAAGAAGGCCCGGCTCGACTTCGAGACCTTCCTGATCGAGGGCAGCGAGCGGATGGCCGAGCTCCTCGCCCGGGCCGTCGCCCGGATAAAATGAGATGGGGTCCACCATGGAGTTAAAGGTTCTATCCGGCAGCGCCAACCCCGACCTCGCGGCGAGGGTGGCGCGGGAACTCGGTATCGAGCTCACCGGCATCGAGCTCGGCCGCTTCCCCGACGGGGAGGTGGCCCTCCGGCTCTCCGAGAGCGTGCGGGGGGGGAACATCTTCGTCCTCCAGCCCACCAGCCCCCCGGTCAACGACCACCTGATGGAGCTCCTCCTCATGGCCGACGCCCTCCGCCGGAGCTCGGCCCGGCAGATCAACGCGGTGATCCCCTACTTCGGCTACGCCCGCCAGGACAAGCAGACCAAGGGCCGGGAGCCGATCAGCGCCAAGGTGGTCGCCGACCTCCTGGAGCGGGTCGGGGTGCACCGGGTGATCACGGTGGACCTCCACGCCCCCCAGATCCAGGGCTTCTTCAACATCCCGGTCGACCACCTCTCGGCGGTGCGGCTCTTCGCCGAGTACCTGGTGCGGGAGGGGCTCACCCGGGACGCGGTGGTGGTGAGCCCCGACGCCGGCCGGGCCGAGGAGGCCCGGCGGCTTTCCAACCTGCTCGAGCTGCCCATGGCGATGCTGGCCAAACGGCGCACCGGCCCCACCACCACCGAGGTCACCTACGTGATCGGCGAGGTGCGGGGGCTCCGCCCCATCCTGATCGACGACATCGTCTCCACCGGGGGGACGATCCGCCGTGGGCTGGAGGCCCTGCTCCAGGCCGGGGCCCGGCCCCAGGCGGTGGTCATGGCCACCCACCCGGTGCTGGTGGGCCCGGCCCGGGAAAACCTCGCCCACGAAGGCATCGAGCGGGTGGTCTTCACCGACACCATCCCCCTCGACGAAAACCCCGGCTACGTCGTCCTCTCCACCGCCCCCTTGCTCGCCGAGGCGATCCGCCGGGTCCACACCCACCGCTCGGTGAGCGAGCTGCTGGTGGCCGAGGGGCCGGTTGACCCCCTATTCTCGACCCCTTAGACTCTAGGATGTTGCCGCGCCCACGGGCGCCCGAGGAGGAAAGCGATGGAATACAGGCTGCGCGCGTACCACCGGGGCAGCGAGCGGCCCAAGGCGCTCCGCCGCCAGGGCAAGCTGCCGGCGGTGCTCTATAACCGCCACATGAACGAGAAGATCTACGTCGACGCCGTCGAGTTCGACAAGGTCTTCCGCCAAGCCAGCATCCACCACGTGATCACCTTGGAGCTCGAGGATGGCAAGACCGTCGACACCCTGGTCCGCCAGGTCGAGCTCAACAAGAAGAAGCACGCCCCCGAGCACGTCGACTTCTACGCCCTGGCCGACGAGCCCATCGAGATGTACGTGACCCTGAAGTTCGTGGGCACGCCGGTGGGCACCAAGCTGGGCGGGGTGCTGGAGGAGGTGATGACCGACATCCTGGTCCGGACCCTCCCCCGGAACATCCCCGAGGCGATCGAGGTCGACGTCTCCGGCCTGGAAATCGGCGACGTGCTCCACGTCGGCGACATCGCCTTCCCCGAGGGGGTCGAGCCCCTGGTCGACAAGGAGGAGACGGTGGCCACGGTGGTGCCTCCCGAGGACGTCGAGAAGCTCGAGGCCGAGGCCGCCGCCACTGGGGAGGCCGCCGAGGCCGAGCCCGAGGTCATCCAAAAGGGCAAGACCGAGGAAGAGGAGTAGCCTTCCACCCCGCCACGCGGGCCGGGCCTGCCCGGCGGGATGCCTTAGCCTAAAAGGGTGCGGTTTCTGGTCGACACCGACGCCGGGGTGGACGACGCCCTGGCGCTCATCCTTTTGCTGGCGGCCCCGGAAGCCGAGGTAAGGGCGATCACCGCCACCGACGGCAACGTGCCCCTGCCGCAGGTGGTGCGAAACGTACTGGAGATCGTTGAACGAATGGGCCGGGCGGTACCGGTTTACCCCGGAGCCCGGGGCCCCCTGCTGCCCGAACCCCGCGAGCGCGCCGCCTTCTTCCACGGCGAGGACGGGCTCGGAAACCTCCGGGACCGCCGGGCCCGGGGCCGACCGGAGGCCACCCCGGCCGCCCTGGCCATCGTCGAGGCGGCCCGGGCCCACCCCGGCGGGCTCACCCTGGTGGCGCTGGGACCGCTCACCAACCTGGCCCTGGCGCTGGCCCTCGACCCCGAGCTCCCCCGCCGGTTGGCCCGGGTGGTGGTCATGGGCGGGGCCCACGCCGGGCGCGGCAACACCGGCACCCTTACCGCCGAGTTCAACTTCCGGGCCGACCCCGAGGCCGCCGCCGCCGTGCTGGCGGCCTTTCCCCGCCTCACCCTGCTCACCTGGGAGACCACCCTCGCCCACCCTCTCCCCTGGCCCGCGCACCAGCGGCTCAAGCGGCTCGGCACCCCGCGGGCCCGGTTCTACGCCGCGATCACCGGGGTCACCGAGGCCTACCTGCGGGCAAAGGGCCTTCCCGGCCTGCTGGTCCCCGACCCCCTGGCCGCCCTGGTGGCCCTGGAGCCGGGGGCGATCACCGCCCAAGAGCGGCACTGGGGCACGGTGGAGACCTGCGGGCGGCACACCCGCGGCCAGCTGGTCCTCGACCACCGACGGAGCGGGCGGGCGGCGAACCTCGAGGTCGTCACC
>JALSRQ010000055.1 GCA_026984675.1 Thermaceae bacterium
CCCCCTGGTGGTCACCCGGGGGGACGAGCTCGCCCACTTCGGGCCGATGTTCTTCGAGTACCTCGCCGCCTTCGCCGAGGAGGCCGCCGGCGTCCTGGCGGCAGAAACATAGGGGGCCCAGGGCCCCCTGGCTGGCGGAGAGGGCGGGATTCGAACCCGCGGTACCCCGGTGGGGGTACACACGCTCTCCAGGCGTGCCCCTTCAACCACTCGGGCACCTCTCCCTGCCGCCCCCAGGCTAGCAAAAACCGCCGCGAAGGAAAAGGCCTTTAAGCTTAGGGCGTGCGGCTGGAAGGCTTTTACCTGGTCTACGGGGACGGGATCGACGAGGGCGCCAACCGCCGGGTTCACGCCCAGATGCGGGCGCTCCTCGCCGACCCCCTCCCCGGGGTCACCGACCTGACCCCTGGCTACGCCAACCTCTACGTCGAGTACGACGCCGACCGGGTGGGCGAGGCGGCGGTGCGGGCCTGGATCGCCGCCCGCTCCCCGGCGTCCGAGGAGACCGGCCGCGAGGTCCAGGTGCCGGCGGTCTACGACGGGCCGGACCTCGAGGAACTGGCGGGCTGGGCCGGCCTTCCCCCCGAGGAGGTGGTGCGGCGCCACGCCGGCCGGAGCTACCGGGTCTACGCGGTGGGGTTCACCCCGGGGTTCCCCTTCATGGCCGCGGTCGACCCCCGGATCGCCAAGCCCCGCCGCCCCGAGCCGAGGCCCCGGGTGCCCGCCCACAGCGTGGGGATCGCCGGCCTTCAGACCGGGGTCTACCCGCTGCCGAGCCCGGGGGGCTGGAACCTGATCGCCCGGACCCTGGTCCCGGTCTACGACCCCCACCGAAAGGCGCCGTTCCTGCTTTCCCCCGGCGACCGGGTGACCTTCGTGCCCCGAGCCGGGGAGCCCCCCGGCGAGCCCGAGGGGCTCGATCTCCTGCCCCCCGAGCCCGAGCGGCCGGTCCTCCGGGTCCAGGCCCCCGGCCTCCTGGACCTGCCCCTCGACGCCGGTCGCTTCCTCGCCGGCCGCTACGGCCTGGCCCGGAGCGGCCCCGCCGATCCCTACGCGGCGGCGGTGGCCAACCGGTTGGTGGGCAACCCCCCGGGGGCCCCCCTGCTTGAATTCAACCAGCGGGGCCCCGAGCTCGAGGTCCTGGCCCCGGCGGTCTTCGCCTTCGCGGGCTTCGGCGTGGGGGTGCGGAAAAACCGCCGGCCCGTCCCCCCCTGGACCTCGTTTTCCGCCGTTCCCGGCGACCGCCTCGCCTTCCCCCCCGAGGGACGGGGGGCCCGGGGCTACCTGGCGGTCGCCGGCGGGTTCGCCCTGGCGCGCTTTTGGGGCAGCGCCTCGGTGGACTTGAAGGGCCGGATCGGCCGGCCCCTGCGGGCCGGCGATGTCCTGGGGCAGGCCGACGAACGCCGGGTCCGCCCCGGGCGGTCCTTCGCCCCGCCCTACCGGCCGGGGCGCGAGGTCCGGCTCCGCCTTCGCCCCGGCCCCCAGGCCGATCGGGAGGCCCTCGCCGCCCTCACCGCCGGGGCCTTCGAGGTCGCCGCCGCCGACCGCATGGGGGTGCGGCTGGCGGGGCCCGAGGTCCCCGGCGGCGAGGTCACCAGCGAGGCGGTTCCCATCGGGGCGGTGCAGGTTCCCCCCTCGGGCCGGCCGATCCTCCTTCTGGTCGACCGGGGAACCCTGGGGGGGTACGCCAAGCCGGCCCGGCTCCGGCCCACCGACCTCCCCCGGGCCGCCCAGCTCCGGCCCGGGGACCGGGTTCGCTTCGTGCTAGACTCGGGTCCATGAAGTTCGCCATCGTCGGCCTGGGGAAGATGGGCTCGAGCATCCTCGAGGGCGTCCTGGCCGCTCGGCTCCTTCCCCTCGAGGCGATCGGGGTGCTCGACGCCACCCCCGAGCTCACCCGCCAGAAGGCCGCCAAGTACGGGGTCCGGGCGCTGGGATTCGACGACCTGGCCGGGGCCGAGCGGGTGCTGATCGCGGTCAAGCCCCAGGACTTCCCGGCCCTGGCCCCCAAGATCGCCCACGCCAACACCGGCTACCTCTCGATCATGGCCGGGGTGGCCACCCGGGCGCTGGCCGAGCGGCTCGGCAACCGGCGGGTGGTGCGGGCGATGCCCAACCTGGCGGCCACCATCAAGCGCAGCACCACCGTGCTCACCGCCCTCCCCGAGGCGGCGGAGGCCGGCGACCTGGCCTTCGCCGAGGCCCTCTTCGCCACCGTGGGGACGGTGTACCCCCTGCCCGAGCGCCTCTTCGACGCTTTCACCGCGATGAGCGCCTCGGCCCCCGCCTACCTGGCGGTGGTCGCCGAGGCCCTGGCCGACGGCGGGGTCCAGATGGGGATCCCCCGGGCCCAGGCCCTTCGGTTCGCCGCCGAGGTGCTGGTGGCCACCGGCGAGCTCCTGGCCGCCAAGCACCCGGCCGAGCTCAAGGACGAGGTGGCGAGCCCCGGCGGCACCACGATCTTCGGCCTGGCCGCCCTCGAGGCCCGGGCGTTTCGGGCCGCCCTGGTCGAGGCGGTGGAGCGGGCCACCCGTCGGGGCCGGGAGCTGGGGCGGGAATGAGGCGCCTCCTTGGGTTCTTCCTCCTCCTGGGGCTGGCCCTGGCCCAGAAGGGCTACTACCCCCACGCCCTGGGGATGCGCTGGGTCTACTCCAGCGGCGAGGTCCAGACCTTTACCGAGGTTCGCGAACTGGCCGGGGCCGAGGTCTGGATGCTCGAGCACCGCTACAAGGACGGCGCCACCATGACCGAGGCCCTCGCCTTCAACGACCGGGGGGTCTGGGTCTTCGCGGTGATCTCCGGGGGCGAGACCCTCACCTACGACCCCCCCCTCCAGCTCTACCCTAAGCCGCCCCTCCGGACGGGGCTCCGCTGGGGGGGCACGACCCGGCTCCGGGGGCAGGCGCTCAAGGTCGAGGCCGAGGTGCTCGGCCTCTCCGGGGTCGAGGTCAAGGCCGGCCGTTACAACGCCTTCCGCATCCGCTCCAAGCTCGCCGCCGCCGGGGGCTCGGAGAGCGTGGTCGACCTCTACTTCGTTCCCGGGGTCGGGGTGGTGCGCTACGCCACCGCCGACGGCGGGGTCATCGACCTCGTGGAGTTCGCCCGCTGAGCGCGTAGCGGAGGACCTCGCGGTACATCCGGAGCCGGTGCCGGAGCCCGGCCCAAAGGCCGCGTTTTTCCTCCTTCATCACCTGGGAAAGGCCGCCCAGCGGCAGGTACACCACCCGCCAGCCCCGTTCCCGGGCGGTGCGGGTGAGCAGGAGCTCGACGTCGTAGCGGGCCCGCTCCAACCCCGGCACCCCGGCCAGCAACCCGGCCGGCAGGGCCCGCTGGCCGGAGAGCTGGGGGGTGAGGCGGTTGCCGAGGTCGGTGAGCAGCCGCCCGCCCCGGAAGACCCCCACCGCCATCTCGGCCCGGCCGGTCGCCACCGGTTCCAAAAGGGCCCGGAGGTGCTCGGGCCTAAGCCCCACCAGGTCGGCGTCGAGCAGGATCACGTAGGGGGTGGCGACGGCCTGGAGGCCGGCGGCGTAGGCCGCCCCCTTGCCGCGGTTTTCCGGCAGGCGGACCACCCGGGCGCCGGCCTGGGCGGCGGCCTCGGCGGTGGCGTCGCTCGAGCCGTCGTCGGCCACCACCACCGGGAAGCCGGCGGCGCGGGCGGCGGCGACCACCGAGCCCACCGTGCCGGCCTCGTTGTAGGCGGGGATCAGCACCGTGGCCTGGGGCACTAGGGGCCTCCACCGAGGAGCCGGGCGAGGTCCTGGAAGGTGACCAGGATGAGGAGCAGGAAGACGAAGGCCAGCCCGATGAGGTTGATCAGGGCCTCCCGCTCGGGGGTGAGCCGCCCCCCGAAGACCCGCCCCAGCACCAAAAGGAGCAGCCGGCCGCCGTCGAGGCCGGGGATCGGCAGCAGGTTGAAGACCGCCAGCGAGAGGTTGATGGTGGCGGTGAGCTGGGCCAGGGCCACCGCCCCCTGCCGGGCGGCCTGGCCGGTGAGGGCGACGATCCCCACCGGCCCCACCAGGTCGGCCGGGGGCCGGCCGACTAGGACGCCGACGATGCCGGCCACGAAGCTCTTGACCATGAGCGGAAGCAACCGGACGGAGAACCCCACCGCGTAGGCGAAGGCCGAGGGGAAGGGGAGCCGGCGGTAGACGATCCGGGGGCCGTAGCGCACCCCGATCTGCCGCTCCTCGGGCCGCCAGTCGAGCTCCAGGACGACCCGTTCATGCCCCCGCACCACTGTCAGGCGGTGGCGGCCGGGCCGCTTTTTGATCCCGGCCAGGTCGGTGTAGCGCCGCAGCGGCCGGCCGTCGATCGCCACCACCCGGTCGCCGGGCCGAAGCCCCACCCGCTCGGCCAGGCTGCCGGGGAGGACCTCGAGGATCGCCGCCTGCCGCACGTCGGGCTGGGGCACCCCCTGGGTGGAGAAGACGTAGCCCATCAGCCCCCAGGCGAGCAGCAGGTTCATCAGGATCCCCCCCAGCAGGATCGCGGTCTTGCCCCAAAACCCCAGCCGGGCGTAGCCCCGGGGCTCGGCGTCGGGTTCGCCCCCCATCCCCTCGATCAGGGCGAACCCACCCAGCGGGATGGCGGCGAGCCGCCACTCGGTGCCCCCCGCCCGGAGGCGCACCAGCGGCGGCCCGAACCCGATGGAGAAGACCGGCACCGCCACCCCCTGCAGCCGGGCCGCCAGGTAGTGGCCGAACTCGTGGACCGAGATCGAGATCCCGATGATGACCACGAACCAAAGGACGCTCACAACAGCTCCTCGCTCCTCCGACGGGCCCAGGCGTCGGTGGCGTAGAGCCCCTCCCAGTCGAGAGGGCCGTTGGGGGCCTCCTCGATCACCCGCTCGATCAGCCGGGGGATCCGGGTAAAGGGGATGCGGCCGGAGAGGAACGCCGCCACCGCCACCTCGTCGGCGGCGTTGGCGGCGACCTGGGCCAGCGGGCCCTTGGCGCCGGCGCGGTAGGCGAGATCGAGGGCGGGGAACCGCTCGGTGTCGGGGGGAAAGAGCTCCAGCCGCTCGGGGATCGGGGCCTCGACCAGCGGGGTCGCCGCCCGCTCGGGGTGGGTGAGGGCGTACTGGATGAAAAGCCGCATGTCGGTGGGGCCGAGCTGGGCCTTGAGGCTGCCGTCCCGAAACCGCACCAGCCCGTGGATGTAGGCCTGGGGGTGCACCAGGACCCGGATCCTCTCCAGGGGAACGCGGAAGAACTCCTTGGCCTCGAGCACCTCCAGCCCCTTGTTGAACAGGGTCGCGGAGTCCACCGTGACCTTCGGCCCCATCCGCCAGCGGGGGTGGCGGAGGGCCATTTCCGGGGTCACCCGCTCCAGGTCCTCGGGCTCCCGCAAGAACGGTCCGCCCGAGGCGGTGAGGATGAGCTCGGCCACCTCGGGGATCCGCTCCCCCTGGAGGGCCTGGAAGAGGGCCGAGTGCTCGGAGTCGACCGGTAGGAGGGCGGCGCCGCTGGCCTCGGCGGCGGCCCAGATCAGGGGGCCGGCGGCCACCATCGCCTCCTTGTTGGCCAGGGCCACCCGTTTGCCGCTCTCCACCGCCGCCCGCACCGGGCCCAGCCCGGCGAGCCCGGGGATCGCCGCCACCGCCGCCTCGGCCGGCCAGGCGGCGACCTCGGCGGGGTCGTCGGCCCAGCGGAGGCCGGCGAAGCGGGGGGCGAGCGCCTCCCGCGCCTGGCGGTGGGCGTAGACCACCTCGGGCCGGTGGCGCTCGATCTGCTCCGCCAGCCGCTCGGCGTTTTTCCCGGCGGCCAGCCCCACCACCCGCCAGCCCCGCCAGGCGGCGACCTCCAGGGTCTGCCGGCCGATGGAACCGGTGGAACCGAGCACGACCAGTCTCATGTGAAGAGCACCATCAGGTAGTAGGTGAGGGGGACCGAGAAGATCACGCTGTCGAGCCGATCCAGCACCCCGCCGTGGCCGGGGAAGACGGTCCCCGAGTCCTTAACCCCACAGTACCGCTTGATCATCGATTCGGTAAGGTCCCCGAGCTGGGCCGCCACCGAGATCAGCAGGCTCACCAGCGCCAGCTCGACCCAGCCGAAGGGGAAGGCGCTCCGCACCAGCGCGGTGTAGACGAACAGGGCGAGGAAGGAGGCGGCCACCCCCCCGAGGGTGCCCTCGAGGGTCTTCCCCGGGCTGATCTTGGGGGCGATCTTTCGCCGGCCCCAGCGGGTTCCCACGAAGAAGGCCCCGATGTCGGTGGCGAAGGTGGCGATGAGCGGCAGGGTCAGGGTCCAGACCCCGGCGTGGCCGTTGGGGGCGTAGCGGAGCAAGAGGGCGTAGCCGAGGGCCCAGGGCAGGTAGAGGAAGGCGAAGGCGGTGTGGACCATGCGGGGGATGTCGGCCCCGTGGAAGAGTTCGTAGACCAGGAGCCATAGCAGCATCACCCCCAGGGTGATCTCCCGCCAGGGGACCCCGGTGTAGTGGCCGACGTTCTCCAGGCGGGGGATGCTGGCGGCGAGCATCAGGATCCCCCCCAGCCGGAGCAGCCCCAGGTTCAGCCGCACCCCCCGCCGGGCGAACATGCGGTCGAGCTCGCCGGCCCCCACCCAGACCAGCCAGGCCAGGAAGGGCCCGAGCAGCGGGAGCCCCACCGCGATCACCACGATCAGGCCGGCGAGGCCCACCAGGGCGGTCTTGACCCTAGCGCTGAGGGATTCCCCCGAAGCGCCGTTCCCGGTGCTTGTAGGCTCGGATGGCGGCGGCAAAGTCCTCCTCGGTGAAGTCGGGCCAGTACTTCTCGGTGACCCAGAGCTCGGCGTAGGCGGCCTGCCAGATCAGGAAGTTCGAGACCCGGAGCTCCCCGCTGGTCCGGATGATCAGGTCGGGGTCGGGCATCTCGGGGAGGTAGAAGCCGGCCCGGAGGTTCGCCTCGCTGGGAGGGAGGCCGGCGGCCACCAGCCGCTCGATGGCCCGCAGGATCTCCCGGCGCCCCCCGTAGTTAAGGGCGGCCACCAGGCGAAGCCGTTCGCCGCCGGCGGAGGCGGCCTCGGCGTAGTCGATGGCGGCCAATAGCCCCTCCGGCAGCCCGGCCCGCTCGCCGACCACGTGGATCCGCACCCCTTCGGCGACCAGCTCGGGGGTCTCCTCCCAGAGCACCTCCTCGAACAGGGAAAAGAGCAACCGCACCTCCTCCTGAGGCCGGCGCCAGTTCTCGGTGGAGAAGGCGTAGAGGGTGAGCCACGGCACCCCCTCGCGGATCGCCGCCCGCACCGTGCGGCGGATCGCCTCCCGACCGGCCGCGTGCCCCGCCCCCCGGGGGAGGCCGCGGGCCCGGGCCCAGCGGCCGTTCCCGTCCATGATGACGGCGACGTGGCGGGGATCGGCCATCTTCACTCGCTCAGGATCTCGGCTTCCTTCTTGGCCAAGAGCTCGTTCACCCGCTCGATGAACGCGTCGGTGAGGGCCTGGATCTCGTTCTCCGCCCGGCGCTCGTCGTCCTCCGGCAGGTGCTCCTCCTTGGCCCGCTTGCGGAGCTTCTCCAGCGTGTGCCGGCGGACGTTGCGGATCGCGACCCGGGCCTCCTCGGCCAGCTGGTGGGCGGTCCTGACCAGGGCCTTCCGGCGTTCCTCGGTGAGCGGGGGGATGTTGATGTAGAGGGCGTCGCCCTTGTTGGCCGGGTTGAGCCCCAGGTCGGCCTCGCGGATCGCCTTCTCGATCGCCGCCAGGGCGTTTTGGTCCCAGGGTTGGACCACCAGGGTGCGGGCGTCGGGGGCGGCGATCGAGGCCAGCTGGTTCAGGGGCATCTCGTTGCCGTAGTACTCGACCCGAACGTGGGCCAGGAGCTCGGGGTTGGCCCGCCCGGTGCGCAGGCCGGCGAGGTGCTCGCGGAAGACCTCCACGGCTTTCTCCATGTGGTCGCGGGCTTCCTGCTTCAGCTCCTTGGTCATCGTGGACCCCCTTTCAGCTACGAATCAGTGTACCAACGCGTTCGCCGCCGAGGACGCGCACCAGGGCCCCGGGTTGGAAGATGTCGAAGACCACGATGGGGAGGTCGCTCTCCATGCAGAGGGTGACGGCGGTGGGGTCCATGACCTCCAGGCCCCGGGAGAGGACCTCCATGTAGCTGAGCCGGTCGAAGCGCCGGGCGTCGGGGTGCCGGCGGGGGTCCTTGTCGTAGACCCCGTCGACCTTGTTCTTGGCCATCAGCACCAGGTCGGCCCCGATCTCCAGCGCCCGGAGGGCGGCGGCGGTGTCGGTGGAGAAGAAGGGGTTGCCGGTCCCGCCGCCGAAGATCACCACCCGCCCCTTCTCCAGGTGGCGGAGCGCCCGCCGCCGGATGTAGGGCTCGGCGACCTCGGTGATGGTCAGGGCGGTCTGGACCCGGGTCTCCAGCCCCTCGGCCTCGAGGGCGTCCTGGAGCGCCAGGGCGTTCATGATGGTGGCCAGCATCCCGATGTAGTCGGCGGTCGCCCGGTCCATCCCGGCCCCCTGGCGGGCCCCCCGCCAGAGGTTGCCGGCCCCCACCACCACCGCGATCTCGCTGCCGGTCTCGGCCTTGGCCGAGGCCACCTCGCGGGCCAAGGCCCGGGTGGCCTCGGGGCTGATCCCGAAGCCGTTGCCGGCCAGGAACTCGCCGGAGAGCTTGAGGAGCACCCGTCGGTAGGCCACGGCGTCCCCCCTGGGAACGCGCGGGGGCCTAGGCCCCCGCGCTCACTCCCCTCCCAGCTCGAAGCGGCAGAACCTTCGCACCTGGATGTTCTCGCCGATCTTGGCGATCGCCTGCTGGATCAGCTCGGCGACGGTGATCTTGTCGTCCTTGACGAAGGGCTGCTCCAGGAGGACCACCTCCTGGACGTACTTTTTGAGCCGTCCCTCGGCGATCTTCTCGGCGATCGCCTCGGGCTTGCCCTCGTTGAGGGCGGCGGTGCGGTAGATCTCCCGCTCGCGCTCGAGCTCCTCGGCGGGGATCTCCTCCTTGCGGACGTACTTGGGGGCGGCCATGGCGATGTGCATGGCGAGGTCCTTGGCGAGCTTTTGGAACTCCTCGTTCCTGGCCACGAAGTCGGTCTCGCAGTTGATCTCCAGGAGCACCCCCAGCCGCTGGTTGTGGTGGATGTAGGCGGTGATCAGGCCCTCCTTGGCCTCGCGGCCGGCCTTCTTGGCGGCCTTCATCGCCCCCCGCTCGCGCAGGAGCTGGACCGCCTTCTCCTCGTCCCAGCCGGCGTCCTCGAGGGCCTTCTTGACGTCCATCATGCCGGCGCCGGTGGCGCTCCTTAGCTTCTTGATCAGCTCGATCTGGCTCATGCTTCGGCTGCCTCCTCGCTCTCGGTTTCCTCAGGGGCGGCCTCGCCGCCGCCCTTGGCCTCGACGATCGCGTCGGTGAACCGCCCGGTGATCAGCTGGATCGAGCGGATGGCGTCGTCGTTGCCGGGGATGATGCGATCGATCATGTCGGGGTCGGCGTCGGTGTCGGCGTAGGCGATGACCGGGATGCCGAGCTTGTTGGCCTCGCGGACGGCGATCTCCTCCTTGACCGGGTCCACCACGTAGAGGGCGTCGGGCAGGCGCTTGAGCTTGCGGAACCCGCCGAGGTACTTGAGCAGCCGGTCGAGCTCCCGCTTGAGGCGCACCTGTTCCTTCTTGGGCCGGTCGTGGATCTCCTCCGAGGCGAAGAGGGCCTCGAGCTCCTCCAGCCGCTGGACCCGGGAGGCGATGGTCTTGAAGTTGGTGAGCATCCCGCCCAGCCAGCGCTGGTTGACGTAGGGGAAGCCCGCCCGGTCGGCCTCGATCTGGATGATCTCCTGGGCCTGCTTCTTGGTGCCGACGTAGAGGATCACCCCGCCGCGGGCGGCGAGGTCGGCGGCGAAGTCGCAGGCCGCTTGCATGAGGGGGAGGGTCTTCTGCAGGTCGATGATGAAGATCCCTCCGCGCTCGGCGTAGATGTAGCGCTTCATCTTGGGGTTCCACCGCTTGGTCTCGTGACCGAAGTGGACCCCGGCCTCCAGGAGTTCCTTGATGCTGATGTTGCAAGCCATGCTGCTTCCTCTTCCGGGGGGCGTTGAGGTAGGCGTTCGCCTGGGCGCTTTCGGCCGCTTCCGGGGGACACCCCCCTGCCCCCGGGGCCTACCGGCGCACCAAGGGCGGATTATAGCACCCCAGCCGGCCGCCGTCGAACCCGCGGTTTGACCGCCCCCGAGCCCTCGCCTAGAATGCCCCTGGAGCGCGGGGCCGTAGCTCAGCGGGAGAGCACCCGCCTTGCAAGCGGGAGGTCGGGGGTTCGAATCCCCCCGGCTCCACCAGGCCGCCCGGGGGCGGCCGGTTTGCCTACCAGGGCAGGTCACGGACCCGGTAGCGCAGGTAGCCGCCGCAGGCGCCCTCGCCGAAGCGAAGCACCACCCGCACCGCCTTCAGCGGGCCGCGGTGGGCGAGGCGGAGCCAGAGGGTGGCGGTGGCGGGGTCCCAGTAGGCGTGCCAGCGGGCCTTGGGGCCCTCGTGGCAGCGCGGCTTGCCGCCGTCCTGCAGGCACACCTCGATCAACCCGATCTGCACCTTGGGGAAGGGCCGCGGCGCCTTGAGCCGCTGGGGCACCATGCGGCCGCGACGGAACACGTAGCGGAGGCCAAGCCGCCAGTCCTTCCGGCGGTAGGGGAGGGCCAGCCGCAAGAGGGTTCCCTTGCGGAAGGCCTTCATCGGCAGGTAGCCGGTGCCGAAGGGGTAGACCCCGTCGGGGCAGTAGAGCACCCCGGCGGCGTCGCGGTCGCCGAGCAGGGCGCCCTCCCCCAGGGGGGCGGCGCCGGCCAGGGCAAGGAGCAGCCACACCGCCAGCAGCCGGGCCATGCCCCTTGAGCATACGCGACCGCCGCGGTAGCGTAGGGGCATGCGAGGCCGGCCCCGGGTGCGCACCCCCCGCCGCTACAAGTGGGCCTTCCACCACGGCTAGCGCCGGTACCGATCCAACGGAATCCCTGGAAAACCCGAGGAAAGGAGGAGGCATGTTTCGGTTTTTGGACTACCCCACCCCCGACGCCCGCGGCCGTTTCGGGCCCTACGGCGGGCGCTACGTACCGGAGACGTTGATCCCGGCGCTCGAGGAGCTCGAGGCCGCCTACCTCGAGGCCCGCCGGGACCCCGCCTTCCTGGCCGAGTACCGGGCCTACCTCGCCGACTACGCCGGCCGGCCCACCCCCCTCTACTTCGCCGAGCGCCTGAGCCGCCGGCTGGGCGGGGCCCGCATCTACCTCAAGCGCGAGGACCTCGCCCACACCGGCGCCCACAAGATCAACAACACCCTGGGCCAGGCGCTGCTCGCCCGCCGCATGGGGAAGCGGCGGGTCATCGCCGAGACCGGCGCCGGCCAGCACGGGGTCAGCGTGGCCACGGTGGCGGCGATGTTCGGCCTCGAGGCGGTGATCTACATGGGCGAGGAGGACGTTCGCCGGCAGGCGCTGAACGTCTTTCGCATGCGGCTGCTGGGGGCCCGGGTGGTGCCGGTGGGCTCCGGCACCAAGACCCTGAAGGACGCCACCAACGAGGCCATCCGCGACTGGGTCACCCACGTCCGCGATACCTTCTACATCCTCGGCTCGGTGGTGGGCCCCCACCCCTACCCCCGGATGGTCCGCGACTTCCAGAGCGTGATCGGCCAGGAGATCCGGGCCCAGCTCAAGGAGAAGGAGGGCCGCGAGGTCCCCGACGCGGTGATCGCCTGCGTCGGCGGGGGTTCGAACGCCATCGGGGCCTTCGCCCCCTTCGCCTACGCCGAGCCCCGGCCCCGGCTGGTGGGGGTCGAGGCCGCCGGCGAGGGGCTCGCCACCGGCCGCCACGCCGCCAGCATCGCCGCCGGTCGCCGGGGGGTGCTCCACGGCAGCTACATGTACCTGTTGCAGGACGAGGACGGGCAGATCGCCCCCGCCCACTCGGTCTCGGCCGGCCTCGACTACCCCGGGGTCGGGCCCGAGCACGGCTACCTCGCCGACGAGGGAATCGCCGAGTACGCCGCGGTGACCGACCGGGAGGCCCTCGAGGGCTTCCAGCTCCTGGCCCGGACCGAGGGCATCATCCCCGCCCTGGAGTCGGCCCACGCGGTGGCCTACGCCGCCAAGCTGGTCCCCACCCTGCCCGCCGACGCGGTGGTGGTGATCAACATCTCCGGCCGCGGCGACAAGGACGTCGCCGAGGTCCAGCGGATCCTGGAGGGCGAACGGTGAACCCGGTCAGCGAGGCCTTCGAACGCGCCCGCAAGGAGGGGCGGCGGGCGGCGATCCCCTTTCTCACCGCCGGCTACCCCGACCCCGAAGGGTTCTTGGACCACGCAACCCGGCTGGCCCGGCTCGCCGACCTCTTCGAGGTGGGGCTGCCCTTCTCCGACCCCCTGGGCGACGGGCCGGTGATCCAGCGGGCCAGCGAGCGGGCGCTGGCCCAGGGGGTGCGCACCCGGACCACCCTCGACCTCCTGGCCCGGCTGGCCGAGCGGAGCCGGGTCCCGCTCCTCCTCATGACCTACCTGAACCCGGTGCTGGCCTGGGGCCCCGAGCGCTTCTTCCGGGACGCCCGGGAGGCGGGAGCCGCCGGGGTGATCCTCCCCGACCTTCCCCCCGACGAGGACCCCGGGATCGCCGCTTTGGCCCAGGAGGCCGGGCTGGCCACCGTCTTCCTGCTGGCCCCCACCTCCACCGACGCCCGCATCGCCACCGTGGCCGGCTACACCACCGGCTTCGTCTACGCGGTGAGCGTCACCGGGGTCACCGGGGCCCGCGACCGGCTGCCCCCCGAGCTCGGCGAGCTGATCGCCCGGATCAAGCGGCGCACCGCGCTCCCGGTGGCGGTGGGGTTCGGGGTCTCGGGGCGGGCCACCGCCCGCCAGGTGGCCGAGGCCGGCGCCGACGGGGTGGTGGTCGGCTCGGCGCTGATCCGGGCGATCGAGGCCGGGGCCGACCCCGCCGGGGTCCTCGCCGAGGTCCGGGAAGGCGCTAGGCTCTAGGTATGGTGCGCCTCAAGGTCGGCCGCTTCGAGGTCTTCCTCCTCGAGGACGGCCGTTTCTGGCTCGACGGCGGGGCGATGTTCGGCATCGTTCCCAAGGCGATCTGGTCGAAGAAGACCGAGTCCGACGAGCAAAACCGGATCCCCCTGGTGATCCGCCCGATGCTCCTCCGCGCCGGGGAGCGCTGGGTCTTGGTCGAGACCGGATTGGACACCAAGCCGGGGGAGAAGCACCGGCGGATCTACCGCATCGAGGAGGCCGGCCGGCTCCTCACCGCCCTCAAGGAGCTCGGGCTGGGACCGGAGGCCATCGACCTGGTGATCAACACCCACCTGCACTTCGACCACGCCGGGCTCAACGCGGTGGCCGGCGAGGAGGGGCTCCGGCCCCTCTTCCCCCGGGCCCGCTACCTGGTCCAGCGCCAGGAGTTCTACGAGGCCACCCACCCCCACGAGCGCAACCGGGCCAGCTACCTGCCCGAGAACGTCGAGCCGGTGGCCGAGGCGGGGCTCTTCGAGTTCGTCGAGGGCGAGGCCGAGGTGCTGCCCGGGCTCCGGCTCGTCCCCCTGCCGGGGCACACCCTGGGGCAGCAAGGGGTCGAGCTCGTCTCCGAGGGGGCCCGGCTCGTCTACACCGCCGACCTCCTGCCCACCTTCGCCCACGTCGGCCTGCCCTACATCATGGCCTACGATCTCTACCCGGTGACCACCCTGGAGACCCGGAAGCGCCACTACCCCCGCTGGGCCGAGGAGGACTACCTGGTCGTCACCCCCCACGACCCCGGCACCCCCTACGCCCGGATCCGGGCGGGGGAGCGGGGCTGGGAGGCCTACTAGCCCCGGTCCGGGGCGGCCGCCCCGGCCCACCGACGGAAGACCGCCAGGTTCCGCCGGTCGTCGGCCCGGGGGGTTTCCATGATGAAGGGAAGGGCGCCCACGCGGGGGTCTTGCAGGAACTCCCGGAGGGCCGCCCCCATGGTTCCCTGGCCGAGGGAGGCGTGGACGTCGCGGTGGCTGCCCCGGGGGTGGCGGGCGTCGTTGAAGTGGACCAGGGCCAGGCGGTCCAGGAGCCCCCGGGCCTCGAGGCCGTCCAGGAACTCGACCGGGTGGTAGCCGGCGAGCCAGGCGTGGGCGGTGTCGAGGGCGAGCCCGAAGGGCGTCCCCTCGACCAGCTCCGCGAGGTCGGCCGGGGTGCCCCCGCGCCGCTCGGGGCTGGCCGCGTTCTCGACCAAGAGCCGGGCCCCGCTCGGGGCCAGGGCGGCGGCCCGGGCGAGCCCTCTCCGCACCCCCTCGGCCGGCCCCGAACCGGGGTGGACCACCACCCCTTGGGCGCCCAGAAGCCGGGCCTTCTCCAGGTCGTCGGCCAGCGAGAGGACGCTCTTTTCGAACAGCTCGCCCTCGGCCCCGGGGTTGGTCAGGTAGCCGGCGTGGATCGCCAGGTACCCGATCCCGAGGAGCTCCCGGTAGGCTCGAAACCGCTCGGCCTGGGCCGGCGGCAGGGGCTTTCTCCGCCAGGCCCGGGGGCTCTTGGCGAAGATCTGCACCGCCTTCACCCCCAGCGCCTCGGCCTCCTTGAGGGCGGTGAGGAACCCCTCCCGGCCGGCGATCGAGAGGTGGAAGCCGCAGATCATGGCAGGAGGTAGAGCCGCACCCGGGCGGTGCCGGAGCGGTCGAGCCCGATCGCCCGGGCGGCGGCGTAGGCGAGGTCGATGACCCGCCCCGGCCGGAAGGGGCCGCGGTCGTTGATCCGCACCACCACGGTCTCGCCGGTGTCCACCCGCACCACCAGCACCCGGGTCCCGAAGGGGAGCCGGGGGTGGGCGGCGGTCAGGGCCCCGGGGTCGAAGACCTCGCCGCTGGCGGTGCGCCGCCCCGCGAAGCCGGGCCCGTACCAGCTGGCGAGCCCGCTTTGGTAGTAACGGGCCCTGGCCGGCCAGGGGTAGTGGATCCGCTGGCCCGGCCGCAGGCGGTCGTCTTTAAGGCCGTTTGCGCGCATCAGCGCCGCCACCGGGACCCCGAAGTAGCGGCCGATCCGGTAGAGGGTGTCGCCGGGGCGGACCCGGTGGAAGAGTTGCCGAGGCGTCGCCGTCGGTGCGGTCGGGGCCGGGGCGCAGGCGGCGAGGAGGAAGAGCAGGGCATACGTGAAGTGCTTCACGAACGGGGACACCGGAAAACCCTCACATGCCGGCCGAGAGCACCTGGTAGCCCTCCTCGGTGATCCAGACGAGCTCCTCGATCCGGGCCCCGCCCAGGCCGGGGACGTAGACCCCGGGCTCGACGGTGACCACCATCCCGGGTTCCAGGACCCCCGGGCTCCGGTGGCTGAGCCGGGGAGCCTCGTGGACCTCCAGCCCGACCCCGTGCCCCAGGGCGTGGGGGTAGTGGGCCAGCAGCCCCTCGGCCTCCAGCACCGCCCGGGCGGCCCGGTCGGGTTCGGCCAGGGGCACCCCGGGGCCGAGCCGCGCCATCGCCGCTTCCAGGGCGGCCTCGACCGCGGCCAGAAGCCGGCGGCGCTGGGGCGGGACCTCGCCGAGGGCCAGGGTCCGGGTGACGTCGGAGTGGTAGCCGGCGTGGCGGGCGCCGAAGTCGAGGGTGACGAGCTCGCCCTCGGCCAGGGCCTTCGGGCCCGCGCCGGCGTGGGGGAAGGCGCCGTTTTCCCCCGAGGCCACGATGGTGGGGAAGGCCCGGCCCTCGGCCCCCCGCTGCCGCATGCCGCACTCCAGCCAGGCGGCGACCTCGATCTCCGGCACCCCGGGCCGCACCCGGGGCTGGGCCTCGAGGTAGGCCTCCCGGGCGATCGCCATCGCCCGGCGAATTCGCTCGACCTCCTCGGGGCGCTTCCTCACCCTGAGGGCCTCCACCCGGCCCTGGGTGGGGACCAGTTCGGCGCCGGGCAGGGCCTCGCCGAGCCGACGGGCGGTCGCGTAGGGGAGGCGGCCGGCCTCGAAGCCGACCCGGCCCCGGGCCCGCCCGGCCAGGAGCCTGGGCCACGCCTCCGGCCGCCCCAGGAGGTGGGGGAGGCCAGCGGCCTCGAGGTCGTTTTGGTAGAGCGGGCTGGCGAGGAGGAGGGGGCCCCCGGCGTCGAGCCAGAGCCATGCGTCCTCGGCGTGGGGGAAGCCGCTCAGGTAGCGGACGTTGGCGGGGTGGGTGACGAGGAGGCCGTCGAGGTCCTCGAGGAGCTGAGTGAAATCGTTCACGAGCTTTGACTCCTCACCCAATTCACAAACCCCCCGCCAAGAGCACCAACCGCAAAAACGAGGCAACCTCCAGGCTCGCCCCGCCCACCAACCCGCCGTCGACGTTCGCCCCGGCGAGGATCTCGGCGAAGTTCTCGGGCTTGATCGAACCGCCGTAGAGGACCCG
>JALSRQ010000056.1 GCA_026984675.1 Thermaceae bacterium
TCCAGCCCCTGGCCCTCGATGGCCGAGAGGATCGGCCGGCCGGCGGTGCCGCCGGGCTCGCCGTCATCGGAGAAGCGGTAGCGGTCGCCCACGCGGTAGGCCCAGCAGTTGTGGCTGGCCTGGGGGTCGCGGACCGCCTCCAAAAACGCCATGGCCGCCTCGGGGCTCTCGACCGGGGCGGCCCGGCAGACGAAGCGGCTCTTCCTAATGACCTCTTCGTAGGTGGCCTCGGCGGCCAGGGTCTCCACGCCCCTAGCCTAGCGCCTCCTCGACCCGGCGGAGGACCCGGCGGGCGTCCCGCTCGGCCTCCCAAACCGCCAGCAGCACGAGCAAGAGGAAAAGAAGGTAGTGCCTTTCCACTACCAGGATCGCAAGGACCAGGGGGTAAAGCAGCCTTAAAAGCGGGTCCTCGCCGGGGCGGAAGACCTCGGGGCAGCGGATCCAGAGCCAAAAGGCGCGGACCGCCTCGGGCTCGCCCCGGACGGGAAAGCGCTCGGCCAGCGCGCGGAAAAACCCCCGCCGGTCGTCGAGGTCGCCGGGCACGGCGATCCGCCGGCCGCCGACCACCAGCACCGCCCGGAGCCGGGGGGTGAGCCGCCCGAGGGGGCGCCAGTAGTAGGCGTAGAGCCCCTCCACCGCCTCCACCGGGTAGCACCGCCGCCCCAGGCAAAGCCGGTCCTCGTCCAGGGACCAGCGATCCTTAATCCCCCAAAGACCGAGCAAGAGGGCGGCCGCCCCGCCGGCCAGGAGGCCGGCCGCCCAGCGGGGATCGAGGAGGAAAAAGGCCCAGCCACTCAACAGGGCGACCCCGCCCAGGCCGATCAGAAGCCCCTTTAGGAGCTCCAGCCCCAACCGGACCCGTTCCATCGACGCTATTTTAGAACCCCGCCCGCCCGTTCCGCGAGGGGGCCCTAGGCCCCCGCCCCGAGCGCCCGGCGGAGGGCGGCGCGCATCGCCCCCACGGGGGCCCGCTCGCCGGTCCAGAGCTCGAAGGCGAGCGCCCCCTGCCAGAGCAGCATGCCGAGGCCGTCGACGGTGCCCAGCCCGGCGGCGGCGGCCTCGGCCAAAAACCGGGTCAAAAGCGGGCGGTAGACCAGGTCCACCGCGAAGCCCCTGGGAGGAAAGAGGGCGGCGGGGAGCGGGGTGGCGGCGGGGTCGTCGAGGCCCACCGAGGTCGCGTTCACGACCAAGTCGGCCTGGCGGGCGGCCTCGAGGGGCACGACCTCGAGGCCGAACGCCCGGGCCAGGGCCTCGGCCCGGGACCGGGTGCGGTTATGGACCCAAACCTCCCAGCCCGCGCCCTTCAGGGCGTAGGCCACCGCCCGGGCGGCCCCCCCCGCCCCCAGCACCAGCGCCCGCCGGCCCCGGACCCCGGCCTCCTCCAGGCTCCTTAAAAAGCCGGGGGCGTCGGTGTTGTGCCCGATCAGGCGGCCGCCCCGGTTGACCACCGTGTTCACCGCCCCGATCGCCCGGGCCTCCGGATGCACCCCGTCGAGGAGGGGCAGCACCGCTTCCTTTAAGGGCACGGTGACGTTCACCCCGCGGTAGCCGCGCCGAACCTCCTCAAGGCGCCGGGCCAGGGCCTCGGGAGGGGTGTCGAGCAAGCGGTAGCTCCCGGTCAGGCCGCGGGCCGCCAGGGCCGCCTCCTGCATCGCCGGCGAGAGCGAGTGGGCCACCGGGTGGCCGAGGATCCCGAGCACCATCGTTCCCAGGATAGCTCTGCTATCCTGACCCTAGTGCGGCCCCTGTTGGTTCTCGTCGCGGTCCTCGCCGGTCTGGCCCTGGCCAAGACCTACCTGATCCCCATCGAGGGGGAGATCGACCCCGCCCTGGCGGTCTTCGTGGACGAGGCCTTGGCCAAAGCCGAGCGCGAGGGGGCGAGCGGGGTCGCGCTCTTGGTCAACACCCCCGGCGGCCGGGTGGACGCCGCCATCCGGATCGCCGACCGGGTGCTGGAAAGCCCCCTCCCCACCCTGGCGGTGGTGCAGAACGCCTTCTCCGCCGGGGCCCTCATCTCGCTGGCCGCCCAGCAGGTGGCGATGCTGCCGGGCTCGGAGATCGGCGCCGCCCTGCCGGTGCAGGCGATCCCCGGTCTCAAGTACGAGGCCGCCGGCCGCAAGGTGATCAGCGCCCTTAAGGGGAAGTTCCGCTCGGTGGCCGAGGCCCGCCGCCGCCCGGCGGCGATCGCCGAGGCGATGGTCGACCCCGAGATCGCGATCCCCGGCCTCACCAAGAAGGGCGAGCCCCTCACCCTCTCGGCCGAGAAGGCGGTCGAGGTGGGGATCGCCGACTTTCAGGCGACGACCCTCGCCGAGGCCCTGGCCAAGGCGGGGTTCTCCGCCCAGGTGGTGCCGGTGAACCCCGGGGCCCGGGTGCGGGCGGCGCGGTTTTTGACCTCGAGCACGGTGGCGGCGGTGCTGCTGGCGGTGGGGGTGCTGGGGCTCCTCATCGAGGCCCTGACCCCGGGGTTCGGGGTCCCCGGGCTGGTGGGGCTCGCCGCCCTCGCCCTCTACTTCCTCGGCGGCTACCTGGCGGGGATGAGCGGGGCGCTGGAGGTGCTCCTCTTCTTCGGCGGGGTCCTGCTGCTCCTGGCCGAGATCTTCCTGATCCCCGGGTTCGGGGTCGCCGGGGTCGCCGGGATCGCCGCCATCCTGGCCTCGATCTACTTCACCTTCGGCAACCAGACCCTGTACGTCGCCTCGGTGGCGGTGCTGATCGTCGCCGCCGGGCTCTTCCTCGCCTTCCGCTACCTCCCCCGGACCCGGGCCGGGCGGGCGCTGGTCCTCGAGTCGGCGATCGCCGGCGAGGCCCCCCCGGAGGAGAAGCTGAGGCCCCTCGAGGGGGCCGTCGGCAAGGCCCTCACCCCCCTGCGCCCCGCCGGGGTCGCCCAGTTCGGCGAACGCAAGGTCGACGTGGTCGCCGAGGGCGAGTTCATCGAGCGGGGCAGCACCGTCCGGGTGGTCCGGGTGGAGGGGGTGCGGGTGGTGGTACGAAAGGAGACGTAACCCATGGACCTCACCCTGATCCTGATCGCGGGACTGGTCGTCGTCGCGCTCTTCGTCCTCTTCAGCGTGGTGCCGGTGGGGCTTTGGATCTCGGCCTGGGCGGCCGGGGTCCGGGTGCCGCTGATCACCCTGATCGCGATGCGGCTTCGCCGGGTGCCCCCGGCCCGGATCATCTACCCCCTGATCAAGGCCACCAAGGCCGGGATCGAGCTGCCCCTGGAAAAGCTCGAGGCCCACTACCTGGCCGGCGGCAACGTCGACCGGGTGGTCGACGCCCTGATCGCCGCCCAGAAGGCGGGGATCGATCTCACCTTCGACCGGGCGGCGGCGATCGACCTGGCCGGTCGGGACGTGCTGGAGGCGGTGCAGGTCTCGGTCAACCCCAAGGTGATCGAGACCCCCCGGATCGCCGCGGTGGCCAAGGACGGCATCCAGCTCATCGCCCTCGCCCGCATCACCGTGCGGGCCAACATCGACCGCCTAGTGGGCGGTGCCGGCGAGGAGACGATCATCGCCCGGGTCGGCGAGGGCATCGTCACCACCATCGGCTCCGCCCAGTCGCACAAGGACGTCCTGGAGAACCCCGACCAGATCAGCAAGGTGGTGCTCGACAAGGGCCTCGACGCCGGCACCGCCTTCGAGATCCTCTCGGTCGACATCGCCGACGTCGACGTGGGCAAGAACATCGGCGCCCAGCTCCAGATCGACCAGGCCGAGGCCGACAAGAAGATCGCCCAGGCCCAGGCGGAAAAGCGACGGGCGATGGCGGTGGCCGCCGAGCAGGAGATGCGGGCCAAGGTCCAGGAGATGCGGGCCAAGCTGGTCGAGGCCCAGGCGGCGGTGCCCCTGGCCATGGCCGAGGCCCTCAAGGCCGGCCGCATGGGGGTCATGGACTACTTCCAGATGAAGAACATCGAGGCCGACACCGACATGCGCGAGTCGATTAGCCGGGCGGCCAAGGAAGAGGAGGAGGGCGAGCGGTGAAGTGGGACGACCTGCTGGGGCTCCTCTTCCTTTTGGTCTTCCTGGTGCTGCCCGCCCTCCGGGGGGTCTTGCGGCGGGAGGCCGCCGAGGAGGCCGAGCTCCTCTTTCCCCCCGGGCTCCCGCCGGAGGAGGCGGGGGAGGAAAGGGAAAAGGAGGCCAAGAGGCCGGTCCGCCCCCGCCCGGTGGCGACCGCCCCCAAGCCGCCCCCGGCTCCCGTTCCCGAACTGGAGCGGGCGTCCGGAAAACCGCGGCTTAGGATCGGTTTTGAGGAGCGTGCTATCCTGAAAGGGATCGTATGGCACGAAATCCTCTCCGAGCCGAGGGCCCGACGCCGGTGGAAGCCGAAGCGCGGATCAAACTGAGGGGCCCGGACGAGGCCATGGCCCTCCTGGGCCGGGGCGACGCCTGGCTGCGGCGGCTGCGGGAAGGGCTCGGGGCCCGCATCGTGGCCCGGGGCAACGAGATCAAGATCCAGGGGAACCTGGCCGAGGTCGCCCTGGCCGAACGGGCGATCGAGGACCTCCTGGCGCTGGTACGCCAGGGGGCCGAGCTCGACGAGGGCACCATCGAGCAGGCCCTCGAGCTGGCCGAGGAGGGGCGCAGCCTGGTGCGGGAGACCGCCCTGCCCGAGCGGGGCTTCGCCCTGCCCAAGCGGCTCCGGCCCAAGACCCCCGGCCAGCGGCGCTACGTCGAGGCGATCGCCCGAAACGACATCACCTTCGGGATCGGCCCCGCCGGCACCGGCAAGACCTACCTGGCGGTGGCGATGGCGGTGGCCGCCCTCAAGGCCAAGCAGGTCAAGCGGATCGTCCTCACCCGGCCGGCGGTCGAGGCCGGCGAGCGGCTGGGGTTTTTGCCCGGCGACATCCAGGCCAAGGTCGACCCCTACCTCCGCCCCCTCTACGACGCCCTCTTCGACATGATCGACCCGGAGCGGTTCGAACAGTACCTGCAGTCGGGGATCATCGAGGTCGCCCCGCTGGCGTTCATGCGGGGGCGCACCCTGAACGACGCCTTCATCATCCTCGACGAGGCCCAGAACACCACCCCCGAGCAGATGAAGATGTTCCTCACCCGGATGGGGTTTCACTCCAAGGTGGTGGTGACCGGCGACGTCACCCAGATCGACCTGCCCAAGGCGGCGAGGAGCGGGCTGGTGGAGGCCGAGCGGATCCTCAAGGGAATCGAGGGGATCGCCTTCGTGTACTTCAGCGAGGCCGACGTGGTCCGCCACCCCCTGGTGGCCCGGATCGTCCGCGCCTACGAGGAGGCCCAGGCGCAAGGTGGTTGACGTGGCGACCGAGGCGGCCGCCGACCCCCGGCTGGTCGCCGACCTCAAGGCCAAGCTCGAGCGCCTGATGGGCGAGCTTGGGGTCGGGGATAAGGCGGTGACCCTGGTGCTCACCGACGACCCCCGGATCCGGGCGCTGAAGCGGGAGCACTGGGGCGAGGACGCCCCCACCGACGTGCTCAGCTTCCCCACCTACGAGCCCGGCGACCCCTTCGTCCCGCCCCACCTCGGCGACATCGTGATCAGCCTGGACACCGCCGGCCGCCAGGCGGCGGCGGCGGGCCGTACCCTGGAGGAGGAGGTGGCGGTGCTGGCGGCCCACGGGCTTTGGCACCTGCTCGGCCACGACCACCGATCGGAGGAGGAATGGCAAGGCTTCCGCGAGGTGCAGGCGAGGATCCTCGCCCTCTAGCCGGCAAGGGGGTGTGGGCCTCGTTCGGCTACGCGCTCGAGGGCCTGGCCTACGCCTGGCGGGCCCAGCCCAACTTCCGACTGGAGGTCCTGATCGGGGCCTTCGCCCTGGCCCTGGCGGCCTGGCTGGGGGTCTCCCCGGTGCCGATCCTGCTCGCCAGCATGGCGGTGCTGGGGCTGGAGCTGGTGAACACCGGCCTCGAGGCCCTGGTCGACCTCGCCAGCCCCGGCCGCCACCCCCTGGCCAAGCGGGCCAAGGACGCCGCCGCCGCCGCCGTCTTGGTGGCCGCCCTGCTGGCCTTCTTGCTCGGGCTCCTCGTCCTCGGCCCCCCGCTTTGGGAACGGATCGTGAGGTGAAGATGGACAACGACCGCCCTCCGAGTTTCGGCCGGCTCCTGCCCCTCGGTTTCCTCGCCCTCCCCGCCCTGGCCGCGGGCCGGGCGGCCCCGCTTCCCGGCGGGGAGATCGCCCTTTTGGTGGTGCTCTTCTTGCTCTCGGCCTTCTTCTCCGCCTCGGAGACCGCGATCACCACCCTCTGGCCCTGGAAGGTCAAGGAGCTCGCCGAGGCCGAGGAGGGCAAGGGGCCGTTCTCCCGGCTTGAGCGCGACGTCACCCGGTTCCTGACCACCATCCTGGTGGGCAACAACCTGGTCAACGTCGCCGCCACCGCCCTGGTCACCGACCTCGCCACCCGGGCCTTCGGCTCCGCCGGGGTGGGAATCGCCACCGGGGTCATGACCTTCCTGGTGCTGTTCTTCGGGGAGATCACCCCGAAGTCGCTGGCGGTCCACCACGCCGACCGCCTGGCCCGCTGGGTCATCCTCCCGATCGACGGGCTTTCGATCCTCCTCTACCCCATCGGCCGGTTCTTCACCTGGTTCTCCTCGCTGATCCTCCGGGCGCTCGGCCTCGAGGCCCGGCACGAGCCCCTGGTCACCGAGAACGAGCTCCGGCTGATCCTGGCCGGGGCCGAGCGCTCGGGGGCGATCGAGGAGGCCGAGGAGGACATGATCCAGGGGGTCCTGGAGCTCGGCGAGACCCAGGCCAAGGAGATCATGGTCCCCCGGGTGGAGATCGTGGCGGTGCCCGCCGAGGCCAGCCTCCGGCGGTTTCTGGAGCTGGTGCGGGAGCACCGCTTCTCCCGCTACCCGGTCTACCGGGAGAACATCGACCACGTGATCGGCTTCGTCCTGGTCAAGGACCTGCTCGACTACGTCGACGACGGCCGGCTGGACGCCGTGCGGGTCGAGAGCCTGGCCCACGCCCCCTACTTCGTTCCCGAGAGCATGCCGGTCTGGAACCTTCTGCTCGAGCTCCGACGCCGCAAGGTCCACATGGCGATCGTGGTCGACGAGTTCGGGGGCACCGCCGGGCTGGTGACCCTGGAGGACATCATCGAGGAGATCGTCGGCGAGATCTACGACGAGACCGACGAGCTCGAGCAGAACATCCAACGGCTCCCCGGCGACGGCTACCTGATCGACGCCCAGACCCCCCTCGACGACGTCGCCGAGGTCCTTGGAATCGCCTTCCCCGAGGGCGACTTCGAGACCCTCTCGGGCTTTCTCTACGAACGCTTTGGCTACATCCCCAAGGTCGGCGAGACCCTGGAGTTCGAGGGCTGGCGGTTCACCGTGGCCGAGGCCGACGAGCGCAAGGTCGACCTGGTCAGGGCCGAGCCCGCCGGCGGAGAGGAGCCGAGCGAGGATGAAACCCGCGATTGAGGCCGCCCACCGGGTGCAGAAGAACGCCTACGCCCCCTACTCCCGCTTTCCGGTGGGGGCGGCGGTGGTCGCCGAGGACGGCGAGGTCTTCACCGGCGCCAACGTGGAGAACGCCGCCTACCCCCTCTCCCGCTGCGCCGAGCAGATCGCGGTGGGGGCCATGGTCGCCGCCGGGCGGCGGCGGATTCGGGCGGTGGTGGTGGTCACCCCGGCCTCGCCGCCGGCCCCTCCCTGCGGGGCCTGCCGCCAGGTCCTCGCCGAGTTCGCCCCGCCCGACACCCCGGTGATCTGCCGGAACCCCCAGGGCGAGGAGCGCCGCTACACGCTGGGGGAGCTCCTGCCCGAGGCCTTCCGGCTCAAGACCCCGTAGGCGAGGTAGCGAAACCCCCGGGCCTCGACCTCGACCCGAAACCCCGCCGCCGTCAGCCGGGCGGCGAGCGCCCCGGGGGGCAGGAACCCGGCGGGCTCGCCTAGGGCCCGCTCGGCGAACGCCAGCAGGCGGCCGGCCAGGGGGCGGGGGTCGAACTCGTAGACCCAGAGCCGCCCTCCCGCCCGGACCACCCGCGCGAGCTCGGCCAGGGCGGCCTCGAGGTCGGCGAAGTGGTGGAGGGCCTCCCCCACCACCGCGGCGTCGAAGGCGCCGCCGGGAAAGGGGAGCGCCTCGGCCCGGGCGAGCACCGCCTCGACCCCCGGGGGCACCCGGGCCAGCATCCCGGCGGCGGCGTCGGCCACCGTGACCTCGAGGCCCGGCCGGGCCGCCCGCACCGCCTCCGCCAGCACCCCGGTGCCCCCGCCCAGGTCGAGCACCCGGGCCCCTTCGGGGAGCGGGGCCAGGAAGCCGGCCAGGTGGGCGAGGGCCCAGTCCGGGTAGACCCGCCGGCCGTAGCGGGCGAAGAGGCCGCCCAAGCGGTTCCAGGGCAGCCCCGCCACCGCTAGCGGGCGGTGCCCGAGAGGACGAAGGGCAGGGTGCCGGCGTAGACCCCGGGGACCTCGACCCGGAGGTTCCCGGAAAGCTCGAAGGGGGCCCCGCCCAGCAGCGCCTGGGCGGCCCCGGGGATCGCGCTCAAGGGGATCGAGAGGCCGAGCTCCTGCTCCCGGCTGCCGGCCGGCGGCAGCCGGAGGTCGAGGGGGGCCTCCCCCACCGTCGCCCCGGCCAGCCGGACGGCCAGCCCCCCGCTTAAGGAAAAGCCCACCGGCAGCGGGTTCTCCGCCAGGTAGCGGAGGGAAAGCCGCAGGCTGCCGGGGGCCAGGATCAACCGGGCCGAGCGCAGGGTGACCCGGGGCGGGGCCAGCCGCACCGCCAGGTGGATCCGGTCCCTGAGCAGGGTGACCGGCCCCAGCCAGAACTTCTGGCCCAGGGCCTCGACCTGGAGCCGGCCGGTGAGCACCAGGGGCAGGGACCGGCCCTCGAGGATCGCCCGGGCCACCCCGGCGGCCGGGGTGAGGCCGCCCTCGACCGGCACCGTCGCCGGGACCCGGCGGCCGGCGGGCAGGGTCAACGCCGGCAGGGTGCCGGCGGTCTCCCAGTCGCCCAGGCGGACCCGGAGCTCGCTTTTAAGGAGCGGCAGGTCGAAGGGGTTGGGATTCTTAATCCGGAGCTTCAGCCGGAGGGCGAAGCGGTCGGCGAAGGGGTCGATCGAGACCAGCTCGGCCCCGGCGAGCTCGGCCACCGGCGCGGCCGGCCGGGCGAGGCGGGGGGCGCAGGCGGCGAGGAGCGGAAGGAAGAATCCGAGGAGCAGGAACCATCGGCGCATCTTGACCTCCTTGACCCCCATTATCCCCCCACCGCGAAGCCCTCCTCGGCGAGCCCCTCGAGGACCGGCCGGAACGCCCCCCAAAGCGGGCTTTCCTCCGGGTAGGGGGGGCGCGGCCGCCCGGCCGGGAGGCCGAGGTGGCGCATCGCCTGCTTCAGGAGCACCGGCCCGCCCCGGCCCAGGAGCCGGGCCAGGGGGTCGAGGCGGTTTTGCAGCCGGCGGGCCTCGTCGAGCCGACCCTGCCGGAAGGCCTCGAGGATCCCCCGGGCCAGCCGGGGGACCAGGTTGGCGACCGCCAGGACGCCCCCCTCGGCGCCGTGGAGCAGGGCCGGGAGGAAGACCACCGCGCTGCCGCTGTAGACCCGGAGCCCGAGCCGCCGGGCGTCGTAATAGGCGAACCGGCCCACCTCGCCGCTGGAGTCCTTGATCCCCTCGACCCCGGGGAGGGCGGCCAGGCGCTCGACCACCGAAAGCGGCAGGGGGACCTTGGTCAGCTGGGGAACGTGGTAGAGCCAGACCGCCAGCCCGCCCTCGGCGAGCCCCCGGTAGTAGGCGAGGTAGGCCGCCTCGTCGAGCAGCCCCGAGAAGAACCGGGGCGGGAAGGCGAGGGCGGCGTCCGCGCCGGCGTCGCGGGCGGCCTCGAGGTGCCCCCGGGCCTGGGGGAGGCTCTCGTCGCCGACCCCGGCCAGGAAGAACCCCGGCACCCGGAGCCGGGCAAGCCCCGCCCGCCGTTCCTCGGGGGCCAGCAGGGGGGCCTCGCCGTTGGAGCCGAAGACCAGAACGCCGTCGACCTCGGGGGCCAGCCGGTCGAGGATCGCCTGCAGGGCGCCCCAGTCGGGGCGGCCGGCGGCGTCGAAGGGGGTGGGGACCGGGGGCAGGATCACCGCCGCCCCCCCAGGAAGGCGAGGCCAAAGTGGACCAGGTAGGCGAGCACGAGCCCGGCGAGCCCGCCGCTCACCCCCCGCCAAAGCCCCCAGGCCGAGAATAGGGCGAGGCCGAAGAGGAGGAGGCCGATCCCGGCGTCGAAGCTGGTCAGGCCCGGCACCAAGAGGGCGAAGGCCCGCCCCAGCCCGGCGGCCGGCTGGGGCCGCAGGAAGAGCAGCGCGGTCTGGTAGAGGGCGAGCAGGACGAAGGCCAGGATCCCCAGGATCAAAAGCGGCGGGCTGGGGAAAAACCGGCCCAGCGCCGCCCAGGGACGGCGGGCGAGGTCGTCGAGCTGGGCACGGAAGAGGAGGCGCTCAAGCTCCCGGGCCGAGGGCACCGGCGTCCGCGTCATCCCCGCCCGGCGGAAGACCGGGGTCCAGGGGTCGCCGCCGAGCCCCAGCGCTTCCCGGGCCGCCCCCTGGTCGGGGTCGGCGCGGTAGCTCGCCAGGGGGTCGAGCCGGCCCTTGAGCAGGACGTCCCGCTCGGGTCCCGGGGGCAGCCCGGCGAAGAGGCGGTGGACCGCCGGAAGCTCCAGGGTGGCCCGCGAGAGCGGCCCGGAAAACGCCGCCTCCACCGGCCCCAACGCCCCCAGCCCGAGCCCGGCGGCGGCGGCCGCGAAGAGGAGCAAAAGGGCCAGCACCCGCTCGCCGAACCCCAGGGCGGCCCCCGGCCAGCGCCCGGTGCGGGGGCGCCAGGCGAGGAGCCCCTTCAAAAAGAGGGCCAGGTAGGCGAGCAGGAAGAAGGCGAACAGCCCCGCCAGCAGGGGTTTTAAGAAGCGGCGCTGGTAGTGGGCGACCCAGCCGAGGCCCTCCGCCAGCCGGGCGGCCGCCTCCGGCCGGCCCTGGGCCCTCAGCCAGCCGGCCTGCTCGGCGAGGTAAGCGGCGACCCCCGGGGCCCCCGGCAGGGCGTCGAAGAAGAAGTCGCTCCAGGCCTGGGCCGCCGCCAGGCCCTGGCGCCGCGCCCGACGGGCGGCCTCGAGCCAGGGGCCGAAGGGGGCATCGCGGCCCCAAGCGAGCTCGGGCCGGTGGCCCCGCCGGAGGAGGTCGGCGGCGAGGTCGGGGAGCGCCTTGGGGTCGGGCACCCCGGCGGCCAGGTAGCTCCAGTAGGGGCGGGGCCCCTGGTAGGGGCCGAGGGCGGCCTCCAGAGCGGCGAGCGCCTTGAGCTCGGACCAGGGGGCGGCGAAGGGCTCCCTGGCGAGCCCGTCCAGCCCCAGCCGCCGGCCGCTTTCCAGCACCAGCTCGGGGCCGGGCAGGAGCCGGGTCACCGGCTCCGGGGGGTAGCGCCGGAGGACCGCGCCGCTCTTTCGGTCGACCTCGAGGACCAAAAGCCCCCGGGCCAGGTAGACCCGGTCCCCCTCGACCACCGGCCCCAGCCAGCGGCCGGGCTCGGGGAGCGGGAGGGTGCGCCCGGGAGCGAGCCAGAGCCCCTCCTCGGTGAGCCGCGGCGGGGGCGGCACCGCCTTGAGGACGGCCTCCAGGAACCGCCCGTCGAGGCGGAGGCGGAAGCGGTAGGGGCCGGTCTCCTCCGGGGTGAAGGGAAGCCGGAACCGCCCGCTGGAGGCGTCCACCGTGTAGACCCGCTCGCCGCCGTCGGGGGCGGTAACCTCGAGGGCGTAGGCCCCGGGGGGCAGGTCGACCCCCCGCACCCCCACCTCGGCGCCGAGCTCGGCCTGGGGGGGGACCTCGAGGCTCTGCCCCCAGGCCAGACCGAGCCAGACCGCCGCCAAAACCAGCCTTCGCATGGGCCCATTCTCGGGCTGCGCCGGAAAGATCGCAAGCCTAAGATGGAACCATGGGACTGCTTGACATGATCGGGCCGGTGATGATCGGCCCCTCCTCCAGCCACACCGCCGGGGCCGCCCGCATCGCCTGGCTGGCCAGGAAGATCTTCGCCGCCGAGCCCGAGCGGGCGGAGTTCGGGCTGCACGGTTCCTTCGCCGAGACCGGCGAGGGCCACGGCACCAAGAAGGCCCTCCTGGCCGGGGTGCTGGCCCTCGCCCCCGACGACCCCCGGATCAAGGAGGCCGAGCGGCTGGCGGAGGAGGCCGGCCTAGCGTACGCCTTCCGGGAGGTCGAGCTGGGCGACGTCCACCCCAACACCGTGCGCATCGTGCTGGAGAACGCCGAGGAGCGGGCGGTGATCTACGGCTCCAGCCTGGGCGGCGGGGTGGTCAAGATCTGGCGGATCGACCACTTCGAGGCCCACGTCACCGGGGCCGCCCCCACCCTCTTGGTCAAGCACGTCGACACCCCGGGGGTGATCGCCCGGGTGGCCCGGGTGCTGGCCGACGACGAGGTCAACATCGCCTACCTCACCTCCAGCCGCGACAAGAAGGGGGGCGAGGCGCTGATGTCGATCGAGATGGACCGCCCCCTCGCCGAGATCCCGCTCGCCTACCTCAACCACCTTCCCTACGTGCTCTGGGCCCGGGCGATCCCGCCGCTGCCGGAGGCGAAGCCGGGATGAGGGCCCTCCTCCGGCTGGCGGCCAGGAACGCGGTCCGCCACCGGACCCGCACCCTCCTCGTGGCGCTGGTCGCGGCCTACGTGGTCTTTTCGACGCTGCTCTACCTGGGGCTGATGGACGCCTACGCGGAGAGCGTCCGCCGGGCCTACGCCCGCTACATCTGGGCCCCGGTGGCGGTCGCGCGAACCGGCTGGTTCGAGGACCCGCTGCCGGAAAACGGCCTTCCGGCCGCGGACCTGCCCCGGCTCTTACGGGCCATCGGCGGGCGAGCGCCCGCCGAGCGCCTGGTCTTCCCCGCCCTGGCCAGCTCGCCCTACCGGAGCGAGGGGGTCGAGGCCACCGGGGTAGAGCCGGAAAAGGAGCCCGGCGTTTCGGAGGTGCCGCGTCGCGTGGGCCGGGGGCGCTGGCTCCGCGCCCCCGGCGAGGCGGTCTTGGGAGAGGGGATGGCCGAGCGCCTGGACGTCCGCCTCGGCGAGCGATTGGTGCTCTCGGCTTCCCAGCTCGCCGGGCCGAAGGCCCTGGGGCTAAAGGTGGTGGGAATCCTTAAGACCCGGGTCAGCTACGTCGACGACTACGGCCTCTACCTCCACCTCGAGGACGCCCGGGCGCTCACCGGGCTTCCGACCGCCACCTACCTTGCGGTCGACGCCCCCCTGGGCCGGGAGGCCGAGGTCGCCCGGGCGATCGCCGGCCGGTTGCCGCCGGGCTACGCCGCCAAGGAGGTCTGGGTTCTGGTGGGCCCGATCAAAACCGACGTCGAGCTAGGCCTCGTCTTTGCCCGCTACCTGGGGTGGATCCTGGCGTTGCTCTCGGCGCTGGCGGTCACCAGCACCCTCTACGTCAGCGTGCTCGAGCGCACCCGCGAGCTGGGAATCGTCGAGGCGGTGGGGATGACCCCCGGCCGGATCGCGGCGATGATCACCGCCGAGGGGGTGCTCGCCACCCTGATCGGCTGGGGGCTCGGGCTCGTCCTCGGCTACGGGTTCTTGGCCTACGCCCACACCCACAACGTCTTCGGCCCGATCTTCGCGATCTCCGCCGAGGTCTGGCCCGACGCCGGCCTGTTCGAGGTGGTCTACACCCCGGTTCGGGCCGCCTACGCCCTCTCGGCCAGCGCGGTGCTCCTCACCGCCGCCGCCTTCGCCCTCCTCTTCCCCGCCCGCCGGGTCTTGAGGACCGATCCCTCGGCGGCGCTGCGATGGGAGGCCTAGCGTGAAACCCTGGTTGCTCGTGCTGGCTTGGGTCCTCTCGCCGGGCCTGGCGCTCGCCCAAAACGATGCCAAGGCCCTCCTGGATCAGGCCCTTGCGGCTCTGCGGGGCCCCCCGATGGCAGCCGAGCTGGAGCTGGCGATCGAGCGGCCGGGGCGGCGCGCCACCTACCGGCTTTCGATCTACTCAGGCGGCCAGGACCGAAGCCTGGTACGGGTGCGCGACCCCGCCCGGATGAAGGGTCAGGCCTTCCTTATCAGTCGCGACCGCATCTGGGTCTACGATCCCCGCTTCCGCCGGGTCCTCGAGCTCCCCCCCTCGGGGAAGAGCCAGAGCTTTCTGGGCTCCGACCTTTCGTTCGAAGACCTGGCCGGCCGCGGCTTCGCCCGCGACTACTCGGTCAAAATTGGCCGGGCGAGCGGGGACCGCGTCACCCTGGTCCTGATCCCCCGCCCCAACGCCCCGGTTCCCTACGGCCGGCTCGAGCTCACCCTAAAGGCCGCGACCAAGGTCCCCCTCGAGCTCGTCTACTACGACCAGCGCGGGCAGGCGGTTCGGCGCGTCCGCTTCACCGAAAGGGCCGCCCTGGGGGAGGGACGCTACCTGATCACCGCCGGCGAGGTGGAAAACCTGCAAAGGCCCGGGTGGCGGACGCGGTTTCGCTTTACCGCCTTCAAGCCCCTGGACCGCGTCGACCCGGCCTGCTTCACCCCGACCGCCCTGGAACGGGGGTGCCCATGATCGCGCTGGCCTGGCGGAACCTCTGGCGGGCCCCCGGGCGCAGCCTGACCACCGCCGGGGTGGTGGCCCTCGCCACCTACGTCGGCCTCCTCACCTTCGTTCTTACCTGGGCCCTCATAAACGGCATCTTCCAGACCGCCACCGAGCGGACCGGCCACCTGGTGGTGCGCGTCGCCGGTTACGAGCAGGCCGCCCTCGAGGCCCGCTACTTCCCCCAAGCGGTCGAGGCACGGGTGCGGGGGCGAGTGAAGAACGCGGTCGTGGAGGGGGTCCTAAGCCACCCCGCCCTGGTCGCTGGCGGGCGGCGGGGGCTGGGGGCGGTCGTCTTCGGCTTCGAGCCCGGCGGGAGGAACGACCGCGTACTGGTCCAAAAACACCTCGTCGCCGGCCAGGGGCTGCGGCCGGGGGGCGCGGTCATGGGAAGGGCGCTGGCCCGGCGGGCCGGGCTGGCCCCCGGCGACGCGGCCTACCTCTTCGCCCCCGGGGCCTTGGGGATGGGGAGCGGCCTGCTGCCGGTCCTGGGCCTCGTCGACCTCCCCGAGTCCCGACTGGAGGCCAACTTCGTCGCCACCGACCTGGCCACCGCCCAGGCGCTCTTCGCCCCGGGCCTCTTGGAGAGGGTCGAGGTCACCCTGCCCTGGGTTCGGCGCTACGCCGAGGCGGAAAGGATCCGCGCCCTCCAGGAAGCCCTCGCCCAGGCGCTGGGGAGCGGGTACCAGGTCCTGCGCTGGGACCAAGCCTACCGGGGGATGGGGACGCTGCTCGTCGCCTACCGCCGCTGGCTCTACCTCTTCGTGCTGCTCTTTTTCGTCCTGGCCGCGCTGATGGTGCTGAACGCGGTCTACCTGTCGTTCTACGAGCGGATCCGGGAGCTCGGGGTGATCGCCGCCCTGGGGGCCACCCCCGCCCAGCTCGGACGGTTGGTCTGGACCGAGGCCACGTTGCTTTCCGCCCTGGGGGCGGCGGCCGGAACCCTGCTCGGCCTGGCCACCGCCTGGCGGCTCGCCCGGGGCTTTCCCATGATCGCCGCCGAGGAATACGCCCAGTTCGGCATCCCCAAGGTCCTCTACGGCGAGCTCCACGCCGGCGACCTGGGGTTTACCCTGTTGGTCGCGTTTCTTAGCAGCTGGCTGGCGGCGCTCTTGCCCGCCTACCTGGCGATGAGGCTGGAGCCAGTGGAGGCGATGCGCCACGCCGGCGACTAGGGAGGACGCAATGGCGCTATTGAAGGCGAAGAACCTGGTCAAGGTCTACCGCGGCAACGGGGTGGAAACCCCTGCCCTGCGGGGGGTGGACCTCGCCCTCGAGGCCGGCGAGTTCGCCGCCGTGGCCGGCCCCTCGGGCTCGGGAAAGAGCACCCTGCTCCACCTCCTGGGGGGCCTGGACCTCCCCACCCTAGGGGAGGTCTGGCTGGAAGGAACCCGCGTCGACCGCCTCTCCCGAAGCCAGCGGGCGCGGCTCCGGCTCCAAAAGGTCGGCTTCGTCTTTCAGGCCTACAACCTGATCCCGGTGCTCACCGCGCTGGAGAACGCCGCCTTCGTCCTCGAGCTGCGGGGGGTGCCCCGCCGGGAGCAAAGGGCCCGGGCGATGGAGGCCCTAAGCGCCCTGGGGATCGCCGAGCTCGCCCACCGCCGGCCCAACCGGCTCTCCGGCGGCCAGCAGCAGCGGGTGGCGGTGGCCCGGGCGCTGGCCGCCCGCCCGGCGGTGGTGCTGGCCGACG
>JALSRQ010000057.1 GCA_026984675.1 Thermaceae bacterium
CACCAAGCGGGACATCCTCTCGATCCTCCCCTTCGGCAACGTGGTGATCAGCGTCAAGGTGAGCGGCAAGACCCTGCGGGCCGCGCTGGAAAACGGCGTCTCCCAGTGGGAGCGGACCAAGGGCCGTTTCCCCCAGGTCTCGGGCATCCAATACGTCTTTGACCCCAACCGCCCGGCGGGCGAGCGGATCCTCGAGGTCTCCGTGAACGGAAAGCCCCTTGACCCCAACAAGACCTACGTCTGCGCCATCAACGACTACATGGGCCGGGGCGGCGACGGCTACACCATGTTCAAGAACGCCCCCCGGGTGATCGACGAGCGGAACGGCAAGCTGCTCGCCCAGGTGGTGATCGACTACATCCAGGCCCACTCGCCGGTGGCCCCCAAGGTCGAGGGGCGGATCAGGATCCGGAAGTAGCCGGCCCGAAGGCCGGGTCCCGGGGCGTGCCCCGGGACCCGGTTCTTCTTTTGGGGCTAGAGGTCGTAGTACAGGTGGTACTCGACCGGGGTGGTGCGGAGCCGGACCTGGTCGATCTCGGCCCGCTTGAGCTCGATCCACTCCTCGAGGATCGCCTCGGTGAAGACCCCGCCGGCGAGCAGGAAGTCGTGGTCCTTCTCCAGCGCCACCAGGGCCTCGTCGAGGCTCTTGGGCAGGGTCTTGATCCGGCGGGCCTCCCGGGGCGAGAGGTCGTAGAGGTTCTTGTCCACCGGCTTGGGGGGCTCGAGCTCCCGGCGGATGCCGTCCAGGCCGGCCATCAGCATCGCCGCGAAGGTGAGGTAGGGGTTGCCCGAGGGGTCGGGGGCCCGGTACTCGATCCGCTTGGACTTGCGGTGGGCGGGGCCCGAGAAGTACATGGGGATGCGGATGATCGCCGAGCGGTTCCGCCGCGAGATGATCAGGTTGACCGGGGCCTCGTAGCCGGGCACCAGCCGGCGGTAGGAGTTGACGGTGGGGTTGGTGATCGCCGCCAGCGCCGGGCCGTGGGCCAGCAGGCCGGCGGCGTAGTGCATCGCCAGCTGGGAGAGCTCGGCGTAACCCTTCTCGTCGTAGAACAGGGGCTCGCCCTTCTTCCAAAGCGACTGGTGGGTGTGCATCCCCGAGCCGTTGTCGCCGAAGAGGGGCTTGGGCATGAAGGTCACCGTCTTGCCGGCCTTGGCCGCGGTCTGGCGAACGGCGTACTTGTACTTGAACACGTGGTCGCCGGTGGTGGTCAGGGTGTCGAAGCGGATGTCGATCTCGGCCTGGCCGGCGGTGGCCACCTCGTGGTGGTGGAGCTCGACCCGCACCCCGGTGGCCTCGAGGTTCTTCACCATCGCGCTGCGCAGGTCCTGGAACTTATCGACCGGGGGGGCCGGGAAGTAGCCCTCCTTGGGCCGGATCCAGAGGCCGTCGCCGCCCTCGTAGCTGTGCCAGTGCCCCTCGATCGAGTCGATCCAGAACCCCGAGTTGTGGGGTTCGATCGAAAAGCCCACCTCGTCGAAGATGAAGAACTCGATCTCGGGCCCCCAGTAGCTGGTGTCGGCGATGCCGCTCTCCTTGAGGTAGGCCTCGGCCCGCTTGGCCACCCCCCGGGGGTCCTTGTCGTAGAACTTCCGCTCCACCGGGTCGAACACGTCGGCGATCACCACCAGGGTGGGGTGCTCGGCGAAGGGGTCGACGAAAGCGGTGGCCAGGTCGGGGAGCAGCAGCATGTCGGACTCGTTGATCGCCTGGAACCCGGTGATCGAGGAGCCGTCGAAGCCCGCCCCCTGGGTGAAGAAGGCCTCGTCGGCCTCGTGGGCCGGCACGCTGAAGTGCTGCCAGCGCCCGGGCAGGTCGGAAAAGCGCAGGTCGACGAAGGCGATCCCCTGCTCCTTGATGAACTTCACCGCTTCTTTGGCATCCTTGAACACGTTCGCACCTCCGCGCAAAATATTACAGCCAAAGCCTAGCGCGGGGCGGTGCGGGGTGTCAACCCGGGGCGCGTCATACGTTCGCGCTATCCGGTTCAAACGGCCAGAGTAGCCGGAACAATCGTCGTGATTCCTGGGGATTTTGGTGAAAATTGGAGGAACACGGGGCACGGTCGCATGAAGTTTCCTTACGAATGAATATTCGCCCTGTGCTACCCTGGGGCCATGGCGCTCTCCCAGGCCGAGATCCTAAAGGAGCTGCGTTCGGCCAAGGTCCGCTTTTTAAGGCTCCAGTTCACCGACATCCTGGGCCTCAACAAGAACGTCGAGGTCCCCGCCAGCCAGTTCGAAAAGGCCCTCGACGGGGAGATCCTCTTCGACGGCACCTCGATCGAGGGGTTCGCCCGGGTCGACGAGTCGGACATGCTCCTGAGGCCGGACTACGCGACCTTCGCGGTCTTCCCCGATAGCCTCGAGGACCCCGCCCGGGGCCGGGTGGCCCGCCTGATCTGCGACGTCGCCTACCCCGACGGCACCCCCTTCGAGGGCGACCCCCGCCAGGCCCTGAGGCGCCAGATCGCCGCCCTCCGGTCGCTCGGCTACGACGACCTCTACGCCGGCCCCGAGCCCGAGTTCTTCCTCTTCCTGCGGGACCGCGAGGGCCTCCCCACCACCGCCACCCACGACGACGCCGGCTACTTCGACCTGGCCCCCCTCGACAAGGGCGAGGAGGCCCGGCGGGACATGGTCAACGTCCTCACCGCCATGGGGTTCGAGATCGAGGGGGCCCACCACGAGGTGGCCCCCGGCCAGCACGAGATCGACTTCCGCTACGCCGACGCCCTGACCACCGCCGACCGCATCGCCACCTTCAAGTTCGTGGTCAAGCGGGTCGCCCTCCTCCACAACCTCCACGCCACCTTCATGCCCAAGCCGATCGCCGGGCGCCACGGCTCGGGGATGCACACCCACCTCTCGATCTTCCAGGGAGGCGCCAACGCCTTCTTCGACCCCAAGGGCGCCTACCAGCTCTCGGCGGTCGCCCGCCACTTCATCGCCGGGCTCCTCGAGCACGCCCCCGCCCTGCTGGCGATCACCAACCCGCTGGTCAACTCCTACAAACGGCTCACCCCGGGGTTCGAGGCCCCCACCAACGTGGCCTGGTCGGTCTCCACCCGCACCGCGATGGTCCGGGTGCCGGCCCGGCGGGGGGTGGGCACCCGGGCCGAGCTCCGCACCCCCGACCCCAGCGCCAACCCCTACCTCGCCCTGGCCGCGGTGCTGGCCGCCGGGCTCGACGGGCTCCGGCGGGGGCTCGAGCCGCCGCCGCCGATCCAACGGGACATCGCCGAGATGAGCGTGCGCGACCGCCGCCGCCACAAGGTCAAGGCCCTTCCCGGCACCCTGCGGCAGGCGCTGGACGCGCTGGAGCGCGATCCGGTGATCCAGGAGGCGCTGGGCAAGCCGATCTACCGCCACTTCCTCAAGGCCAAGCGGCTGGAGTGGGAGGCCTACCGGGTGGCGGTGCACCCCTGGGAGCTCGAGCGCTACCTGATCAAATATTGACACCCTGCCTGCATTTTCTTGTAAAATGCCCCTGCGAGAAATGAAGAACTCGCAGAGATGGAGGGGGATATGAAGAAAGCGTTGTGGCTAGCGGTTCTGGCTTTGGGTGCCCTGGCCTTCGCCCAGGGCAAGGTGATCAAGATCGCCACCGTCTCGCCGCTCTCCGGCGAGCAGGCGGCCCTCGGCGAGATGATCAAGCTGGGCGCCCAGCTGGCGATCGAGGAGGCCCAGGCCGACTTCGAGAAGATGGGCTTCAAGCTGGAGCTGGCGCCCCAGGACGACCAGGCCAACCCCGACGTCGGGGTGGCGGTGGCCCGCCGGCTGGTCACCGACCCCGAGATCGTGGCGATCGTCGGCCACCTGAACACCGGCGTGGCGATCCCCTCGTCGGAGGTCTACAAGGACTACCAGCTCCCCATGGTCTCCCCGGCCAACACCGGCCCGGCGGTGACCGACCGCTGCTACCTCGACATCGACCGCCTGGTGGGCCGTGACGACGTGCAGGGCCCGGCCGGCGCCACCTTCGCGGTGAAGACCCTGGGCGCCAAGCGGATCTTCATCGTCCACGACAAGACCACCTACGGTCAGGGCATCGCCGAGCAGTTCCGGAAGCGGGCGCTGGAGCTCGGGGCCCAGGTGGTGGGCTTCACCGGCACCGAGGAGAAGTCGAACTTCCAGGCCCTCATCCTCCAGATGAAGGCCAAGCGGCCCGACTTCGTCTACTTCGGCGGCATCTACAACCAGGGCGCGGTGCTCCTCAAGCAGATGCGCGAGCGGGGCATCAAGGCCACCTTCATGGGCCCCGACGGCCTCGACTCCTCGAAGTTCGTGGAGATCGCCGGCCAGGCGGCCAAGGGCGCCTACTACACCACCGTCGCCGGTCCCATCGACCAGTACCCCAAGGCCAAGGCGATGGCCGAGAAGTTCGAGAAGAAGTTCGGCAAGGCGCCGGAGTCCTTCGCGATCTACGGCTACGACTCCGCCAACGTGATCATCAAGGCCCTCAAGAACTTCGTGAGCTACGCCCACCGGGCCCCGACCCGCGCCGAGCTCTCGATGCTGATCCGGCAGACCACCCTCGAGGGCGTCACCGGCCACGTCGCCTTCGACTACAAGGGCGACCGCAAGGAGGCCGACTACTTCGTGGTGCACCTCGAGGAGGCCAAGTACCCCGGCAAGGTGGTGAAGGTGATCTCCTTCCCCGCCCCGGCCACGCCCTGCAAGGCCATCAAGTAGGTCGGAGCGGGGAGGCCAGGGTTCGAGGGGGCGCGGCCGCGCCCCCTCCCCTTTCGGCCGCCCGGGGTGTGCTAAGTTATACATCGTTATGCGCGTTTACCCGTCGTCCGGAGGTGCGCCTTGCTCGAAGTCCTGATCCAGCTGCTCCCCAGCGTGCTGCTCGAGGGGCTCATCCTTGGCTTCGTGTACGCCATGATCGCGCTCGGCTACACGATGGTCTACGGCGTCCTCGAGCTCATCAACTTTGCCCACTCGGAGATCTTCATGTCGGGGGCGGTGGCCGGGGCCGAGACCTTCATCTTATTAAAAGCGGCGGTGCCCAACCCCTTTATCCTGCTCGCCCTGGCGATCCTGATCGGCGGCGCGGTGGCCGCGATCGTGGCCATCCTGGTCGAGCGGCTGGCCTACCGGCCGCTCAGACGGCGGGGCACCACCAACCGGCTGGTTCCCCTGATCACCGCCATCGGCGCCTCGTTCTTCCTCCAGGACCTGGTGCGCCTGATCGAGGGGCTCTGGCACAACGCCTTCTACCGCCGCTACCCCTCGTTCGAGGTCTTCGAGGCCACCTACACCCTGCCCAACCTGCTGGGCTCGGTGATCATCCTGCTCACCCTCTGGATCGTGTTTTGGGTGCTGGCCTACTTCGCCTACTGGATCTACCGCGCCGCCACCGGCACCAAGGGGGTCTCCCGGAGGGCCTCGAGGGGGCTTTGGATCGCCTCCCTGGTCCTCACCTTGCTGGTGGCGGTGATCGACCGCGGCACGGTGTTCGGCGACCTCGGGCTCACCATCCAGATGAAGTCGATCCTGGTGGTGGTGATCAGCTTCGCAATGCTCTATGGCCTTAACTGGCTGGTCCACAAGACCAAGCTGGGGATCGCCATCCGGGCGGTGGCCCAGGACGCCCAGACCGCCAGCCTGATGGGAATCGACCCCGACGTGATCATCACCTACACCTTCCTGATCGGGGGCTTCCTCGGCGGGGTGGCGGGGGTGCTCTTCGGCCTGCTCTACACCCTGGTCCACCCCTACGTCGGCTTCATCCCCGGGATCAAGGCCTTCACCGCCGCCGTACTGGGGGGCATCGGCAACATCACCGGCGCCGCCCTGGGCGGGCTGGTGCTGGGAATGCTGGAGATGCTCGGCGGCACCTACCTGACCTTCCTCACCAACGGCGCCATGGGGACCGAGTACAAGGACATCCTGGCCTTCGCGATCCTGATCTTTATCCTGCTCTTCCGGCCCCAGGGGATCATGGGCGAACAGGTGGGTGAGAAGGTATGAAGAAGCTCCTACAAAACTCCGCCTTCCTGAGCCTCCTCATCGCGTTAAGCGCGATCATCTTCGGCTACTGGCTGCTTCAAAACCCCCGCAGCACGCTGGCCTTCCTGCTCACCCTGGGGGCGCTGCTGGCCGCCTTCATGCTCGACATCCCCCGCTGGCTCAAGGTGCTGGTGGGCGGGGCGATCCTGCTCCTGGTCGTCCCCATGGCGGGCTTTAAGAACTCCTTCCTCTTCGAGCTCGGGGTTCAGACCGGGATCTACGCCGCCATGGCCCTGGGGCTCAACGTGGTGGTGGGGCTGGCGGGCCTTTTGGACCTCGGTTACGCCGCCTTCTTCGCGGTGGGGGCCTACACCTGGGCGATCTTCGGCTCCAAGCAGGCCAACCAGTTCATGCCCTGGCACATCTTCCCCCTGCCCGGGGCCTACTTCTACCTCTTCATGCTGGTGGCGGTGGTGATGGCCGCGCTGACCGGCGTGGTCATCGGCTCGCCGGCCCTCCGGCTCCGGGGCGACTACCTGGCGATCGTCACCCTGGGGCTCGGCGAGATGGTCCGGGTGCTGGCCAACAACCTGGACCACCCGGTCAACCTCACCAACGGCCCCCAGGGGATCACCCCCATCCAGCGGCCCCCGATCGACTGGTTCATCGGCCTCTTCGACCGGTTCGGCATCCACATGAGCCGGGCCGAGGCCTACCCCCTCTTCTTCTACTTCCTGGTGCTGGTGATCATCGGCATCGTGACCCTGGTCAACATCCGGCTCGACCGCTCGCGGTTCGGGCGGGCCTGGATCGCGATCCGCGAGGACGAGGTGGCGGCCCGGGCGATGGGGATCCCGCTTTTGCCCACCAAGCTCCTGGCCTTCGCCACCGGGGCCAGCTTCTCGGGGGCGATGGGGGCGCTCTTCGCCGCCAAGCAGCTCTACGTGAGCCCGGAGTCCTTCACCCTGATCCAGTCGATCATGATCTTGGTGATGGTGATCCTGGGGGGGATGGGCTCGATCCCCGGGGCGATCCTGGGGGCGGCGACGGTGACGATCCTGAACGTCGACCTCCTGAAGACCGCCTCCGACTACCTGAACGACCTCCGGAACGCCGGCTTCGTCCTCGATCTGGGGATCTTTAAGTACAACTTCGCCAACCTCCCCAACCAGCTCGAGCCCGCCAAGTACGAGCGGATGGTCTTCGGCCTGATCATGATCCTGATGATGATCTACCGGCCCGAGGGGATCATCCCCGAGCGCCGGCACCTCGCCGAGATGAAGGAGAAGGCATGAGCGAGGCGATCCTCGAGGTCAACGAGGTCACCAAGACCTTCGGCGGCCTGGTGGCGGTGAACCAGGTCACCATGCACGTCGAGCGGCGGCGGATCTTCGCGGTCATCGGGCCCAACGGCGCCGGCAAGACCACCTTCTTCAACCTGGTCACCGGGATCTACAAGCCCGACACCGGCTCGATCGTCTTCGACGGCGAGGCGATCACCGGCCGCGACCCGGCGGTGATCGCCGCCAAGGGCATGGCCCGGACCTTCCAGAACATCCGCCTGTTCGGCTCGATGTCGGCCCTGGAGAACGTGATGGTGGCCCGCCACGTCCACACCAAGACCAGCTACGCCGACGCCCTGCTCCACACCCCCCGCTACCACCGCGAGGAGCAAAGGGCCCGGGATCGGGCGATGGAGCTCCTCGCCTACATGCAGCTCGACCACCGTGCCCAGGAGCTCGCCAAGAACCTGCCCTACGGCGAGCAGCGGCGGCTGGAGATCGCCCGGGCGCTGGCGCTGGAGCCCAAGCTCCTCCTGCTCGACGAACCCGCCGCCGGCATGAACCCCCAGGAGACCGAGGACCTGCAGCGGCGGATCGTGGGGATCCGCGACGACCTGGGGATCACCATCGTGCTGATCGAGCACGACATGAAGCTGGTGATGAGCATCTCGGAGCGGATCGCGGTGCTCGACTACGGCAAGAAGATCCTCGAGGGCACCCCCGAGGAGGTCCAAAACGACCCCCGGGTGATCGAGGCCTACCTGGGGCCGGGGGCGGCGGAGGGCGTGCAATGAAGAAGGTCCTCGAGCTCAAGAACGTCCACACCTACTACGGCCACATCCACGCCCTCAAGGGGATCGACCTCGAGGTCGGCGAGGGCGAGATCGTGACCCTGATCGGGGCCAACGGCGCCGGCAAGACCACCACCCTGCGAACGATCTCGGGGATGATCCACCCCCGGGAGGGCGAGGTCCTCTTCGAGGGGGTGGCGGTCCACCACCTCCCCGCCCACCAGATCGTCAAGCGCGGGGTGGGGCACGTCCCCGAGGGCCGGCGGATCTTCCCCCGACTCACGGTGGAGGAAAACCTCGAGATCGGCGCCTACCTGCAAAACGACCGGCAGGAGATCGAGCGGCGCAAGGCCGAGGTCTTCGAGCTCTTCCCCCGCCTGGCCGAGCGCCGTCGCCAGCTCGGGGGCACCCTCTCCGGCGGCGAGCAGCAGATGCTGGCGATCGGCCGGGCGCTGATGCAGGACCCCCGGATCCTGCTCCTCGACGAGCCCTCGATGGGGCTCGCGCCGGTACTGGTGGACGTGATCTTCGAGACCGTCGCCGAGCTCAACAAGCGCGGCAAGACGATCCTGTTGGTGGAGCAAAACGCCCTCAAGGCCCTGGAGGTCGCCCACCGCGGCTACGTCCTCCAAACCGGCGAGATCACCCTGGCCGGCCCGGCCAAGGAGCTGGCCCAAAACGAGGAGGTCAAGAAGGCTTACCTCGGGGGCTAGGTCCCCCAGCCTTCCTTGCCGCCCCTTAAGGGGGCGGCTTATACTTGGTCCCGTTAGGAAAGGATTGGGAGGTGGGTATGAAACGTTTTTCGGGCATCATCCTCGCGCTCTTCGCCCTGGCCGGTCTGGGCTTTGCCCAGACCCTGGTCTACGGCCAGTCCAAGCTGCCGGTCACCCTCGACTCGGCGGCAGCCCAGGACGGCAACTCGCTCCGGGTCGCCAAGCAGGTGGTCGAGACCCTGGTGACCTTCGAGCCCGGGACGGTGAACCCGATCCCCGGGCTGGCCACCCGCTGGGAGGCGAGCAGCGACTCCAAGGTCTGGACCTTCCACCTCAGGAAGGGGGTCAAGTTCCACGACGGCACCCCCTTCAACGCCCAGGCGGTGAAGTTCAACTTCGACCGCTGGAACGAGAAGGACAACCCCTACCGCGGCAACAAGGAGTTCGTCCCCTTCACCTGGGTCTTCGGCGGCTTCAAGGGGGAGGGCTCGGTGATCGACCGGGTCGAGGTGGTCGACGACTACACGGTGCGCTTCTACCTCACCACCCCGGTCGGCTTCTTCCCCCAGATGGTCGCCGCCAGCTACTTTGGCATCGACAGCCCCAAGGCGGTGATGGCCGACCCCGATAAGTACGGCACCCCCGAGGTCGGGGTGGTGGGCACCGGGCCCTTCGTCTTTAAGAGCTGGACCATCGGCGACAAGGTGGTGCTCGAGAAGAACCCCGACTACTACGATCCAAAGCGGATGGCCCACGTCGACACCCTGGTCTTCCGGGGCATCCCCGAGCCCACCAGCCGCCTGGCCGAGCTCAAGGCCGGCTCGATCCAGATCGCCAACAACCTCTCCCCCGAGGACCTCAAGGCGGTCAAGGCCGACCCCAACCTGGTGGCGGTGGTGCAAAAAGGGCTGAACATCGGCTACCTCGCCTTCCACCAGAAGAACAAGCCGCTCGACAACCTCAAGGTGCGCCAGGCGATCGCCCTGGCGGTCGACTGGCAGGCGATCGTCGACGCCTTCTACGGCGGCCTCGGCGAGCGGGCCACCGAGTTCGTGCCGCCGGCGATGTGGGGCCGCGCCGGCGACGTGCCCCCCTTCCCCTACGACCCCAAGAAGGCCAAGCAGCTCCTGGCCGAGGCCGGCTACCCGAACGGCTTCGAGACCGAGATCTGGTACATGCCGGTTTCCCGGCCCTACTTCCCGGCCCCGCAACCGATCGCCGAGACCATCGCCACCTACCTCGCCGACGTCGGCATCAAGGCCAAGCTGAAGACCGAGGACTGGGGCACCTACCTCGCCGACTACGACAAGGGTAAGTTCCCCATGTACATGCTGGGCTGGAGCCCCGACTACCCCGACCCCGACAACTACCTCTACACCTTCTTCGGCCCCACCTCGATCAAGACCAACCTCGGCTGCGAGACCGACTTCTGCCAGAAGATCGCCGGGCTCATCCATAAGGCCCGGATCAGCCCCGACCTGGCCGAGCGCAAGAAGCTCTACGCCGAGGCCCAGCGGCTGGTCCACCGGTACGTGCTCTCGATCCCGGTGGCCCACAACAACCCGCTCCACGCCACCCGCAAGAACGTGAAGAACTACATCCCGAGCCCGCTCGGCTCCGAGGACCTCTACATGGTCGAGGTCAAGTAGCCGCGGCGCGGCCGGGGGGAGGGCGTCCGCCCTCCCCCTTATACTTTGGCCGTGGCCGCCTACGCGATCCGCCGATTCCTCGGCCTCATCCCGGTGCTCTTCGGCGTGAGCCTCCTGGTCTTCACCTTCGTCCACCTGATCCCCGGCGACCCGGCCCGGGTGATGCTGGGCCAAAGGGCCACCCCCGAGGCCCTAAAGCGCCTCCGGGAGGAGCTCAACCTCGACAAGCCGCTGTTTTTGAACCTGGCCGCCTACCGCCAAACCGGCGACCCCACCAAGCTCTTCGACAGCCAGTACCCCGCCTACCTCGGCCGCATCCTCCGGGGCGACCTGGGCCGCTCGATCTTCTCCAAGGTCAGCATCGCCGAGGAGCTCCGGGCCCGCTTCCCGGCCACCTTCGAGCTCACCGTGGGGGCGATGATCGTAGCCCTTTTGGTGGGGATCCCGGCGGGGATCCTGGCGGCGATTCGCAAGAACTCGCTCTTCGACCTGCTGGTGATGACCGGGGCCCTGGTCGGGGTCTCGATGCCAATCTTCTGGCTGGGCCTGCTCCTGATCTACATCTTCGCGGTGAACCTCCACTGGCTGCCCCCCTCGGGGCGGCTGGGGGTGGGGGTGAGCTTCCACCCGATCACCGGGCTGGTGGTGCTCGACAGCCTCCTCGAACGCCGCTTCGACGTCCTGGCCGACGCCCTCCGGCACCTGGTGCTCCCCTCGCTGGCGCTCGGCTCGATTCCGGCGGCGGTGATCGCCCGGATGATGCGGAGCGCGATGCTCGAGGTCCTCTCCCAGGACTACGTGCGCACCGCCCGGGCCAAGGGGCTGCCCGAGCGGGTGGTGATCTGGAAGCACGCCCTCAAAAACGCCATGCTCCCGGTGATCACCATCGTCGGGCTCTGGTTCGGAACCCTGCTCACCGGGGCGATCCTCACCGAGACGATCTTCAACTGGCCGGGGATCGGCAAGTGGCTCTACGAGGCGATCCAGTCCCGCGACTACCCGATCGTCCAGGGCGGCACCCTGTTCATCGCCGGGATCTACGTGGTGGTGAACGCCCTGGTCGACCTCTCGTACGGGCTCTTGGACCCCCGGATCCAATACCGATAGGAGGCCCATGGTCAAGGCTGCCCAAACCCCCACCCAGCAGGCCCTGAGGCGCTTTCTCCGCTCCAGCTCGGGCCGGGCCGGGCTCGTTATCGTGGGGCTCTTCGTCCTCCTGGCCCTGCTCGCGCCCCTCCTCGCCCCCTACAACCCGGCCAAGGACCGCGACCTGCGGGCCCGGCTCAAGCCCCCCACCGTCGAACACCCGATGGGCACCGACGAGCTCGGCCGCGACATCCTCATCCGGGTCTGGCACGGGGCCCGGATCAGCCTCCGGGTGGGGGTGGTGGCGGTGAGCCTGGCGCTGGCGGCGGGCACCCTGCTGGGCCTGGTCGCCGGCTTCTTCGGGGGCTGGGTCGATACCCTGATCTCCTGGCTGATCGACATCATGCTGGCCTTCCCCTCGATCCTGCTGGCGATCGCGATCGTGGCGGTGATCGGCCCCGGAATCGGGAACGCGATGCTGGCGGTGGGGGCGGTGCAGGTGCCGGTCTTCGCCCGGCTCGCCCGCAGCATGGTGCTCTCCCTGAAGGAGCAGGAGTTCGTGGCGGCGGCCCGGGCGCTGGGGGCCTCGAACCCCCGCATCCTGCTCCGCCACGTGCTCCCCAACGGCCTCTCCCCCCTGATCGTGCAGGCCACCCTTTCGATCGCCACCGCCATCCTCGACGCCGCCGGGCTGGGCTTTCTGGGCCTGGGGGCCCAGCCACCGGCCCCCGAGTGGGGGGTGATGATCGCCCGCGGCTTCCAGTACTTCAGCACCGCCCCCTGGATCAGCCTCTTCCCCGGGCTGGCCATCATGCTGGCGGTGCTCGGCTTCAACCTGCTCGGCGACGGCCTCCGCGACGCCCTCGACCCCAGGGCGGCCCGGAGCTGACCCGGCTCCCGGGTAGAATGGGGGGATGAAGGCCAAATGGTTGCTCTGGCTCCTCGCCCTGGTGCCGCTCGCCGGCTGCCGGGTGGTGCTCCCCGAACACCCCTACTACAACGCCCACGAGGTCGAGCTGCTGACCCCCACCGCCAGCGAGCGCTGGGTCTACTTCTACGGCGACCCCATGACGGTGAACCTGGAGGGCCAGACCCTGACCCTGGAACCGGGCTCGGGGGGCTCGCCCTGGGCCGTTTCCGGGGCGCTCTGGGTCAACGGCATGCCGCTCTGGCGGGAGCTCCTCCCCCCGGTGCGCCCCCTGGTCCGGGCCGGCTACGACCCGGAAAGCGGGCGGGTGGTCGTCGAGGCCCGCACCGCCCTGGCGGCCAGCTGGTACTACGACGGCGCCGCCTGGTACCGGCTCGGCGGGTACCTGGCCTCGGGCAAGACCCGGACCTACACCCCGAGGCCCGCGCCCCCCGTCTTCGGCCGCCTGACCCCGGCCGAGAACCGGGTGGTGGTGGCCGAACTCGAGGCCCGCGCCCGGGGCCGGCGGATGGCGGTCTTCGAGCGGCTGCTTCCGGTCTACCCCGGCTACCGCTTCGTCCCCGCCCCCTGGGTCTACCGCCGCACCTCGCTTAGGATTCAGACGGAGGTTCCGGTCGAAATGGCCCCCGAAACCCCCTCCTGGCGGGTCCTGAAACGCGGCGGCTACGCCGCCTACCGGGGCCGCAGCCCGTTGGCCTACCTGGCCTGCTCGCCAAAGGGCGTGGCCCGGCTCTGGCAGCTGGCCTACGGGGCCCAGGTGCCCCCGCCGCCGCCCCCGGCCCTGGCCCCCGGGCATTGCCTGGCCGGCTTCTTCTGGGGGCTTAAGCCGAGCGGGGGCTACCGCGTCGAGGTCCTCTCCGGCTACCCCGAGGGCCGGGTCTTCTACCTCCGGCTCCGGCTCGGCCGGCCCGCCGCCGGCGCCATCGTCACCCAGGCCCTGACCAGCCCCTTCGTGCTGGTGGAGCTCGGGCGGGCGCCGAGCGAGGTGCGCTTCCTCGACGCCAAGGGCCGGCTGCTGGCCCGGGCGATCGCGGAGTAGCCTAGGCCGGCCTCGAGGCCGAGAGGGCGTAGAGCCGGGCGTAGTAGCCGCCCCGGGCGAGCAGCTCGGGGTGGCGGCCCTCCTCGACCAGCTCCCCCCGGCGGAAGACCAGGATGCGGTCGGCGTCCTGGATGGTGGAGAGCCGGTGGGCGATGATCAGGGTGGTCCGCCCCTGGCTGGCCCGGGCCAGGGCCGCCTGCATTTTCCGCTCGGTCTCGCTGTCGACGCTGGCGGTGGCCTCGTCGAGGATCAGCAGGATGTCGGGGTTCATCAGGAGCGCCCGGGCCAGGGCGAGCAACTGCCGCTCGCCGGTGGAGAGCCCCGCCCCCCGTTCGCCGAGCCGGGTCCGGTAGCCCTCGGGGCGGCGAAGGATCGCCTCCTCCAGCCCCACCATCCGGGCCACCTCCCGCACCCGCTCCAGGGGGATCGAGGGGTCGCCGAGCCGGAGGTTCTCGAGGATCGTCCCGGAGAAGAGGAAGGGCTCCTGCATCACGATCCCCACCGACCGGCGGAGGTCCCGCTGGCGGTAGTCCCGAACGTCGACCCCGTCGACCCTGACCGCCCCCCGCTGCACGTCGTAGAAGCGGGCGATCAGGTTGATCACGCTGGTCTTGCCGGCCCCGGTGTGGCCCACCAGCGCCACCCGCTCGCCGGGGCGGACCGAGAAGCTCACCCCCCGGAGCACCCAGTCCTCCCCCTGGTAGGCGAACCAGACGTCCTCGAAGGCGATCGCCCCCCGAAGCCGGCCCACCGGGCGGGCCCCGGGGCGGTCGGTGACCTCCTCGGGGGTGTCGAGCAGGGCGAAGATCCGCTCGGCGGCGGCCATCGCCGCCTGCAGGATGTTGAACTTGTCGGAGAGGTCCCTCAAGGGTTCGAAGAAGTTCCGGGTGTACTCGACGAAGGCGACCAGGAGCCCCAGGCTCACCGCCCCCCGCACCGCGTCGCCGCCGCCCCGGTAGAGCACCGAGGCCACCGCCAGCTCCCCGAGGAAGCTGACCGCCGGGAAGAAGGGGGCGAACCAGCGGATCACGTCGACGTGGGCGGCGAGCAACCGGCGGTTCTTCTCGTCGAACTTGCGCCGCTGGCGGGCCTCCCGCACGAACAGCTGGATGGTCAGCACCCCGGCCAGGTTCTCGGCCAAAAAGGCGTTCAACTCCGAGAGCCGGAACCGCATCCGGCGGTAGGCGGCCCGCATCCGCACCCGGAGCCAGGTGGTGACCGCCAGCAGGATCGGCATCACCCAAAACGCCACCAGCGCCAGCCGCCAGTCGAGCCAGAGCATGAAGGCCATGATCCCGACGACCATGAAGAGGTCGGCGGCGAAGCCCACCAGCCCCCCGGTGATGAAGCGCTGGATGGCGTCGACGTCGGAGGTCAGCCGGGTGAGCACCCGACCGGTGGGGGTGCGGTCGAAGAACCCCACATGGAGCCGCATCAGCTTGTCGAAGATCGCCCGGCGGAGGTCCGAGAGCACGTGCTGGCCGATCCAGGTGAGGAGGTAGGTCTGGGCGAAGCGGAAGCCGGCGTCGAGCAGCTTGAGCCCGAGGTAGACCCCGGCGGCGAGCCAGAGGGCGTGGACCCGGTCGGCGGGGGGGCGGGGGGGCTTGGGGGCCAGGGCCTCGTCGACCGCGAACTTGAAGACCAGGGGAAAGAGGTTGGTGAGCAGGGTGGTGGCGAGGATGAACAGGAGCGCCAGCGCCACCTGGGCGAGGTAGGGGCGGACGAAGGCCAGCACCCGGCGGAGGAGCCGGGGGTCGAAGCGGCCGGCGTCGGGGGCGCTCACAGCTCCTCCTCCAACCGCTGCAGCCGCTCGATCTCGGCGTAGGCGCCGCCCCGGGCCAGGAGCTCCTCGTGGGTGCCCTCCTCGACGATCCGCCCCCGGTCGAGGACCACGATCCAGTCGGCGTGGCGCAGGGCGGTGACCCGGTGACTGATGAGCAGGGTGGTCTGGCGGCCGAGAACCGAGCGCAGGCCCTCCAGGATCCGGTGCTCGGTCTCGGCGTCCACCGCCGAGAGGGCGTCGTCGAGGATCAGCACCTCGGGCTCCTTGGCCAGCGCCCGGGCCAGCGCCACCCGCTGCCGCTGGCCCCCCGAGAGGGTGACCCCCCGCTCCCCCAGCACGGTGTCGTAGCCCTGGGGAAAGCGCTCGATCTCGTCGTGGACGCCGGCCAGCTTGGCGGCCCAGATCGCCTTGGCGCGGTCGGGCCGGGGCATCCCGAAGGCGATGTTCTCCAGGATCGTCTCGGAAAACAGAAAGGGCTCCTGGGGGGCCATCCCCACCGCCCCCCGCAGCACCGCCAGCGGCACCCTCCGGACCGGGTGGCCGCCCACCCGGACCTCGCCCTCGGTGGGGTCGAGGATCCGGGGGATGAGCCGGGCCAGCATGGTCTTGCCGCTTCCGGTCCGGCCGGTCACCCCCAGGGTCATCCCGGGCCGGAGCCGCAGGGTGATCGCCCGCAACACCTGGCGGTCCTCCAGCCGGAGCCCCACCCCCTCGAAGGCGACCCCGCCGTCCAGGGCGCGGATCGTGGGGTCGGTGGCGGGGCCGTCGGCGATCGCCGGGCGGGCCTGGAAGAGCTCCAAAATCCTGCGGTAGGAGGTCCGGCCCCGCTGGAAGAGCTCCAGCACCCAGCCCACCCCCAGCACCGGCCAGGTGAGCAGGCCCAGGTAGGCGTTGAACTGGACGAACTCGCCGAGGGTCATCCGGCCGGCGATCACCTCGGTGCCGCCCTTGGCCAGGAGCACCAGGACCGCCAGACCCATCAACAGGCTCATCGCCCCCTGCATCGGCCCCTCGGCCAGGGCCAGGGCCAGGTTCTTGCGGATGTACGCGCGGTTGAGCTCGGCGAACCGGGCCCGCTCGCGGTCCTCGAGGGCGAACCCCTTGATCACCCGGATGCCGGCGAGGTCCTCCTCGGCCCGGGCGGCGATCCGGTCGTAGACCTCCTGGGCCTCCCGCCAGCGGCGTTCCTCCAGGGCGATGAAGACCCGGGCCACCACCAGCGCCGGCCCGGCCGCCAGGGTGACCCAGGCGGCGAGGCGGGGGTTGACCCAGAACATCGCGGCGAAGGCGAGGACGAGGAAGAGGCCGACCCGAAACCCCATGTTCACCCCCGGACCGAGCATGTCCCGGACCGCCTGGAGGTCGGTGTTGAGCCGGTTCATCAGGTCGCCGACCGGCTTTTGGTGGTAGTAGGCGAAGTCGAGCCGCAGCAGGTGGGCGAAGAGGTCGCGCCGGAGGTCGGCCTCGACCTGCCGGCTGGCCACGATCGCCAGCCGCCGCTGGCCCCAGGAGAAGAGGGCGGCGGCGGCGGTCACCGCCAGCAACCCGACGACGAAGGCCCAAAACGGCCGGCCGGCCTGGATCGCGTCAATCGCCCGGCGAAGGAAGAAGGGGGCGAGGACCGAGCCGATCAGGGAGAGGAGGCCCAGCGTGAGCCCCAACCCGTACTTCCAGGCGTAGGGTCGGAGGTAGCGAATGACCGACCGGTCGGTCTCCACGAATCCTTACTCTACCCCGTGGCGACGGCGGCCCGCACCGCCGCCGGGTCCTCCCCCAGGACCGCGACCACCGCCGGCGCCGGCAGGCTCTCCCGGATCCAGCGGGCCACCCGCAGGAGGCCGGGGCAGTCGTCGGTGAGGAGGACCACCGCCCGCACCCCCCGGCGGCGGGCCAGGGAGTGGGCGGCCCCGGCCCACTCGAGGTCGGTGGGGAGCACCGCCCGGGTCCCCATCCGCCGCCCCTCCTGGCGCAAGAGCGCCGGGGGCCGGTCGGCCACCCCCAGCCCCAGGGGGCGGAGGGCGTCGAGCAGGTCAGCGTAGAGCCGGGGTTCCTCGAGCAGGTAGGGGGGGGCGGCCAGCCCCACCGCCGGCTCCGGGGCCGCCCCCGGCAGGGCGAAGGGGCCCGGCGGGGTCAGGAGGTGGCGGGTGCGCGCAAGCGCCCGCCGCACCTCGGGGGGGCTTCCGGCGAGCTCGGCGCCCAGGGCGACGGCCACCCCCAGCACCCCCTCGGTGGGCTCGGCGGGGACCACCCAAAACGGCGGGGCGGCGGGGCGGAGCTCCCGCAGGGTGGCGGCGAGGTCCCGCACCCAGGGGCACTGGCCCCCGCCCCGCTCGGCGTCGACCCCCAGCTGGGCGTCGGGGACGAGGAGGCGATCGACCCGGGGTGCGAGCTCGTCGAGGCGGCCGAGCACCGCCCGCAAGGGCGGGGTCGCCCAGTCCGGGGCGTCGGCCTCCAGGGCGGCCGGGAAGGGGGTCTCGGGGCGCACCACCCCCGCCCCCAGCTCGGCGAGGTAGGCCTCCCAGAAGGGCAGGTAGCGGCGGGGGAGCCAGGTGTCGAGCACCCCGACCCTCACCCCAGCTCCTCCCTCCGGACCCGGTAGCCCTCGCCGGCGACCGGGTCGTAGTCGAGCAGGAACCCCCGGGTGCCGGGGGGCAGGCCGTAGAAGAGGTCGGCGGGGGTGGGGAAGTAGCCGACCTCGGCCCCCAGCCGCTCGGCCAGGGCCCGGGCGGCGTCCTGGTTGGAGAAGGCGTAGAGGTAGCGGCCGTCGTCGAGCAGCACGCTGGCGTACTCGGGGCCGTCGGGCCCCATCAGGTAGAGGTAGTAGACCCCCTCGGGGAACAAGCGGCTCACGCCCCTATGGTAGCCGGCCCAGGAGGGCGGCGAGCAGCCGGACCCCGGTCACCAGCGAGTCGGGCTCCACCCACTCGTCGGGGGTGTGGGCCCCGCCGCCGCGGTAGGCCCCCACCGCGATCGCCGGCACCCCCGCCTCGATGGCGGCGGCGGCGTCGGTGGAGGCGGCCCGGACCTCGGGCCGAAGCCCCACCTCCCGCACCGCCGCCTCGGCGGCCTCGGCCAGGGGCGCGGGAGCGGTGGCCCCGGCCGGGCGGCGGCCCAGGAGCCGGATCCGCACCTCGACCCCGGCCCGGGCGGCGGCCTCGGCGAGGGCGGCGCGGGCCTCGCGGTAGAGGGCCTCGAGGACCTCCGGGGTGCGGGCCCGGAGGTCGAGCCAGAGGCCGGCCTCGGCGGGGATCGCGTTGATCGCCCCGCCCCCCCAGACCCGGCCGGCGTTGAGCCCGGCCTCGGGGGGGAGCGGCAGGGCGTAGAGGGCGGCCAGGGCCAGGCCCAGGGCGTGGCTTGAGCTGGGGCGGCCGCGGTCGCCCCAGGCGTGGCCGCCGGGCCCGAGGAAGCGGGCCTCCAGCCGCACCGAGCCCACCGCCCAGGGGACCAGGGTGCCGAGGTAACCGTCCACCGCCACCGCCCAGCGGGGGCGGTGCTCGGCGAAGAAGGCCCGGGCCCCCTTGAGGTTCCCAAGCCCCTCCTCGCCCACGGTGAAGGCGACCCCGAGGCCCTCCCAGCCGGCCAGCGCCAGGGTCACCGCCACCCCGCTGGAGTTGTCGCCCACCGCCGGGGTGTACCAGCGGCCGTTCCGCTCGCGGATCGGGGTGGGGGGCAGCACGGTGTCGTAGTGGGCCAGGAGCCAGACCGGACCCTCGCCGGCGAGGACGTTGCCGGCGGCGTCGACCCGGGGCCCGAGCCCCCGCTCGGCGAGGTGGGCCACCAGGAAGGCCCGGCGGTCCTCCTCGCTGGCCAGCGGCGCGAAGGCGAACAGCAGCGCCCGGGGGTCCACCGAGCTAGTCCTCGAAGTCGGCGAGCCCCTCCCGGATCGCGTAGAGGGCCGCCTGGGTGCGGTTGTTCAGGTGGAGCTTGGCGAAGATTTCGGAAAGGCGGTTGCGAACGGTCTTCTCCGAGATGCCCAGGTCGTCGGCGATCTCCTGGTTGGTCGCCCCCTGGGCCAAGAGGCGGAGGATCTGGACCTCGCGGTCGGTGAGGTCGGCCCGGCTGGAGGTGGGGATCTCCTGGGCCTTGGCGTGGAAGTCCTGGATGATCTGCTCGGCGAGCTCGGCGTCGAGCAGCACCTCGCCGGCGTAGACCCGTCGGATCGCGTCGATCAGCTCGTCGGCGCTGGCGTCCTTGAGGAGGTAGCCCCGGGCCCCGGCCTTCACCGCCTCGAAGACGTAGGCGTCCTGGCGGTACATGGTGAGCATCACCACCTTGGCCTCGGGGTTCTCCTTGAGGATCTCCTTGGTGGCCCCCACCCCGTCGAGCCCGGGCATCTGGATGTCCATCAGGATCACGTCCGGCTGGGTCTCCAGCGCCGCCCTCAGCGCCTCCCTCCCGCTGGCGGCCTCCCCGATCACCCGGAAGTCGGGTTCGGCCTCGAGGAGGCTTTTGAGCCCCTCGCGGAAGAGGGCGTGGTCGTCGGCGATCAGGATCCGGATCATCCCACCCAGTATAGGACAATTGCCCCCCGGGGTGCTAAAATGCGGGGGCTGATGCGCGCCCACATCGTCACCTACGGCTGCCAGATGAACGAGTACGACACCCACCTGGTGGCCTCCGAGCTGGCCAGCCTGGGGTTCCAGATGGTCGAGGCGATCGAGGACGCCGACCTGGTGCTGGTCAACACCTGCGCCGTCCGGGGCAAGCCGGTGGAGAAGGTCAAGAGCCTCCTCGGGCGGCTGCGCAAGGAGAAGGCGCGCCGGGGGCTGGTGATCGGGATGATGGGCTGCCTGGCCCAGCTCCCCGAGGGGCAGGCGATCGCCGAGAAGTTCGAGGTCGACCTCCTGCTGGGGCCGGGGGCGATCACCCGCATCGGGGAGGCCCTGGCCGCCCGGGGGCGGTTTTGGGACACCGCCTTCGACCCCGCCCTCGACCGGGCGATCCCGCCGCCCCCGGCGGGGGCCCTGGCCGCCTACGTGCCGATCATCCGGGGCTGCAACCACCGCTGCACCTACTGCGTGGTCCCCCGGACCCGGGGCGGGGTGGAGGTGAGCCGCCCCCCCGAGGTGATCCTAAAGGAGATCGAACAGCTCAAGGCGGCCGGGGTCGTCGAGGTGACCCTGCTCGGCCAGAACGTCAACTCCTACGGCAACGACCGCCCCGACTACCCCTCCTTCGCCGAGCTCCTTCGGATGGTTGGCGCGATGGGGATCCCCCGGGTGCGGTTTCTGACCAGCCACCCGGTGAACTTCACCGAGGCGATCGTTCGGGCGATCGCCGAGACCCCGGCGATCGCCCGCTACATCCACCTCCCCGCCCAGTCGGGCTCGGACCGGGTGCTCCGGCGCATGGCCCGGGAGTACCGCCGGGCCGACTACCTGCGGCGGATCGAAGTGATCCGCGACCACCTCCCCGACGCCGTCCTCTCCACCGACCTCATCGTCGGCTTCCCCGGCGAGACCGAGGAGGACTTCCAGGCCACCCTCTCCCTCTACGACGAGGTCGGCTTCGACCACGCCTACATGTTCATCTACTCGGCCCGGCCGGGCACGGCGGCGGCCGAGCACTTCCCCGACCTGCCCCGCGAGGTCAAGGTCGAGCGGCTGCAGCGGCTGATCGAGAAGCAAAAGGCCTGGAGCCTGGAGCGAAACCGCGCCTGGGTGGGGCGCGAGGTCGAGGTCCTGATCCGCGGCGGGGCCAAGGAGGCCGGCTTCGCCGAGGGCCACGACCGCGGCAACCACCCGGTGCTGGTCCCGGCCGAGGAGGCCCCGGGTCCGGGGCTCTACCGGGTAAGGGTCACCGAGGCGAGCCCCCACCTCCTCTTCGGCGAGGTGGTCGGGGTGCTCCACCGCCCGGCGGCCAGGGAGGCGGTCGCCTAAGGGGATGCCCGCGACCCTCCGCTGGGCGCTGGCGCTGACCGGGTTCGGCCTCGGGTTCACCCTGGTCTGGTTCACCCTCTTCCTCTGGCCCCCGGCGCTGGCGGCCGGGCTGGCCCTGGCCCTCCTGGTCGACGGCTGGACCCGCCGGCTCCTGGGGCGGGGGCCGAGCCCCTGGGCGCTGGAGCGGCTGGCGATGCAGCTGGCCTTCCGGCGGGGGTCGGTGAGCCCGGCCGAGCTCGCCGAGGCGGCGGGGGTCGGCGAGACCGAAGCCAGGGAGGTGCTCGATGGCCTCAGGGCCCGGGGGCTGGCCCGGGAAGAGGGCGGCCGCTACCGGTTCTAGCCCGGTCCTGCTGCCGGCGCCGGCGGGCCGGACCGCCCCCAAGGGGGCCGACTTCCTGGTGGTGGGGGCGGGGATCGCCGGGGCGGTGGCCGCCCGCGCCCTGGCCGAGGCCGGCCTCCGGGTGACGGTGATCGCCCGGGGGACGGGGGCGAGCCACGCGCCGGTGGCGGTGGTCAACCCGGTGCGGGCCAAGCGGGGGCGGCCGGTGCCCGAGGCCGGGGCGGCCCTCGAGGCCGCCGCCCGGCTCTACCGCCGCTACGTCCCCCTCCGTTTCGGGCTCACCCACCGGGTCCCCCCCGAGGCCCGGCCCGGCTGGCGGGCGCGGCTCGCCGAGAGCGGTCTCCCCCACCGCTGGCGAGGGGACGCCCTCCTCCTCCCCACCGCCTTCTGGCTGCGGCCCCGGCGGCTGCTGGCCGGCCTGCTGGCGGGGCTGCCCCGGGTGCGGGCCCGGGTGGTCTTCCTGGAGCCCGGGGGGGTGTGGCTGGACGACGGCCGCTTCCTGGCCGGGGCGGTGGTCTGGGCCGGCGGGGCCGAGGGGGCCGGGGTCCTCCCCGGCGGCCGGCTCACCGCCGGCAGCCTGCTCCTGGTGGCCGAGCCCGGCGACGGGCGGATCGCCGGGGTCTTCCACGCCGGCGGCGCGGTGGGGGGGAGCTACCGGCCGCTTGTGCGCTTTTCCGAGCCGACCCCCACCGCCGGCGAGCTCGCCGAGCTCCGGGCGGCGGCCCGGGCGCTTATGGGCCGGCCCCCCACCGTGCTGGGGGCCTGGTCGGCGGTCCGCTACCGCCGGGCGGTGCCGCTTGAGGAGATCCCCGGCGGGTTCCTGTTCTCCGGCTTCGGGTCCACCGGGTTCCTGATGGCCCCGCTCTGGGCCCGCCGGCTCCTGGCCCGGATCTAGGCCCCGGCCCAGCCGGCGGGGCGGTCGGCGTCGCGGTCGGCGGGCGGCGGGGCGGGCAGGAGGGCGGCCTCGAGGACCTCCTCGACCCGCTCGACCAGGGTGAGGCGGAGCCCCTCCTTGACCTCGGCGGGCACCTCGGCGAGGTCCTTGGCGTTCTCCCGGGGCAGGAGCACCTCCTCGACTCCGGCGGCGTAGGCGGCCAGGAGCTTCTCCTTGATCCCCCCCACCGCCAGCACCCGGCCCCTCAGGGTGATCTCGCCGGTCATCGCCAGGTCGGAGCGCACCGGCCGGCCGGAGAGGGCGCTCGCCAGGGCGGTGGCGATGGTCACCCCCGCCGAGGGGCCGTCCTTCTTCACCGCCCCCTCGGGGACGTGGACATGGAGGTCCCACTTCTCGTGGAGGTCGGGGGGCAGGCCGAACCGCTCGGCGTGGGCCCGGAGGTAGCTGCGGGCGGCCTGGGCCGACTCCTTCATGACCTCGCCGAGGCTGCCGGTGAGGCTGAGCTGGCCCTTGCCCGGCACCGCCAGCACCTCGACGACCAGCAGCGCCCCGCCCACCGGGGTCCAGGCCAGCCCCTGGGCGGCCCCCAGGAGGGGCTCCTTCTCCCGCCGCTCCCGGCGGTACTTGGGCACCCCCAGCAGGGCCTCGAGCTCGTCGGGGCCGACCTCGCGGACCCCTTCCCAGGGGGCCTCGAGGTAGCGCCGGGCCATCCGCCGGGCGAGCTTGGCCAGCTCGCGCTCGAGGTTCCGCACCCCGGCCTCCTCGGTGTACTCCTCGATGATCCGCTCGAGGGCGGCCTCGCTCACCGCCGCCTTGTCGGCCACCCCGGCCCGGCGGGCGACCTTGGGCCAGAGGTGGCGGCGGGCGATCTCCCGCTTCTCAAGCGGGGTGTAGCCGGGGAGCTCGACCACCTCCATGCGGTCGAGCAGGGGCCGGGGGATGGTGGCCAGGGTGTTGGCGGTGGCGATGAAGAAGACCCGCGAGAGGTCGTAGGGGACCTCGAGGTAGTGGTCCTGGAAGGCCTTGTTCTGCTCGGGGTCGAGGACCTCGAGCAAGGCGGCGGCGGGGTCGCCGCGCCAGTCGACCCCGAGCTTGTCGACCTCGTCGAGGAGGAAGACCGGGTTGACGGTGCCGGCCTTCTTCATCCCCTGAAGGATCTTGCCGGGGAGGGCCCCGACGTAGGTGCGGCGGTGGCCGCGGATCTCGGCCTCGTCCCGCACGCCCCCCAGGGAGACCCGCACGAAGCGGCGGTTCATGCTCTCGGCGACCGAGCGGCCGAGCGAGGTCTTCCCCACCCCCGGCGGCCCCACCAGGCAGAGGATCGGCCCCTTGGCGCCCTCCTCCCCGGCCAGCTTCTGCACCGCCAGGAACTCCAGGATCCGCTCCTTGACATCGGCGAGGGCGTAGTGGTCGGCGTCGAGCTGGGCCCGGGTGCGGGCGAGGTCGAGGACGTCCTGGCTGGCCTCGCTCCAGGGCAGGTCCAGCAACCAGTCGAGGTAGGTGCGGATCACCCCCGCCTCGGGGCTGCCCGGCTGCAACCGCTGGTAGCGGGCGAGCTCCTTTAACGCCTTGGCCTTGACCTCCTCGGGGAAGCCCTTTTGCTCGATCCGCTCCCGCAGCTCCTCGACCTCGGAGACCTGGTCCTCGCCCCCGAGCTCCTTCTGGATCGCCCGCATCTGCTCGCGCAGGTAGTACTCGCGCTGGTTCTGGTCCATCTGCTCCTTGACCCGGGCGGCGATCCGGCGGTCGAGCTCGAAGCGCTCGAGGTCCCGCTCCAAGAGCCCGAGCACCCACTCCAGCCGGTCCTCGACCGGGACCCGGGCCAGGACCTCGGCCTTGTCGGCGGTCTCCCAGGTGGCGTGGTGGGCCACCCGGTCGGCGAGCCGGGCGGGGTCGGCCTCAGCCTGGATCTCCTCCAGCTGGTGGCGGTCGAGCCGGAGCCCCTTGTGGCCGGCGACGTAGCGGGCGAAGGCCTCCTTGACCCGGGGCATCAGCGCCCGCACCCGCTCGGGCTCGGCGACGGCGGGCTCGGGGACCGGCCGGTAGCGGGCCAGGGGCACCTCGTCCCCCGCCACCTCCAGGAGCTCCCCCCGCTCCAGGCCCTCGACCAGGATCCGGAGGGTGCCGTCGGAGAGCCGGCTGACCCGCCGGATCTCGGCGACGAGCCCCATCGGGTGGAAGTCCTCCCGGCCGGGCCGGTTGGTCGAGGGGTCCCGCTGGGTGGCGAGGAAGAGCCGGCGGTCCTTGGCCAGGGCCGCCTCCACCGCCGCCTTGGAGCCGGGCCGCCCCACGTCGATCCAGGCCTGGGCGCCGGGGAAGAGGACCAGGTTCCGAAGCGGCAGCAGGGGCCTTTGGGGTTCTCGGGTAAACAGACGCATCGTCGGATACCTAGCTGGCCTGCCGGAGCTCGGCCTCGTCGAGGGCGGCGAGGGGGGCCTCGAGGTGGCGGGCGTCGAAGACGATCCGCTCCACCCGGCGTCCGGGCAGGGCGTACATCAGCTCGTACATCGCCCGCTCGATCACCGCCCGCAGGCCCCGGGCCCCGGTGCCCCGCTCGGCGGCCCGCCGGGCGATCGCCTTAAGGGCGGCGGGGGTGAACTCCAGGTCCACCCCCTCCATGGCGAAGAGGGCCTGGTACTGCTTGACCAGGGCGTTCTTGGGCTCGGTGAGGATGCGCACCAGGGCGTCCTCGTCGAGGGCCTCGAGCTCGACGATCACCGGCACCCGACCGACGAACTCGGGGATCAGCCCGAACTTCACCAGGTCCTCGGGGATCACCTCGGGCCGCCCCCCCTCCCGGGCCTCGGGAGCGAACCCGATGGGGCTTTGGTCGGCGCGGGCCTTGACGATGGCGTCGAGCCCCTCGAAGGCCCCGCCGAGGATGAAGAGGATGTTCCGGGTGTCGACCGCGATCAGCTCCTGGTGGGGGTGCTTGCGGCCGCCCTGGGGGGGCACGTGGGCCACCGTCCCCTCGACGATCTTGAGCAGGGCCTGCTGCACCCCCTCGCCGGAGACGTCGCGGGTGATCGAGGGCCCCTCCGACTTGCGGGCGATCTTGTCGATCTCGTCGATGTAGACGATCCCCCGCTCGGCGGCCTCGACGTCCATGCCGGCGGCCTGGAGGAGCCTTAGCACCACGTTCTCGACGTCCTCGCCGACGTAGCCGGCCTCGGTCAGGGTGGTGGCGTCGGCGATCGCGAAGGGGACGTCGAGGAAGCGGGCCAAGGTCTCGGCCAGGAGGGTCTTGCCGGTGCCGGTGGGACCGATCAGCAGGATGTTCGACTTCTGGATCTCGACCTCGCCCCCGGTCTCGGCGTGGCGGAGCCGCTTGTAGTGGTTGTAGACCGCCACCGAGAGGACCTTCTTGGCCTCCTCCTGCCCCACCACGTACTGGTCGAGAAAGGCCTTGATCTCGGCGGGGGCGGGCAGGCGCTCGGGGCCCCGCGTCCGGGGGGCGCGGGTCTCCAACAGGAGCTCGTGGGCCCGCTCGACGCAGTCGGAGCAGATGTAGACCTCCCCGATGGGGGCCTCGAAGAGGCGGTCGACCTCGGGGTAGCCCCGACCGCAGAAGCTGCAGCTCGCCTTACTCCGCTTCGCCACGCCGCACCACCCGGTCCACCAAACCGTAGTCCTTGGCCTCCTCGGCGCTCATCCAGAAGTCGCGGTCGGTGTCCCTGGCGACCTGCTCCAGGGGCCGGCCGGTGTGCTCGGCCAGGATGCGGTTGAGCTTGTCCCGCATCTTGAGGATCTGCTCGGCCCGGATCGCGATGTCGGTGGCCTGCCCCTGGGCGCCGCCCCAGGGCTGGTGGATCATCACCCGCGAGTTGGGGAGGGCGAAGCGGCGGCCGGGCTCGCCGGCGGCCAGGATCACCGCCCCCATGCTGGCCGCGAGCCCCACCACGATGGTCGAGACCGGCGCCTTGACGTACTGCATGGTGTCGTAGATCGCCAGCCCGGCGTCGATCTCGCCGCCGGGGGAGTTGATGTAGAGCTTGATCTCGGCCTTGGGGTTTTGGGCCTCGAGGAAGAGCATCTGGGCCACCACGGTGTTGGCCACCTGGGCGTCGATCGGCACCCCCAGGAAGATGATCCGGTCCTTAAGGAGCCGGGAGTAGATGTCGTAGACCCGCTCGCCGCGGCTGGTCTGCTCGATTACGTAAGGGACCACCATCGCCGTCCATTCTACGGCCCCGGCGGGGGCCGCCTGTGCCCCAGGGCGGTATTCAGGCCGCCAGCCGCTCCAGGGCGGTCTCCAGGGTTTTGTCGTGGAGGCGGCGGAGGTAGAGGCGCCGGAGCCCCTCCTCCCCCACCGCCCGCTCGAAGTCCTTGGGCTTCAGGCCGTAACGGCCGGCGAGCTCCTCGAGGTAGGCCCGCCACTCGTCCTCCTCGAGCTTGACCCCGAGCTCCTCGGTGAGCTTCTCCAGCGCCAGCCCCCGCCGCACCCGGCGCTCGGCCCCCCGGCGGACGTCGGCCTTGAGCGCCTCGAGCTTGCCCTCGGCCTCCAAGCCCTTGAGGTAGTCCTCCAGGGGGATCCCCTTCTTGGCCAGGTCCTCGGCCAGCTCCCCCCAGATCGCCCGTTCCTCGGCCTCGACCAGGGCCGGGGGCAGCTCGGCCTTGAGCCCCTCGGCGAGCCTCTCCAGAAACTCCGCCTTGCGGGCCTCCCGGGCCTGGGCCTCGGCCCGGCGGCGGAGCTCGAGGCCGATCTTCTCCCTGGCCTCCGCGAGGTCCTGGTAGCCCAGGGTCTTGGCGAACTCGTCGTCGAGCTCGGGGCGGCGGACCTCCCGGACCTCCTTGATCCGGAGCCGGGCGGTCTTCTCCAGCGGCCGGCCCTCCTCGTCGACCAGGGGCAGCTCGACCTCGTCGCCGGCCCGCTTGCCCAGAAGGGCGGCGCGGACCTCCCCCTCGGCCTCGTCGAGGTCGAGGACGACCTCCCGGCCCTCCTCGGTGACCGCCACCACCTGGTCGCCCTCCCGGGCCTCGCGGTCGACCGCCTCGACCTCGGCGTAGCGCCTCTGGAGGTCGGCGAGGGCGGCCTCCACCGCTTCCTCCCCCACCTCGGGAACCCCGGCCTCGAGCTCGAAGCCCTTCCAGTCGGGGAGCTCGACCTCGGGGTAGTTCTCGATCTCGGCCTCGAAGACGAAGGGCGCCCCCAGCGCCGGCTCGCCCTCGACCCGCCGCACCGCCACCGGGTCGAGCCCGAGCTCGCGGATCGCCTCGGGGAGGTGGCGGTCGAGGAGTTCCTCCCGGACCTCGGCCAAAAGGGCCTGGCGGCCGATGCGGGCCTCGAGGACCCGGTCCGGCACCCGCCCCGGCCGGAAGCCGGGGATCCTGGCCCGCTTGCGGTAGGCCTCGAGCAACAGGCGGTAGGCGCCCTCGACCTCCTCGGCCGGCACCTCCGCCCGGATCTTCACCCGGTAGCCCTCTCGTTCGACGATCTCTGGCATGTTCACCTCGGGGGAGCCGGGCGGCCCGGACCCTGGTGCGAGGAGCGGGACTTGAACCCGCACGGGATTGCCCCACCAGATCCTAAGTCTGGCGCGTCTACCAATTCCGCCATCCTCGCCCGGCGGCCGGGCCGCCCGTCCCTTTAAGGCTACCACCCCCGACGGGGGTGGCAGGATTGGGGTGAGCGATGGGACTTGAACCCATGACCCCCGGTTCCACAGACCGGTGCTCTAACCACCTGAGCTACGCTCACCGCGCAGCGTCCCTCATTCTAGGAGAGCCGGGGTTTTCCGTCAACGAGGGCGGGTTTCGTGTACCTTGGGGGCATGCGGAAGGTCGCGATGCTCCTCCTTCTCGCCCTGCCCGCCCTGGGCCAGGGCATTCCCCTCACCACCACCGTCCACGAGGCCCTGCTCGAGGCCCTGGCCGGCCCCGCCGGGGCCTACCAGAGCTACGCCTTCTACGCCCGGGTGCTGGCGGCAAAGGGGCCGGTGGAGCCCTACCACCGCTTCCTGGAGGGCGAGCGGGCCAAGGTCGAGCGGCTCAAGGCGCTGCTCACCGCCTACGGGGCGAGCTTCCCCCAAGCCAACCCCTACCTCGGCACGACGGCGGTTCCCCGGGAGCTTGAGGCCACCGCCCGGCTGGCGCTCAGCCTCGAGGTCCGCAGCCTCTACCTGGAAAAGCGGCTGGGCCGGCTGTTCGCCGACTACGACGACCTCAAGACCGCCTTTGCCCGCTTCAAGATCGCCGACTTCGTCCAGGCCCGCCTGCTCCGCCGGGCGATCCAGTCCGGCGGGACCCTCCCCGAGGACGCCCTCCGGGCCAAGGCCGCCGGTCTCGGCCCCGCCTGCGTCTACGCCTTCGGGGCCGGCCTCTGCCCTTAGCGCTGGCAGCGGGGGCAGTAGTGGGCGCTCCGCCCCTGGATCCGCACGCGGCGGATCGGGGTGCCGCAGACCGGGCAGGGCTCGCCGGCGCGGCCGTACACCGATAGCCGCACCTGAAAGTAGCCGATCGCCCCGTCGGGCCGCCGGTAGCTTTGGTCCTTGAGGGTCGAACCGCCGGCGGCGATCGCCTCCTTGAGCACCCGCCGCACCGCCTCGACGATCCCCTCGGCCTCCCGTCGCCGCACCCGGTAGCCCCGCCGGGTCGGCCGCACCCCGGCCCGGAAGAGGGCCTCGTCGCCGTAGATGTTGCCGATCCCGGCCACCACCTCCTGGTCGAGGAGCACCGCCTTGACCGGGCGGCGGGTGGCCCGCAGCCGGGCGTGGAGGTAGGCGGGGGAAAACCCCGGGTCGAACGGCTCGGGGCCCATCCGGAGGAGGAGCGGCACCTGGCGATAGTCCCCCGCCGGCACCCCCCAGATCCGCCCCAGCCGGCGGGGGTCGTGGTAGTAGAGGGCGCCGTCCTCCAGGCGGAAGACCGCCCGGGTGTGGGGGGTGGGGGCCAGCCGGAACCCCCCGGTCATCCCCAGGTGGACGATCAGCTCCCAGCCGCCCTCGAGGCCAAAAAGGAGGAACTTCCCCCGCCGGCCGAGGGTCTCCACCCGCCGCCCGTGGGCGAGCTCGGTGCCGCGGTAGCGTTCGGGGTCGGCGTGCTCGATGGCCAGGATCCGCCGCCCCTCGACCAGGGGCCGAAGCGCCCGCCGGGTGACCTCGACCTCGGGCAGCTCGGGCACGGCTAGACCCAGTCCGCCAGCCGGACCCGGCCCTCGTAGAGGGCCCGGCCGACGATGGCGGCGTCGACCCCGAGCTCGGAAAGCCGCGCCAGGTCGGCGTCCGAGCCGACCCCCCCGCCGGCCACCAGCTCCCCCGGCCAGGCCGCCCGCACCGCCGCCACCGGGTTCGGGTCCATTCCCCGCAACGTGCCGTCCCGGCGCACGTCGGTGTAGATCAGGGTCCGCACCCCCTGCCGCCAGAGCCGCTCGGCGAGCTCGGGGGCGGTGAGCGGGGTGGCCTCCTGCCACCCCGCCACCACCACCGCAAGCCCCCGGGCGTCGACGCTCACCGCCACCCGCTCGGGGCCGAAGGCGGCGAGCATCGCCTCGAGCACCTCGGGGGCCCGCACCGCCACCGTGCCCACCACCACCCGGTCGGCGCCGAGCTCGAGGAGGGCCCGGGCCGCCGCCAGGCTCCGCACCCCGCCGCCGACCTCGAAGGGCACCGAGAGGGCCCCGGCGACCCGGGCCAGGGCGGCGCGGTTCTCGCCCTGCCCGGTGGCGGCGTCGAGGTCGACCAGGTGCAGGTAGGTCGCCCCCTCCTCGACCCAACGGCGGGCGGCCTCGAGGGGGTCCTCGAAGTAGACGGTGGCCCGCTCGGGGTCGCCCTCGTAGAGGCGGACCGCCCGCCCCCCCTGGATGTCCACCGCGGGAATCACGCGCACGGGGATAGTTTAGGCGATGGAAGGGGAAAGGGGGACGGCCGCCGGCGGGGGTTGACGGCGGTTAGATTTGCACCGTAAAGTTCTTTTTGATGAAGAGAGCTTTGCCAATCCTCCTCCTCGCCTCCAGCCTGGCCTTCGCCGCCGGCGGGTTCGCGCTCGGGTTCTCGCCCGACGGCGGGCTTGAGCTCGGGGGCGGCGGCTTCGGCCGGGTCGGCGCCCTCTACCTGGGCGGGCTGGGCGCGGGGGGCGCGACCGGCGGCTACGGGCTCGGTTTCGCCGGATACGAGGCCTGGCGGAGGCGGCGCCCGGGCCTCGACCTCGCCCTGGTCCCCCGGCTCGGCCTGGGCGGCGGCGCCGGGAAGGGCTGGGCGGGGTTCCTGGTAGAACCCGGGGTCTGGCTCCTCGCCGGGCGGGAGGGCCTCGCCCTCTCCCTCTTCGCGGGCTACCAGTGGCGCCCCGGCGGGGGGCGGCTCCTCCTCCGCCTGGGGGCGGTGGGGGGACGCTGGTGAGGCGGGAGGAGGCCCGGGACCTCCTGGCCGAGGTCCGCGAGGGCGAGACCCGGGCCCGGCGGACCCTCGACCCCTTCCTCGGCGGCCTGCTCCTGATCTGGGGCACCGTCTACCTGGCCGGCTACGGGCTGGTGACCCTTCGCTCGCCGCTGGCCGGGCCCGCCTGGGCGGCCCTTAGCGTCGCCGGCTTCCTGCTTAGCTACGGCCTGGGGTTCCGGGTCGCCGGCCACCTGCGCACCCCCTCGGGGCGGGCGCTGGGGGCGCTTTGGGCCGGGTTCGGGCTGGCGTTCCTCGCCCTGGTGCTGGCCGGCGACCGCCTTGCCGACGGGGCCTTCTCGCTGGCCGTCAACCTGCTGGTGGGGCTCGCCCTCTGGCAGAGCGGGGTGCTCCTCGCCCGCCCCCCCGCCACCGCCGCCGGGGCCGCCCTCATGCTGGCAAACGCCCTCCTCTTCGCCTACCTCCCGGGGATCTACGCCCCCGCCCTGGCCGGCGCCGGCCTCCTCGCCGCCGGCGCCGGGCTCTGGATGGTCCGCCGTGGCCTTCGATGAGCTGATCCACCAACCCACCCGGCTGCGGTTGATGGCCTACCTGGCCGGCCTCGGCCCCGACGCCCGGGTCGAGTTCGGCGCTCTCAAACGCGCCCTCGACCTCACCGAGGGCAACCTCTCCCGCCACCTCGCGAAGCTGGAGGAGGCCGGTTACCTGGCGATCGAGAAGGGCTACGTGAAAAGGCGGCCCCGCACCTGGGTCCGCCTCACCGGGCGGGGCCGCGACGCCTTCGCCGCCCACGTCGCCTTCCTGGAGGAACTCTTGAAGGGAGGGGACCGATGACCCCAGCAAACGCCCAGCAGGTCTGGAAGGCCTACGGCCCGGTCCAGGCCCTAAGGGGGGTGAGCCTCTCGGTCGCCGCCGGCGAGGTGCTCGCCCTTTTGGGCCCGAACGGCGCCGGCAAGACCACCCTGGTCCGGGTGCTGGTGGGGCTCCTCGCCCCCGACCGGGGCGAGGCCCGCCTCTTTGGCGGCGACCCCCGGGACTGGCGGCGCCGGCGCTTCCTCGGGGTCACCCCCCAGGAGACCGGCTTTCCCCCCACCCTTAGGGTGCGGGAGGTCGTCGACCTGGTGCGGGCCCACTACCCCAGGCCGGCGGAGCGGGACGCCCTGCTCGGGCGCTTCGGCCTCGCCGACAAGGCCGGCCGGATGACCTCGGCGCTTTCGGGCGGGGAGCGCAGGCGGCTCTCGGTGCTCCTCGCCTTCGCCGGGAACCCCAGGCTCGTCGTCCTCGACGAGCCCACCACCGGCCTCGACGTCGAGGGCCGCCGCACGCTCTGGCGGGCCATCCGGGCCTTCCGGGAGGAGGGCGGCGCGGTGCTCCTCACCACCCACTACCTGGAGGAGGCCGAGGCCCTCGCCGACCGGGTGGCGATCCTCCACCGGGGCCAAAAGCTCGCCGAGGGCAGCCCCGAGGCGATCAAGGCCCGGGTGGGGCTCAAACGGGTGGCGTTTTCCGCCCCCGGACTCCCCGAGCTGGCAACCGCGGTCCGCATCGAACGGACCGGCGATCGGTACCTCCTCTACACCGCCGACGCCGACCGGCTGGTGCGGGAGCTCGTCGAGAAGGGGGTGGCCTTTCGGGACCTCGAGGTCAGCCCGGTCCGCCTCGAGGAGGCCTTCCTCGCCCTTACCGGAGGAGCGGCATGACCCGCTTGGTGCTCGCCCACCTCAAGTCCGAACTCCTCGCCCTTTCCCGGATGCCGGGGTTCTTGATCCCGAGCTTCGTCTTCCCCGGGATGTTCTTCCTGATGTTCGCCGCCCCCTACCTCAGGACCCCGGAGGCGGCGGTCCCGACCACCGCCTCGTTCATGGCCTTCGCGTTCTTCACGGTGGTCTTCTTCCAGTACGGGGTGGGCCTCGCCCAGGAGCGGGAGAACCCCTGGATCCCCTACCTCCGGACCCTCCCCCTCCCGGCCGGGGTGCGGCCCGCCGCCTACCTCCTCACCGGGCTGCTCTTCGCCCTGGCGGCGGCGCTGGTGGTGGCGGCGGTGGCGGCGGCGGCCACCCCCTTCGGCCTGCCGGCGGAGCGCTGGCCCCTTTTGCTCGCCGCGCTGGTCCTGGGGGCGGTGCCCCACGGGCTGATGGGGCTCACCCTCGCCTACCTGGCCCGGCCGAGGGCGGCGCTGGCGCTCGCCAACCTGATCTTTCTGCCGCTCTCCTACCTCGGGGGGCTGTGGATGCCCCCGAGCCTCCTGCCCGACTGGGCCCAGAGGATCTCCCCCTGGCTGCCCACCCGCCACTGGGCCGAGCTGGTCTGGGCCGCCGCCGCCGGCCGCCCCTGGCCGGCGGCCTCCCTCCTGGCCCTCCTCGGCTACGCCGCCCTGTTCGCCTTCGTCGCCGCCTGGGCCTGGCGCCGGGGTCGGGGCTAGAGGATCCGCTTGCCGAGCAGGCTGGCGGCCAGTTCGACGGCGATCTCGGCGGTGCGGTTCCGCCGGTCGAGGATGGGGTTCACCTCGACCAGGTCGAGGCTGGTGACCACCCCCGCCTGGGACAAGAGCTCCATCAGCAGGTGGGCCTCGCGGTAGGAGAGCCCCCCGGGGACCGGGGTGCCGACCCCGGGAGCGAGCTCGGGGTCGAGCACGTCGGCGTCGAGGGAGAGGTGGACCCGAGGGTAGTCCCGAAACCGCTCGACGATCGCCTCGGCGATGGCGGCGACGCCCAGGCGATCGACCTCGGTCATGGTGTAGACCGGGACCCGATGGGCCCGAAGGAGCGCCCGCTCGCCGGGGTCGAGGGAGCGGACCCCGACCAGCACCACGTCCTCGGGGCGAAGCTTGGGGCCCTCGCCGCCCACCCCCACCAGGCGGGGGTCGCCGAGGCCGAGGAGGGCGGCCAGCGGCATGCCGTGGACGTTGCCCGAGGGGCTGGTCTCGGGGGTGTTGAAGTCGCCGTGGGCGTCGACCCAGATCACCCCCACCCGCTGGCCCCGGGCGGCCCCCGGCACCGAGCCCACCGCCAGCGAGTGGTCGCCCCCCAGCACCAGGGGGAAGACCTCCTCGTCGAGGGTGGCCAGCCGTCGGAAAAGGCGCCGGCAGACCGCCGCGATCTCCTCCAGGTGGTAGGGGGGTCGGGGGGGCTCGGGGCGGCTCAGGGTTTCCAGCAGGGGGACCTCGAGGTCCCCCAGGTCCACCACCTCGTGCCCCAGCGCGGAGAGCTCCTCGTGCAGCCGGGCGTAGCGGATGGCGCTGGGGCCCATGTCGACCCCGCGCCGCCCCGCGCCCAGGTCGAGGGGAACGCCGATCACCGCCACGCGGGCCATGCCCCCATCCTACAAGGGGGCAAAAAGCCCTTCGCCAAGGCAATGCTATCGGCCTCGGTAGCTTGACAAAACCGGCCCGAAAACCTAGGCTTGGTACGATGGACCTCCGCGAGATCCCCCGGATTCACCTGGCCGCGATCCTCAACGAACCCGGCACCAAGAGCGCCGAGGGGGCGTTGCGGGGGGCGATCGGGCCCGAGGGCCAGGCGATTCCATTGGTCGGCGAGGCCGACTGGAAGGTCACCGTGTCCCAGACCGGCGGGGAGTTCTGGCTCACCGGCGAGATCCACGGCACCGCCCTGATGGAGTGCCGCCGCTGCCTGAAGCCCACCCCGGTCCCCATCGACGCCTACTTCCAGCACCTCCTCCGCTACCAGCCCGGGGTCGAGGGGGTGCGCCTGGTCGAGGCCCCGGAGGAGGACCTCTACTACTTCGGCGAGCCCGATCTCGACCTCTCCGGCTTCCTCTACCAGGCCTTCGCCCTGGAAATGCCCCTCACCGCCCTGTGCCGCGACGACTGCGCCGGCCTCTGCCCGGTCTGCGGCGCCGACCTCAACGAGACCGACTGCGGCCACCTCGCCGAGCGGGAGCGGAAGACCCCGTTTTTGGCCCTCGAGGGGCTGCTCAAGGAGCTCGGCTAGGGCTTTTTGCTATAATGGCGCTTCGGCCCACGACGGGCCGCGGGAGGAAGCAGCATGGCCAAGCACCCTGTACCCAAGAAGAAGACCTCGAAGGCCCGCCGGGACGCCCGGCGCAGCCACCACGCGCTCGGCGCCCCCACCCTGGTGCCCTGCCCCCAGTGCGGGGCCCCGAAACCCCCGCACGCGGTCTGCCCCGAGTGCGGCTACTACAAGGGCGAAAAGGTCCTGGACGTTCCGGAGGCCTAGGGTGCCGGCGGGGCTCTTGGCCCTCGGCACCTACGTTCCTGACAAGGTTCTCACCAACGAGGACCTTGCCGGCTTTTTGGATACCTCGGACGAGTGGATCACCACCCGCACCGGGATCAAGGAACGCCGGGTCGCCGGGCCCAACCAGTTCGCCTACGACCTCGCCGAGCGGGCGGTGGCCGACCTCCTCCGCCGCCACGGCGAGGAGGCCCTCGAGGGCGTCGACCTGGTGATCGTCGCCACCAACGCCCCCGACGCCTTCTTCCCCAACACCGCCGCCCTGATCCAAAACCGCTTCGGCCTCAAGGCGGCGGCCTACGACCTCCTGGCCGGCTGCCCGGGGTGGATCTACGCCCTGGCCCAGGCGGTGGGCCAGGTCGAGGCCGGGCTGGCCGGCAAGGCCCTGGTCATCGGCGCCGAGGTCCTCACCAAGATCACCGACTGGCGCGACCGCTCCACCGCGGTGCTCTTCGGCGACGGGGCCGGGGCGGCGGTGGTGGGGCCGGTGCCCGAGGGGTACGGCTTCCGGTCGTTCGTCCTCGGGGCCGACGGCTCCGGGGGCGCCGCCCTCCATATGGGGGCGCTGGCCAACACCCTCCCGGACGGCACCCGGATGAGCCAAAAGATCTACATGAACGGCCGCGAGGTCTTCAAGTTCGCGGTGCGGGTGATGGACACCGCCACCCTCGAGGCCATCGAGAAGGCCGGCCTCCAAAAGGAGGCGATCCGCCTCTTCGTCCCCCACCAGGCCAACCTCCGCATCGTCGACGCCGCCCGCGAACGGCTCGGCCTCGACTGGGAGCAGGTGGTGGTGAACCTCCACAAGTACGGCAACACCTCGACCGCCTCGATCCCCATCGCCCTCAAGGAGGCGCTGGACGGCGGCCGGGTGGCCGACGGCGACCACCTCCTCTTCGTCTCCTTCGGGGCCGGGCTCACCTGGGCGGCGGCGGTGCTCACCTGGTACGGGGGCGGGGCATGATCGCCGCCCTCTTCCCCGGCCAGGGCTCGCAGGCGGTGGGGATGGCCGAGGCCCTCTACCAGGGCTCGGCGGCCGCCCGGGAGGTGCTCGACCGGGCCGAGGCCGCCCTGCCCGGGCTGCTGGGGCTGATGTTCGGCGGCCCGGCCGAGACCCTCACCCTCACCGAGAACGCCCAGCCCGCCCTGCTGGCGGCCGGCTACGCCGCCTACCGGGCCTACCTCGAGGCCGGCGGCGAAGCCCCGGCGGCGGCCGCCGGCCACTCGCTCGGCGAGTGGACCGCCCACGTCGCCGCCGGCACCCTGGCCCTGGAGGACGCCCTGCGGCTGGTGCGGCTCCGGGGGCGGTACATGCAGGCGGCGGTTCCCCCCGGCGAGGGGGCGATGGCGGCGGTGCTCAAGGTCGGCCTCGAGGCGGTGCGGGCGGCCATCGCGGACCTCCCCGGGGTCTGGGTCGCCAACCTGAACGCCCCCGCCCAGACGGTGATCTCGGGCCGGAAGCCGGCGGTCGAGGAGGCCGCCCGCCGGCTCAAGGCGGCCCGGGCCCGGGTGGTGTTCCTGAACGTGAGCGCCCCCTTCCACTCCCCCCTGATGCAACCGGCGGCCGAGCGGCTGGCGGCCGAGCTGGCGGGGGTCGCCTTCGCCGACCCGGCCTTCCCGGTCTACGCCAACGTCACCGCCCGGCCGGTAACCGACGGGGAGGAGGCCCGGCGGCTCCTGATCGAACAGATCACCGCCCCGGTTCGCTGGGTCGAGACCCTGGCGGCGATGCGGGCGGCCGGCCTGCGTCGGTTCTTGGAGTTCGGGGTGGGGCGGGTCCTCACCGGCCTGGTCGGACGCAACCTGGCCGACGCCGAGGCCCGGCCGGTCGCCACCCCCGCCGAGGCCCGGGAGGCGGCAGAATGGAAGGCATGAAGCGCGCGCTCGTCACCGGCGCCAGCCGGGGGATCGGCCGGGCGATCGCCCTGGAGCTCGCCGCCCAGGGCTACGCGGTCCTGATCCACTACGGCCGGAACCGCGACCTGGCCGAGGCGGTGGCCGCCGAGGCCCGAAACCGGGGGGCGCCCGGGGTCGCCCTCTTCGGCGCCGACCTCACCGACCCCGACTCCGCCGCCCGCCTGGTCGAGGCCGCCGAGGCCGAGCTCGGGGGGCTTTCGGTCCTGGTCAACAACGCCGGCATCACCCGGGACAACCTCCTCCTCCGGATGAAGGACGAGGACTGGCGGGCGGTGCTGGAGACCGACCTCACCGCGGTCTTCCGGCTCACCCGGGAGGCCGTCCGCAGGATGGTCCGCCGCCGCTACGGCCGCATCGTCAACATCGCCAGCGTCTCGGGCATCCTGGGGACCCCGGGGCAGGCCAACTACGCCGCCGCCAAGGCCGGGCTGATCGGGTTCACCAAGAGCGTGGCCAAGGAGTACGCCAAGCGGGGGATCACCGCCAACGCGGTGGCCCCGGGGTTCATCGAGACCGACATGACCGCCGCCCTCCCCGAGGCGGTGCGGAAGGAGTACCTGGCCCAGATCCCCGCCGGCCGGTTCGGCCGGCCCGAGGAGGTCGCCAAGCTGGTCGCCTTCCTGGCCAGCCCCGAGGCCGGCTACATCAACGGCCAGACGATCGGCGTCGACGGCGGCCTGACCCCGTGTTAGAATCCCCCTTCGGAGGCAGCGATGGACGTATTCGAAAAGGTTAAGGCGGTCATCGTAGAAAAACTCGACGTCGAGGAGGACAAGGTCACCCCCGAGGCCCGCTTCATCGAGGACCTGGGGGCCGACAGCCTCGACATCGTCGAGCTGATCATGGGACTGGAGGACGAGTTCGGGCTGGAGATCTCCGACGAGGAAGCCGAGAAGATCCGCACCGTCGGGGACGCGGTGGAGTTCATCCAGTCCCGACTGGGCTAGGATGCCTCGGGTCGTGATCACCGGCCTCGGCCCGGTGACCCCGATCGGGGTCGGCGCCGAGGCCTTCCACCAGGCGCAGCTCGCCGGAAGGAGCGGGGTGCGCCGGATCACCCGCTACGACCCCGAGGCCTACAAGCTGCCGGTCAAGATCGCCGCCGAGGTCGACGTCGAGGTGGGGGACTACCTGGAACGCAAGGAGACCCGCCGCCTCGACCGCTTCGTTCAGCTGGCGCTGATCGGGGCCGAGCTGGCGATCCGGGACGCCGGGCTCGACCTCGAGAAGGAGGACCCCACCCGGGTCGGGACCCTGGTGGGGAGCGGGATCGGGGGGATCAAGACCTGGGAGGACCAGTTCCAGGTCTACTTCGAACGCGGCCCCCACCGGCTCTCCCCCTTCTTCATCCCCATGGTGATCGCCAACATGGCCAGCGGCCACCTGGCGATGAAGTACCGCCTGATGGGGCCCTCGAGCACGGTGGTCACCGCCTGCGCCACCGGCACCGACGCGGTGGGCAGCGCCTTCCGGGTCCTGAAGGCGGGGCTGGCCGAGGTCATGCTGGCCGGCGGCACCGAGGCCGCGGTCACCCCGATGGCGATCGGGGGCTTCGCGGTGATGAAGGCCCTCTCGACCCGGAACGACGAGCCCGAGAAGGCCTCCCGCCCCTTCACCAAGAGCCGCGACGGCTTCGTCCTCGGCGAGGGCGCCGGAATCCTGGTGCTGGAGACCCTGGAGCACGCCCTGGCCCGGGGGGCCCGGATCTACGCCGAGGTCGTGGGGTTCGGCCGGAGCGCCGACGCCCACCACATCACCGAGCCCCACCCCGAGGGACTCGGGGCGGTGCTGGCGATGCGGGCGGCGCTGGCCGAGGCGGGGGTGCCACCGGAGGCGGTGGGCTACGTCAACGCCCACGGGACCAGCACCCCCCACAACGACCGGGTCGAGGTCCTGGCCCTCAAGAAGGTCTTCGGGGACCACGCGAAAAGGCTCGCGGTCTCCTCCACCAAGTCGATGACCGGCCACCTGCTGGGGGCGGCCGGGGCGGTGGAGGCGATCGCCACCGCCCAGGCGCTTGCGAGCGGGATCCTCCCCCCCACCATCAACTACGACGACCCCGACCCCGAGCTCGATCTCGACTTCGTCCCCCACCGCCCCCGCGAGGCCGCGGTGGAGTACGCCCTCTCCAACTCGTTCGCCTTCGGGGGGCAAAACGCCGTGCTCCTTTTAAAGCGCTTCGCCGGTTAGGGAAGGAGGTAGGGGCTTGAAGAAGCTGGTCACCTCGGAATCGGTCACCGAAGGCCACCCCGACAAGCTCGCCGACCGCATCTCCGACGCCATCCTCGACGCCATGCTGGCCCAGGACCCCGCCGCCCGGGTGGCCGCCGAGACCCTGGTCACCACCGGCCTCGTCTTCGTCGCCGGCGAGATCACCACCAAGGGCTACGTCGACATCCCCGGCCTGGTGCGCAAGACCGTCAAGGACGTCGGCTACACCCGGGCCAAGTACGGTTTCGACGGCGACACCTGCGCGGTCCTCACCGCCATCGACGAGCAGAGCCCCGACATCGCCGGGGGGGTGAACCTCTCCTACGAGGTCCGGGTGGAGAAGTCGACCGACCCCAGGGACCGGCTGGGGGCCGGCGACCAGGGGTTGATGTTCGGCTACGCCACCACCGAGACCGAGGAGCTCATGCCCCTGCCGATCACCCTCGCCCACCGGCTCACCATGCGGCTGGCCGAGGCCCGCAAGACGGGGGCGATCCCCTACCTCCGGCCCGACGGCAAGTCCCAGGTGACGGTGGTCTACCAGGACGAGCGGCCGCTCTACGTCCAGACCGTGGTGGTCTCGACCCAGCACTCGCCCGAGGTCGACCTCGAGACGATCCGCGAGGACGTGATCGAGAAGGTGGTCAGGAAGGCGATCCCCGAGGAGTACCTGCGGCCGGAGACCGAGTACCTGATCAACCCCTCGGGTAAGTTCGTCCTCGGCGGCCCCCACGCCGACACCGGGCTCACCGGCCGCAAGGTGATCGTCGACACCTACGGCGGGGTGGCGCCCCACGGCGGGGGGGCCTTCTCCGGCAAGGACCCCACCAAGGTCGACCGCTCGGCCAGCTACTACGCCCGCTACATGGCCAAGAACCTGGTCGCCGCCGGCCTCGCGGAGCGCGTCCTGGTCGAGCTCGCCTACGCCATCGGCAAGGCCCGGCCGGTCTCGATCCGGGTGGAGTCGTTCGGCACCGGCAAGCTCCCCGACGACCGCCTCACCGCGCTGGCCGGGGAGGTCTTCGATCCCCGTCCGGCCGCGATCATCGAGGAGCTCGACCTGCTCCGCCCCATCTACACCCCGACCTCGGCCTACGGCCACTTTGGCCGCGACGGCTTCCCCTGGGAGGCGACCGACCGGGTGGCCGACGTCCTGGCCAAGGCCGGCCTCTAAGGACTAGCCCTCCACCCGCCCCTTCCCCCGCGCCTTGGCCCGGTAGAGGGCCCGATCGGCCCGGGCCACCAGGGCCTCGGCGGTGTCCCCGGGTCGGAAGACCGCCACTCCCAGGCTGGCGGTGACCGGCTGGGCCACCGGGCGCTGCTCCCGGACCCCCCGGCAGAGCCGCTCGGCGATCGCCCGGGCCTCCTGGGCCCCGGTGCCGGGGAGGAGGATCAAGAACTCCTCCCCGCCCCAGCGACCCGACCAGTCCTCTTCCCGCAGCATGCGCCGGAGGGCCCCGGCCAGGCTGCGGAGCACCTCGTCGCCGGTGCGGTGGCCGTAGGTGTCGTTGACCCGCTTGAAGTCGTCGAGGTCCAGGAGGACCACCGCGAAGGGGCCGCCTGAGGCCTGGGCTTCCCGGACCATGCGATCCAGGGTGAACTGGGTGTAGCGCCGGTTGGGAAGCCGGGTGAGGAAATCGAGGGTGGCCTCGTTCCGGACCGTGCTGTACCAGCGGCTGCTCAGGGCGATCAGGAAGCCGAGCCCCAGGGTGGCCAGCCCGGCGGCGTGGTACTGCAAGAAGAGGTTGGCGAGCGGGGCGCGGCGGATCGCCAGGTAGGCGAGGCTCACCGCCGCCTCTAGCCCCCAAAGGAGGAGCCCCACCCGCCAGGCCCGCCGGAGCGGGAAGAGCAAAAAGGCCCCCAGGTAGGCGATCGGCGACCAGTGGACGACCTCGCTAAAATAGCCGGTCCTGGGGTAGTAGAAGAAGTGCTGGTAGGCGAAGGCGGCAACCAGGTAGAGGGCGAAGAGGAAGTAGAGCCCCTGCCCCACCCAAAGGGTGCGGCGCCCGTCCCCAAGCAGCAGCACGAACCCCACCAGGAAGCCGGCCGCCAGCACCGGGAGCAGGCCGGCGTCCACCGGGCTCACCACCCGGCCGTGGCGGGCCAGGTCGAGGGCGAGGGCGGCGACCACCGCCAGGAACCCGAGGGGGTAGGCCCAAAGCATGATCCGGCGGAAATAGGTCCGCCTCAGGTCCTCGACCTCCCCGGGACGGCCGAAGAGTATCGTCTCGAACTCGCGATCCTCGGGCACCCTCGGTTCCTTACCCCAGGGTACCAGCAAAGAAAAACCGGCCCGAAGGCCGGTCCCCGGAAGGCCCCGGGGCTAGTACTGCTTGACCGCCTGCACCAGCCTGGTGACCACGTCCTTGGCGTCCCCGAAGAGCATCCGGGTGTTGTCGCGGTAGAAGAGCTCGTTTTCGATCCCGGCGAAGCCCTTGCCCCGGCCGCGCTTGATCACGATGACGTTCCTCGCCTTGTCGACGTCGAGGATCGGCATGCCGTAGAGGGGGCTGCCCTCGCGGCGGGCGGCCGGGTTGACCACGTCGTTGGCCCCGATCACCAAGGCGACGTCGGCGGTCTCGAACTCGGGGTTGATGTCGTCGAGGTCGAAGAGCTTCTCGTAGGGGACCCCGGCCTCGGCCAGCAGGACGTTCATGTGGCCGGGCATGCGGCCGGCCACCGGGTGGATGGCGAACTTGACCTCCACCCCCCGCTTCTCCAGCTCGTCCATGAGCTCCTTGATCTTGTGCTGGGCCTGGGCGACCGCCATCCCGTAGCCGGGGACGATGATCACCTTGTTGGCGTAGGCCATCAGGGAGGCGGCGTCCTCGAGGCCGATCTCCTTCATCTCGCCCTCGATCTCGGCCTCCTGCTCCACCGCCCCGAAGGCCCCGAAGAGCACGTTGGCCAGCGAGCGGTTCATCGCCTTGGCCATCAGCTGGGTGAGCAGGGTACCGGCGGCCCCCACCACGGTGCCGGCCACCATCAACGCCGGCTGGTTGAGGGCGATCCCCTCAAAGCCCACCGCCAGCCCGGTGAAGGCGTTGTAGAGGCTGATCACCACCGGCATGTCGGCGCCCCCGATGGGGAGGGTCATCAGCACCCCGAAGACCAGCGCCAGCAGGAAGAAGAGGACGATCAGGCTCACCGCCGGCTTGAAGATCAGGACCGCCCCCAGCACCACGGTGACCGCCAGCCAAACCAGGTTGAAGGGCTGCTGCCCGGGGAAGACGATGGGCCGCTCGCGCATCAGCCGCTGCAGCTTGGCAAAGGCCACCATCGAGCCGGCGAAGCTCACCGCCCCGATCAGCCCGCCGAGCACCGCCAGGGTGGCGAGCCCCGCCACCAGGTCGCCGCGGAGGAGCTCGACGGCGGCGATGGTGCCGGCGGCGCCGCCGCCCAGGCCGTTGTAGATCGCCACCATCTGGGGCATGTCGGTCATCGCCACCACCTTGGCGGCCCACCAGGCGAGGACCCCGCCGATCACCAGGGCGACGACGATCAGCCCCAGGTTGTGCATCCCCGGCCAGAGGAAGGTGACCAGCACCGCCACCGCCATCGCGATCCCGGCGTAGACCACCCCCTGCCGGGCGGTCTTGGGGTGGCTCATCTGCTTGAGGGCGTAGATGAAGGCCACGGCGGTGAGGAAGTAGATCGTCTGGATCACCCAGCTCATGCCGGGCCTCCCCTCTTCTTCTCAAACATCTCCAGCATCCGCTCGGTGACCGCGTAGCCGCCGGCGGCGTTGGCCGCCCCCAGAAGGACGCCGACGAACCCGATCGCCTGCTCCAGCGGGGTGATCGCGTGGCCGAGGGCGAACATCGCCCCCACCACCACCACCCCGTGGATGAAGTTAGAACCCGACATCAGCGGGGTGTGGAGGATCACCGGCACCCGGCTGATCACCTCGTAACCGGTGAAGGCCGCCAACATGAAGATGTAGAGCGCCGGCCAGAACCCCAGCTCGATCATGCCTCGCCTCCTTCCAAAAGCGTTTTGGTGGGCTCGTGCTTGACCTCGCCCTCCCAGACCAGCACGCTCTTTTGGATGATCTCGTCGTCCCAGTCGGGGCTTAAGCTCTCGCCCTCCTTGGCCAGGAGGGAGACGAAGTTAAAGAGGTTCCGGGCGTACATCTCGGAGGCGTGGATGGGGAGCTGGGAGGGGAGGTTCACCGGGCCGTAGATCGTCACCCCGTGGTGGACGACCCGCTCCCCCGCCTGGGTGAGCTCGCAGTTGCCGCCGGACTCCGCCGCCAGGTCGATGATCACCGAGCCCGGCCGCATCCGCTCGACCATCGCCTGGCTGATCAGCCGGGGGGCGGGGCGGCCGGGGATCTGGGCGGTGGTGATCACCACGTCGGCCCGGGCCACCGCGTCCTCCACCATCTTCCGCTCCTTCTCCTTCTCCTCGGGAGTGAGCTCGCGGGCGTAGCCGCCCTCGGCCTCGGCGTCGATGTCGAGCTCCAGGAACTTGGCCCCCAGGCTCCGCACCTGCTCGCCGGCCGCCCGCCGGACGTCGTAGGCCTCGACCACCGCCCCCAGCCGCTTGGCGGTGGCGATCGCCTGAAGCCCGGCGACCCCGGCCCCCAACACCAGCACCAACGCCGGACGGATGGTCCCGGCGGCGTAGGTGAGCATGGGGAAGAACTTGGGGGCGAGGTCGGCGGCCAGCACCCCGGCCTTGTAGCCGGCCACCGAGGCCTGGCTGGAGAGCACGTCCATCGCCTGGGCCCGGGTGATCCGGGGGATCAGCTCCAGGGCGAAGGCGTTGACCTTGCGCTCGGCCAGCCGCCGCACCCGCTCGGGGTAGCGGTGGGGCTGCAGAAAGCCCACCACGATCGCCCCCTCGGGCATCAGGTCGACCTCGTCCTCGCCGGGGGGCTGGACCTTGAGCACCAGCTCGGCGTCCCGGTAGAGGGCTTCCTTGCCCTCGACCAGCTCGGCCCCGGCGGCCTCGAAGGCGGCGTCGTCGAAGAACGCCCCCTCGCCGGCCCCGCGCTCGACCCGCACCTGGTAGCCCTGCTTGGCCATGCGGGCCACCACGTCGGGGATCAGGGCCACCCGCCGCTCGCCGGGGACCGTCTCCTTGGGGACCGCTACGCGTATCGCCATTCTTTCCCCTCCTCACGCACCAGGGGGATTATACCGGCGGGCCGGAAAGGTAAATTGTCCTATATGGACGCCCTCGAAAGGCTCCTCCACCGGGCCAGCGTGCGGCGCTACCGGCCCGAGCCGATCCCCGACGCCGACCTCGACCGCATGCTGGCGGCGGCCCAGCAGGCCCCCACCGACGCCAGCGGCCAGCTCTACGCGATCCTCCGGATACGCGACCGCGACCTCCGGGAGCGCCTCGCCCACCTCTCCGGGGACCAGCGCCACATCGTCGAGGCCGCCGAGTTCTTCGTCCTGCTCGCCGACCTCCACCGCGCCGATCGGTTGCTCGCCCACCGGGGGTCCGGCCTCGGCCGCTTCCCCCGGATGGGGCTCCACTTCGCCCTCCTCGACGCCGCCCTCGCCGGCGCCCACCTGGCGGTGGCGGCGGAGGCGATGGGCTACGGGATCTGCTGGATCGGGGGCCTGCTGAACCGGGTCGACGAGGTGGCCCGTCTGCTCGACCTGCCGGTCGGGGTGCTGCCGGTCGCCGGGCTCACCGTGGGGGTTCCCGACGAGGCCCCCGCCCCCCGGCCCCGCCTCCCCCGCCGGCTGGTGGTCCACACCGACCGCTACCGCGGCTACAGCGAGGAGGACCTCGAGGCCGCCTACCGGGCGATGGCCCCGATCAGTACCAGCGGCGACTGGCTGAAGCTGCTCGCCCACTACTTCGCGAGCGGCGGGGCGATGGAGGCCCGGGACCCGGTCTACGGCCGGGCCAAGGCCCGCCAGGGCTTCGCCGACGACCTCGCCGCCGCCGCCGCCGAGACCCTCTTCGTGCGGGGACTCGAGGCCGGCAGCCTGGCCGAAGCGATCGCCGGCCTGCTGGACCATGGCTGGCGGGGGGTCCTCTTCGGCTCCGGCGCCTTCGGCGAGAGCGAGGTCTGGATCGAGCGCGAGACCGAGGCCCACCGGGGCGAGGGGGCCGCCCCCGGGGACGCCCTCGCCGAGGCGGTCAGGGCCGCCTTTCCCAGCGAAGGATGACCGCCCCCAGAACCAACCCCAAAAGCGGCGACGCCAAGGCCCAGCCCGCCCCCGAGAGGAACGCCCCGGCCGCGCCCCCCAGGGCCCCCAGGGCGGCCACCCGGGCCAGCACCCCGGCGAGTTCCCCGGCCCCGAAGACCCGGGCCAGCCGGCCCAGCCCGGCGACCTGGGCCGCCCCCAGCCCGAGCCCGTAGAGGGCCGCCCCCGGGAGGTAGGACCGACCCAGCAGGGCGAGGGTCCCGGCCAGGAGCAGGGCCCCGCCCCCCGGCAACCCGAGCCGCCCGCGCCCGGCCAGCAACCCCCCGGCCGCGGTCCCCAGGGCGAAGGCCAGGTTGTAGACGGCGTAGCCGCCGGGACCGAGGAGCGCGGGCAGCCGGGTCGCCAGCCACCCCACCGGCAGCAGCAGGAAAAAGAGCGGCACCCCGTAGCGCGCGCCGTCCCGGCGGGGGGCGGCCCCTCCGCCGGAGCCTCCCGAGAGGCCCCGCCAGGGCCAGAGGGCCAGCGCCCTTAAGGCGAAGAGCCCGGCCGCCGCCGCCAGCACCCTCGCCGGGCCCAGGGCGGCCACCGCCCACCCGGCCGGGGGCCAGGCCAGGGCCGGCGCCGCCACCCCCACCGCGGTGAGGAGCCCGTTCGCCCGGTCAAAGGCGGGGCCGGAAAGCCGGGCGCGGAGGGCGACCGGACCGAGCCAGCCCTCGAGGACCCCCACGCCCCCGGCCGCCCCGTAGGCGAGGAGCGGCCAGCCCCCAAGGGCGGCCAGAAGAACCAGGAGGGCGGCGGCCAGGTGGGCCCCGATCAGGGCCGCCCCGGGGCGCCGGACCGCCGCCCCGGCGACCAGCGGGAGGAGCCTCAGGAGCTGGGCCAGGAAGACCCCCGCCGCCACCTCGCCCGGTCGCCCCCGCTCCAGGGCCAAAAACGGCGCCGCCGCCAGGGCCAGCGTCCAGCCGAGCTGGCTTAGGAGCTGGCCCCCGATCCACCCGATCACGCCGCCCAGCCTCCCCGGGGTAGGATGTAAAAAGAAAGGGGGATTTTTTAATGACCCGCCCGCTCGACCCCGCCTCCCCCGCCGCCCGTCTCCTGGCCGACGCCCGGAAACGCCGGTTCCTCGGCCCCTTCCTGGGCCGCACCCGGCGGCTCGCCCAGGCCGCCCGCGAGCTCGGGGTAAGCCCCGCCCGGCTCGGCTACTGGGTGCGGCGCTTTCGCGAGCTGGGCCTCCTGGTGCCGGACGGCCGCGGCTACCGCACCCCGGCCGAGGCCTTCTTCGTCCCCTTCGAGGCGAGCCCCGGGGCCGACCTGGCGGACTGGCTCGCCAGCGAACTCAAGGAGGCCCACCGGGAGCTCCTTTGGGCGATGGGCCGGGCCCTCGCCGAGCAGGGCTACCGCGGCCTCCGGGTCTTTCGAAACCCCCAGGGGACGGTGACCAGCGCCCTGGCCCGGGGCCCCGACGACCCCGGTCCGCTGGCCCCCTTCGGGGTCGCGGCCACCCTCCACCTCACCCCGGCCGAGGCCGAGGCGCTCAAGAACCGCCTCCAGGCCCTCTGGGCGGCCTACGCCGATCGGATGGCGCCGGACGAGGGGCGCCGCCCCTACCGGGTCTACGCCTTCTTGACCGAGATCCCGGACCGCTAACCGGACCCGATCGCGCCCGCCTGCACCAACGCCCGGAGTTCCTCCTCGCGGTAGCCGAGCTCCTCGACGAGCACCTCGAGGGTGTGCTCCCCCAGGCGCGGCGGCGGCCCGGCGGGGGCGGCGGGGGTGCGCGAGAAGTGCTGGAAGACGCTGGCCACCGTCCTCAGGGCCCCGACGGTGGGGTGGTCGAGCTCCCAGATCGCCCCCCGGGCCTCGACCTGAGGGTCGGCGAAGGCCTCGGCGAGGTCGTTCACCGGGGTCGCCGGAACCCCGTGCGCCCGGAAGAGCTGGATCCACTCGTCCCGTCCACGCTCCCGGAACACCGCCGCCAGCACCGGAATCAAAGCGTCGCGGTTTTTCACCCGGTCGGCGTTGGTGCGGAAGCGGGGGTCCCGCGCCAGCGCCTCCCGCCCGATCGCCCGGCACATCCGGGCGAACTGGGCGTCGTTTCCCACCGCCAGGATGAACCAGCCGCCCTTGGCCTGGAAGGCCTGGTAGGGCACGATCTGGGGGTGGGCGTTCCCCAGGCGCCTTGGGGCTGTGCCGGTGACCAAGTAGCTCTGAGCCTGGTTGACCAGGCTCATGAGCCCGACCTCGAAGAGCGAGAGGTCGAGGTGCTGGCCCCGACCCGAGCGCTCCCGCTCCAGGAGGGCGGCGAGGATGCCGGCCACCGCCGCCCAGCCGGTCAGCACGTCGATGAGCGCCACCCCCACCTTTATCGGGGGCCCGTCGGGCTCGCCGGTGATGCTCATCAGCCCGGTGATCCCCTGCAGGGCGGCGTCGTAGCCGGGCTCCTGGGCCCGGGGCCCGGTCTGCCCGAAGCCGGTGATCGAGACGTAGACGAGGCGGGGGTTCGCCTCCTTTAGGCTGGGGTAGTCGAGCCCGTACTTCTCCAGGCCCCCGGCCTTGAAGTTCTCGATCAGCACGTCGGCCCGGCCCGCGAGCTCCCGGACGATCGCCGCCCCCCGGGGATCCTTCAGGTTGATCGCCAGGCTCTTCTTCCCCCGGTTGGCGGCCAGGTAGTAGGCGCTCTCGCCCCCCACGAAGGGCGGGCCCCAGCGCCGGGTATCGTCGCCCCCCGGGCTTTCGACCTTCCAGACCAGGGCCCCCAGGTCGGCCAGCACCTGGGTGGCGAAGGGGCCGGCCAGGACGCGGGAGAGGTCCAGCACCTTGAGTCCGGTGAGGGGTCCCATGGTCCGATGCTAAAAGGGAAGGTCCCGCCCCAAAAGGTAGCGAAGTCCCGGCGCGATCCCCTGCCGCCAGGTCACCCAGTTGTGCCCCGAGGGCCGCTCGCGGTAAGCGTGGGCGACCCCCAGCTCGGCGAGGCGGGCGGCCAGCCGCCGGGTGGGCCCGAGCAGCCACTCGAGGACGCCGGCCTCGAGGTAGACCCGCCCCTCCCGCCGCTCCACCCGCTCGGTGAGCCACTCCGGCTCGGCGTAGGCGTCCTGCCCCCCGGGGACCGCCCGGAGGGCCGGGGAGTGGGCCATGGCGAAGGCGACCGCGGGGGCCTCGTTCCATAGCCAGAGGGCGGCGAGGCCCCCCAGCGAGGCCCCCCAGAGCCCGAGGGGGAGGCCGCCGGCGAAGCGGGGGGCGGCCTCCTCCAGCACGAAGGTCCGGTAGCGGGGGTCCATGCGGTACTCGCGGTCGCGGTCCTCGGGTTCCAGGAAGACGATCCCGACCGGGTGGATCGTCCCCGCCTGGATCAGGGCCTCGGCCACCTCGGCCATCCGGCCGATCCGGAAGAACGCCACCCCGTCCTGAACCAAGAGGACCGCCCGCGCCGGCGCGGGCGGCCGGTAGACGAGCACCCGCCGCTCGGCGAAGAAGGGCTCGGAGAAGACCCGCTCCCGGCGGAGCCGCTCCTTCGGCACCGGGGCCAGGGGGGGCGCCCGGTAGCGCCAGTCCCCGGTGGTGAAGGCCCGGGCGTAGGGCCACCAGGGGTTCTCGGCCAACCGCGGGGCCTCGGGGTCGGCGAAGGGGCGGCCCTCGGCGTCGAGAAAGGCGTACTCGACGTAGGCGTCGGGGGGAAACTCCCGCCGGAGGGGCCCTCGAAGCGGGATCGGGCGGCGCTTCCAGTCGGTGAAGTCGCCGATCAGCGCCCGGGCCCCGGGGGGCGGTCGGAAGGTGGCGAAGCGGCCCTCGACCCGCACCACGCCCCCATTCTGGCACCCCTTTGTGCCCGCGGGCCCATTGAGCCCCAGAGGCTAAGGGGTAGATTGGCGGCGGAGGTGCCTATGGCGATTCAAGTTGGCGATCGCGTTCCCCACGCCACCGTATTCGACAAGGACCTAAACCCCGTCGACCTGGCCGAGTACGGCCGCGGCAAGCCGTTGGTGCTGCTGTTCTTCCCCGGGTCGTTCACCTCGGTCTGTGAGAAGGAGCTCTGCACCTTCCGCGACCAGATGCGGCTCTACAACGAGGTAGGGGCCGAGGTGGTGGGCCTCAGCGTCGACACCCCCTTCTGCCAGGCCGCCTTCGCGGAGAAGAACGGCCTCGCCTACCCCCTCCTCTCCGACTTCAACAAGGAGGCGATCCGGGCCTTCGGGGTGGTGCTCCCCGAGCTCAAGGGGCTCAAGGAGCTGGCCCAGCGGGCGGCCTTCGTGGTCGACGCCGACGGGGTGGTGCGCTGGGCCTGGGTGGCCGAGAACCCCGGGCTCGAACCCCCCTACGACGAGGTCGCCGCCGCCGTGCGGTCGCTGGGGTAGAAGAGGGCGGGTTCCCGCGCCCCGGCCAGTGGCCGGGGCGCGTTTGTTAGCGTAGGGGCATGCGGGCCGTCTATATCGAGTCCTTCGGCGAGGCCGAGGCCCTGCGGTACGGCGAGCGCCCCACCCCCCTCCCCGGTCCCGGTGAGGTGCGGGTGCGGCTCCTGGCCGCCGCCGTCAACCACCTCGACCTCTGGGTGCGGAAGGGGGTCGCCAACCCCAAGCTCGGCTTCCCCCACATCCTCGGGGCCGACGGCGCCGGGGTGGTGGACGCGGTGGGCCCCGGCGTCCCCGAGGACCTGCTGGGCCGGGAGGTGGTCCTGAACCCCGGGATCTCCTGCGGCCACTGCCCGGCCTGCCTCTCCGGGGCCGACCCCTTGTGCCCCAGCTACGGCATCCTGGGGGAGCACACCAACGGCACCTACGCCGAGTACGTGACGGTGCCCCGGGCCAACCTGGTGGAAAAGCCCGCCTCGTTGAGCTTCGAGGAGGCGGCCAGCTTCCCCCTGACCTTCCTCACCGCCTGGCAGATGGTGGTCGACAAGCTGGGGGTCCGGCCCGGCGAGACCGTGCTGGTGATGGCCGCCGGCAGCGGGGTCGGGGTCGCCGCCCTCCAGATCGCCAAACTCCACGGCGCCCGGGTGATCGCCGCCGCCGGCAGCGACGAGAAGCTCGCCCTGGCCCGGGAACTGGGGGCCGACGAGGGGGTGAACTACCGCCAGGAGGGCTGGCACAAGGCGGTGCGCCGGCTCACCGGCGGGGTGGGGGTCGACGCGGTCGCCGACTCCACCGGCAAGGACTACTGGGAGGGGGTGATCAAGGCCACCCGCAACGGCGGGCGGATCGCCCTGGTGGGGGCGACCAGCGGCTACCAGGCGACCACCCCCCTGGGCCACGTCTTCTACCGGCAGCTCACCATCTACGGCTCGACGATGGCCTCGAAATCGCGGCTGTTCACCCTCGCCCGGTTCTTCGCCGAGGGGCGGCTCCGGCCCATCGTCGGCGAGGTGCTGCCGCTTCGCGAGGCGGCCCGGGCCCACCGCCTGCTGGAGTTGAGAAAGGTTTTCGGTAAGGTCGTGCTTCGTGTAAGCTAGAACGGATGGAACGCTTGGCCATCTTTATTGACGGCTCCTACGTGTACGCCGCCTCGCGGCGCATGGGCTGGAACGTCGACCACCGCAAGACGCTGGAGCATTTCCGCGAGGGGCACGCCCTCTACAACGCCTTCTACTACGCCCCGGTCACCGACATTACCGACGAGCGGCAGCGAAAGTTCTTGAACGCGCTGGTCTTCATGGGCTACACCGTCCGCTGGCGGGAGGTCCACGCCGAGCCCCGCTTCGACGCGGTGATCGCCACCGACCTCCTGCTCACCGCCCCCCGCTGGGAGGTGGCGGTGCTGGCCGCCGGGCAGGCCGGGCTGGCGGCCCCGGTGGAGGCGGTGCGGGGCATGGGCAAGGAGGTCTGGCTCCTGGGGCTGGAGGAGAGCGTGGACCTCGACCTCCGCTCGGCGACCGACCGCTTCCTCGACCTGCGGGACTTCCGGGAGACCCTGGAGCGGGAGGCCGGCGGCCGCCGCGTCTACCCCGCGGTGGAACCGGAGCCGGGCGAGACCGGCGAGGAGCTCGACCTCGACTGAAAAGGGGGCGGGCGGGGGCCCGGGGCCCCCGCCCGCCGGCCCTCCCGCCTCAGGCCTTTTCCTCGGCCTCGGGCTCGGGCCGCCCCATCCCCACCAGCTCGATCAGGGCCAGGGGGCTTCCGTCCCCTTTGCGGCGCTCGGCCAGCTTGAGGACCCGGGTGTAGCCCCCCGGCCGCTCGGCCATGAGGGGGGCGATCTCGTCGAAGAGCTTCCGGACCACCGCCTTGTCGTGGATGTCCCGGAGCACCCGGCGGCGGGCGGCCAGGTCCCCCCGCTTGGCCACGGTGATCAGGGGCTCGACGAACCGCCTGAGCTCCTTGGCCTTGGGAACGGTGGTGGTGATGCGGCCGTGGCGAAGGAGCTCCTGCGCCTGGTTCCGAAGCAGCGCCAGGCGGTGGCTGGAGTGGCGTCCGAGTTTGCGTCCGGCCTTCCTGTGTCGCATGCTCTCACTCCTTTAGGGCAAGCCCCCGCTCGGCCAGGGCCTCGAGGATCTCCTCCACGCTCCGCTCGCCGATCCCGGGGATCTTCTTGAGATCCCGCAGGGAGAGCGCGAGCAGGTCGTCGACGGTGTGGATCCCCTCCTCCTTGAGGTTGTGGAGCACCCGGGTCGAGAGCTCCAGCTCGTCGAGGGCCATCGGTTCCTCCCCGACGGGCGCGGCCCCGCCCTCGGCCCCGGGCTCGGGGGCGACCTCGGCCAGGGGGGCGAAGAAGTCGAAGTGGGCCTTCAGGATCTTCACCGCCTCGGCCAGGGCGGCCTGGGGGGCGATCGAGCCGTCGGTCCAGATCCGGAGGGTCAGCTTGTCGAGGTCGGTGCGGCGGCCGAGGCGGGTGTCCTCGACATGGTAGGCGACCCGGCGCACCGGCGAGAAGAGGGCGTCGACCGGAATCGAGTTGATCCGGTCCTTGATGTTGTGCTGCTCGGCGGGAACGTAGCCGACCCCACGGTCGACCCGCACCTCCATCACCAGCCGGGCCCCCTTCTCGAGGGTGGCGATGTAGTGGTCGGGGTTGACGATCTCGGCGTCGGAGGGGACCTCGAGGTCCCGGGCCCGCACCTCGCCGGGCCCCTCGGCCCGCAGCCGAAGGGTCACCGTCTCCACGTCGGGGTCGAGGAACTTAACCACCAGCTCCTTAAGGTTGAGGACGATCTGGACCACGTCCTCGCGGACCCCGGGCAGGGTCTGGAACTCGTGGAGGGCGTCCTCGATGTAGACGCTGGTCACCGCGGTGCCCGGGATCGAGGAGAGCAGGACCCGCCGGAGCGGGTTGCCCAGGGTGACGCCAAAGCCGCGCTCCAGGGGTTCGAGGACGAACTCGCCGTAGTTCCCCTTGACCTTGGCCTCGAACTTGGGGGCGCGGATGCGACCGATCTCCAAAACTTCCATGCTCACCTCGAGTAGAACTCAATCACCAGCTGTTCGTTGACCGGCAGGGCCAGGTCCTCGCGGTCGGGGTAGCGAAGGAACTTGCCGGCAAGCTTGTCGGCGTCGAACTCCAGCCAGGGCACCCCCTTGCGGCCCTTGGCCAGCTCGACGTTGGCCTGGACCACGCCCAGGTTCTTGGAGTTCTCGTGCACCGCCACCACGTCGCCGGGCCGGACCCGGTAGCTGGGGATGTCCACCCGCCGCTGGTTGACGGTGATGTGGCCGTGGCGCACCAGCTGGCGGGCCTGGCGGCGGCTGGCGGCGATCCCCAGCCGGTAGACGACGTTGTCCAGCCGCGACTCCAGGAGGTGGAGGAAGACCGTACCGGTGACCCCCTTCCGCTTGGCGGCCTCCTCGAAGAGGTTCCTAAACTGCTTCTCGTTGAGGCCGTAGATGCGGCGGAGCCGCTGCTTCTCTCTTAGCCGCACGGCGTAGTCGCTGGGGCGGCGGGCCCGCTTCTGGCCGTGCTGGCCGGGCGGGTAGGGGCGGCGCTCCAGGGCGCACTTGGGCCCGTAGCAGCGCTCGCCCTTGAGGTAGAGTTTGATGCCTTCACGCCGGCACAGCCGGCAGACCGGTCCACGGTACTTGCCCATCTTCGCTTACCCCCGCTTTTTCTTCTTGGGCCGGCAGCCGTTGTGGGGCACCGGCGTGTCGTCGACGATCGAGCGGACCTGGAGCCCGGAGGCCTGCAGCGCCCGGATCGCCTGCTCGCGGCCGGCGCCGGTCCCCCGGACGATCACGTCCACCGAGTTCATGCCGTAGGCCTGGGCCTTCTTGGCCGCGTCCACGGCGGCCAGCTGGGCGGCGTAGGGGGTGCCCTTGCGGCTCCCCTTGTAGCCGATCACCCCGCCCGACGACCAGGTCAGCGGGTTGCCGTCGGGGTCGGTGATGGTGACGATGGTGTTGTTGTAGGTGGCGTGGATGTAGGCCTTGCCGTGCGCCACCTGGCGCTTGATTTTCTTTCTGGTGGTCTTTCCCTTTTTCTTGGCCATACTCTCCTCCCCGGAGTATCGGCTGGCCGAAAGCTACTTCCTCGGGGCCTTTTTCTTGCCGGCCACGGTGCGGCGCGGGCCCTTGCGGGTGCGGGCGTTGGTGCGGGTGCGCTGCCCCCGCACCGGCAGCCCCCGGCGGTGGCGCAGACCGCGGTAGCAGCCGATGTCCATCAACCGCTTGATGTTCGCCTGGACCTCGGCCCGGAGCTCGCCCTCAAGCTTCCAGGCGTTCTCCACGTACTCGCGGAGCTTGACCACCTCCTGGTCGGTGAGGTCCTTGACCCGGGTGTGCCAGTCGAGACCGACGGCCTCCACCGCCTCCTTGGCGCGGGCCTTGCCCACCCCGTAGATGTAGGTGAGCGCCACCCCCACCGGTTTGTTCCTGGGAATCTCGACGCCTGCGATTCTCGCCATTCACCTCACCCCTGACGCTGCTTGTGCTTGGGGTTCTCGCAGATCACGTAGACCCGCCCGTGCCGGCGGACCACCTTGCACTTGTCGCAGATCTTCTTGACCGACGCCCGTACCTTCATGCCTCTTCCTCACTTCCGGTACACGATCCGCCCCTGGGTGGGGTCGTAGGGGGAGATCTCCACCACCACCCGGTCGCCGGGGAGGATGCGGATCCAGTGCCGGCGCATCTTCCCCGAGACGTAGGCGAGGATCTCCGGCCCCGAGTCGAGCTTGACCTTAAAGCGGGTGCTGGGCAGGGCCTCGAGCACCACGCCCTCGGTGCGGATGGTGTCCTTTTGCTTCGCCACTAGCCTTCCTCCCCTGACCGGGTGAGTACCCGGGGGCCCTCCTCGGTGATGGCCACGGTGTGCTCGTAATGGGCGGCGAGGTTCCCCTTCCCGGCGCTCGCCGTCCAACCATCTTGTAATACTACAACATTGGCCGGGAAAAGGGTAACCATCGGCTCGATCGCCAGCACCATGCCGGGGCGGAGCTTGGGGCCGGTGCCGGGCCGGCCGAAGTTGGGAACCTGGGGCTCCTCGTGAAACTCGCGGCCGATGCCGTGCCCCACGAACTCCCGCACCACCCAGAAGCCGGCGTCCTCGACGCGGCGCTGGATCGCCGCCGCGACGTCGCCGACCCGCCGGCCCGGGCGGGCCTCCTTCAGGCCCTCCCAGAAGGCCTCCTCGGTGACCTTAAGGAGCCGCCGGGCCTCCTCGGACACCTCGCCGACCGGGAAGGTGCGGGCCATGTCGGCGGCGTAGCCCCGGTAGAAGAGTCCAAGATCGACCGAGAGCAGGTCGCCGGGGCGGAGGGGGCGGTCCGAGGGGATCCCGTGGACCACCACCTCGTTGACGCTGGCGCAGATCGTGGCGGGGTAGCCTTGGTAGCCGAGGAAGGCGGGCTTGGCGCCGCGGGCGAGGATCGCCTCGCGGGCGAGGCGGTCGAGGGCGGCGGTGGTGACCCCGGGGGCCACCGCCGCCGCCACCTCCGCCATGACCTCGGCCAGGAGCCGACCGGCCTCGGCCATCCGCTCGATCTCCTCGGGTCGCTTCAGGTAGATCGCCACCTACGCCGCTCCGATCACCTTGAGGATGCACTCGGTGATCTGGTCCACCGGGCCCACCCCCTGCACCGTGAAGAGGACGCCCTTTTTCGCGTAGTAGTCGATCAGAGGCTCGGTCTCCTGGCGGTAGACCGCCAGCCTCCGGCGGATGGTGGCCTCGTTGTCGTCGGCCCGGCCCTCCTCCTGGGCCCGCTTAAGGAGGCGCGCCACCAGCTCCTCGGTGGGGACCTCCAGCAGCACCACCGCGTCGAGCCTGAGCCCGAGCTCGGCGAGCAGGCGGTCGAGGGCCTCGGCCTGGGCCAGGGTGCGGGGGAAGCCGTCGAAGATCACCCGGGGGGTGGGGAGCTTCTTGAGCTCCTCCTTGATGATCGCCAGGATCAGCTCGTCGGGGACCAGCTCGCCCCGCTCCATGATCGGGGCTACCTTCTTCCCCAGCTCGGTCCCCTCGCGCACGTGGGCCCGGAGGATGTCGCCGGTGGAGATCTTGGTGAGGCCCAGCCGCTCGGCGACCCGGGCCGCCTGGGTGCCCTTGCCCGCCCCCGGGGGGCCCAAAAAGATCATCACGAAGGGCCGCTCACCCATCTAAAACCCGCTCCTTCCCCGCAGCCGCCCCTTGGAGAGGAAGCCCTCGTAGTTCCGGAGCATCAGCTGGCTCTCGATCTGCCGCAGGGTGTCGAGGGCCACCCCCACCACGATCAAGAGGCCGATCCCGGAGAAGCTAAAGGCCTGCACCCCGGTGAGGTTCATGATGATCTGGGGAAGGGCGGTGACCAGGCCCAGAAACAGCGCCCCCCAGAGGGTGATCCGGGTGATGATGTGCTCCAGGAACTTGACCGTGGGCTGGCCCGGCCGCACCCCGGGGATGAAGCCGCCGTACTCCCGGAGGTTGTCGGCGATCCGTTTGGGGTCGAACTGGACCGCGGTGTAGATGTAGGTGAAGGCGATCACCAGGATCACCTCGATGGTCAGCCCGCTTAGGTTCCTGGGGTTGAAGAAGTTGGCGATCGCCTGGGCGGTGGCGTTGTCCCGGAAGGGGGCGGCCAGGAAGATCGGGATCTGGATGATGGCGGCGGCGAAGATGATGGGGATCACGTTGGCGGCGTTGAGCTTGATCGGCAGGTAGGTGGACTGGCCGCCGTAGACCTTGCGCCCCACCACCTTGCGGGCGTACTGCACCGGGATCCGGCGCTCGGCGACGGTGACCGCCACCATCCCGGCGAAGGCCAGGACGATGAAGAGGAAGAAGAACAGGAGCTGCAAAACGCCGATCTCACCGGCCTGCACCAGCCCCAGCATGCGCAGGATCTGGGGCATCCAGTTGGCCACGATGCCGGCGTAGATGATCAGGGAGACCCCGTTGCCGATACCGTACTCGGTGATCCGCTCGCCCATCCAAAGGAGCAGGGCGGTGCCGGCCACCTGGGTGACCACCACCAGGAACCGGAAGCCCCAACCCGGCTCCCAACCGGGGAGCAGGAACTGGCCGTTGCCGGACTCCAGGAAGGCGACCGAGAGAAAGAGGGCCTGGAAGGCGGCCAGGGCCAGGCCGCCGACCCGGGTGTACTGCTGGATGATCCGGCGCCCCTCCTCGCCCTCGCGCTGGAGCTTCTCCAGGCTGGGGATCACCGTGACCAGGAGCTGCATGATGATCGCCGCGGTGATGTAGGGCATGATCCCCAGGGCGAAGATCGAGAAGTTGCGGAAGTTGCCGCCGGAGAAGAGGTTGATGATCCCGAAGATGCCCCCGGCCTGGGTGCCCAGAAAGCCCCGGATCTTCTCGATGTCGACGCCCGGTTGGGGGATGAAGGTGCCGAGCCGGAAGAACGCCAGCATCACCAGGGTAAAGAAGAGGCGCTGGCGGAGCTCGGGGATGACGAAGGCGTCGCGGAAGGCCCGGAGCATCCTAGGCCTCCTCACCCAGGAGCAGGACCTTACCGCCGGCGGACTCGATCTTGGCGATGGCGGCCTTGCTGGCCGCGTGGACCCGCACGGTGTAGGCGGCGCCCACCTCGCCGGTGGCGAGCAGCTTGACCGGGCGGTCCTTCCGCACCAGCCGAGCTTCCCGGAGCGCCTCGGGGGTGACCTCGCCCCCCTCGGGGAACTTCCGGGCCAGGTCTTTGAGGTTGACCGCCTCGTAGACGACCCGGGGGATCGCCCCCGGCACCTGCCCCCGCATCCCCCGCTTGGGCAGCCGCATCAACAGGGTGGAGCGCCCGCCCTCGTGCTTGGCCGGGTTCTTGAGCCCGCCCGAGCGGGACTTCTGGCCCTTGTGGCCGCGGGTCGCGGTCTTGCCGTGGCCCGAGGAGGGCCCCCGGCCCACCCTCTTTTTCCGCTTGGTCGCCCCCGGGTTCGGGCGCAGATCGGAAAGCTTCATGCCTCGACCTCCTCCACCTTGACCAGGTGCCGCACCTTGGCGAGCATCCCCCGGATCGCGGGGTTGTCGGGGAGCTCGCGGACCCGCCCCATCCGGGTGAGCTTGAGCGACCGGAGGGTGGCCTTCTGGTCGCGCGCGTAACCGATCGGGCTCTTGACCAGTCGGACCCGGAGCTTGGCCATTAGCTCGCCTCCTTCCTGAGGCGCCGGACCTCGTCCCAGGTGCGCAGCTGCCGGAGGGCCTCGAGGGTGGCGTAGGCGACGTTGATGGGGTTGCGGCTGCCGAGTTCCTTGGTGAGGATGTTGGTGTACCCCGCCAGCTCGAGGACCGCCCGGGTCACCGCCCCGGCGATCACCCCGGTGCCCGGGGCCGCCGGCCGCAGGATCACCTTGGTGGCGCCGTACTCGACCTCGATCTCGTGGGGGATGGTGCCGTTCTCGATCGGCACCTCGATCAGGTTCTTCCGGGCCACCGCCTGGGCCTTCTGCACCGCCAGGGGGACCTCCTTGGCCTTGCCCAGGCCGACCCCCACCCGACCCTGGCGATCGCCGACCACCGCCAGCGCCCCGAAGCGGAACCGGCGGCCGCCCTGGTAGGTCTTGGCGGTGCGGCGGATCATGATCATCTTCTCTTCAAAGTCGGTTTCCGGCATGCTTCCTCCCTAGAACTTCAGGCCCCCCTCGCGGGCCCCCTCGGCCAGGGCCTTGACCCGGCCGTGGTACTTGTAGGGACCGCGGTCGAAGACCACCTCGGTGACGCCCTTCTCCAGCGCCCGGCGGGCGAGGTCCCGGCCGACCTCGCGGGCCTGGTCGGTCTTGCGGCCGCTCGCCTTCACCACCAGGGTCGAGCTCGCGGCCAGGGTGACGCCCTTCTCGTCGTCGATGATCTGGGCGTAGATGTGCTTGAGGCTGCGGAAGACCGAGAGCCGGGGCTTGCCCTTGGCGGCCTTCCGGACCCGGTTGCGGGTGCGGAACTTGCGGCGATCGTACGCGGAAAGCTTCGGCATCGCTCCTCCTACTTGGTGGTCCCGGCCTTACCCGGCTTCAGGCGCACCACCTCGCCGGCGTAGCGGATCCCCTTGCCCTTGTAGGCGTCCGGCGGCCGGATGGCCCGGATGTTGGCGGCCACCTGCCCGACCTTCTGTTTGTCGATCCCCGAGACCCGGATCTTGGTGGGCTCGGGGACCTCGAGGGTGATCCCCTCGGGGGGCTCGAAGTGGACCGGGTGGGAAAAGCCCACGCTGAGCTCCAGGGTGCGGCCGCTCATCTTGGCCCGGTAGCCGATCCCCTTGATCTCCAGCTCCTTGCTGTAGCCCTGGGTCACCCCCACCACCGCGTTGGCGATCAGGGTGCGGGTGAGGCCGTGGAGGGCGCGGTGGCGGCGGGCGTCGCTGGGCCGCTCGACCCGGGCCACCCCCTCCTCGACCACGACCCTGAGGTCGGGGTCCACCGGAACCCGGAGCTCGCCCTTGGGCCCCTTGACCCGCACCTCGCCGGGGGCGACCTCGAGGCTCACCCCCTGGGGAATCGGAATCGGCGTGCGTCCGATACGGCTCATCGCTACCACACCTCGCAAACGACCTCGCCGCCGACGTTCTGGCGGCGGGCCTCCCGGTCGGTCATGACCCCCTTGGAGGTGGAGAGGATCGCGATCCCCAGCCCCTTCCTCACCACCGGGACCTCCCGGGCCGAGACGTAGACCCGGCGGCCGGGCTTGGAGACCCGCCGGATCGACTTGATCACCTGTTCGGGCCGGCGGCCCCGCACCGTCTTCCTCACCGGGCCGTACTTGAGGAAGATCCGGAGGACCGGCTTGCCCTCCACCTCCACCCGCTCGTAGCCCTGGATGAAGCCCTCGCGGGCGAGGATCTTGAGGATCTCTTCCTTGAACTTGGAGGCCGGCACGTCCACCTGGTCCTTAAAGACCATGGTGGCGTTCCGGATCCTCGTGAGCATGTCCGCGATCGGGTCGGTCAGCATTGTTCCTTCTCCTTTATCGCCGGATGCGCGCGGGCGGTCTCGAGGGAATCCCCCCGACCGCTCCCGCTACCAGCTGGCCTTCTTCACTCCCGGAAGCTGTCCCTTGTGGGCGAGCTCGCGGAGGCAGATGCGGCAGAGCCCGAAGTAGCGGTAGACCGCCCGCGAGCGCCCGCAACGGCGGCAGCGGGTGTAGGCCCGCACCTTGAACTTGGGCTTCCTCTTGGCCTTCTCGATCAGCGCTTTCCTCGCCATCTTCGCTCCTACTGTTTCCTGAAGGGGAAGCCGAGCAGCTCCAAAAGCGCCCGGGCCTCCTCGTCGGTCCCGGCGGTGGTGACGATCGCGATGTCCATGCCCCGGGTCTGGTCGACCATGTCGTAGGTGATCTCGGGGAAGATCAGCTGCTCCCGGATCCCCAGGTTGTAGTTGCCCCGGCCGTCGAAGGCGTTGGGGTCGATCCCCCGGAAGTCGCGGCGCCGCGGAAGCGCGACGTTCAGGAGCTTCTCCAGGAAGATCCACATCCGGTCGCGCCGGAGGGTCACCTTGAGGCCGATCGGCATCCCCTTCCGGAGCCGGAAGTTCGAGATCGACTTCTTGGCCCGGGTGATCACCGGCTTCTGGCCGGTGATCAGGGCGATCTCCTTGGCCGCCTTCTCCAGGATCCGCACGTCCTCCCTGGCCTCGCCGAGCCCCTGGTTGACCACCACCTTCTCCAGCCGCGGCACCTGCCAGACGTTGGCGTACCCGAAGCGCTTGGTGAGCTCGGGGCGGACCTCCTCCTCGTACTTCTTCTTAAGCCCGATCTCCAGTGGCATCCTTCACCTCACGAATCCAGCGCCGCGCCGCAGTGGTTGCAGATGCGGACCTTGGTGCCGTCCTCGAGGACCTTCCGCCGGACCCGGACCGGGCGGCCGCACTGGGGGCAGACGACCCGAACCTTGGCGGCGTGGATCGGCGCCTCCTGCTCGCGAAAGCCCCCCTGGGGGTTTTCCGGGGTGGCCCGCACCGCCTTCTTCACCACGTTCACACCCTCGACCAGGACCCGGAACCGCTTGGGGTAGACCGCGATCACCCGGCCGGTCTTGCCCTTGTACTTGCCCGAGACCACCACCACGGTGTCGCCCTTCTTCACGTGACGCACCCGAGCCTGCATCAGAGCACCTCCGGCGCCAGCGAGACGATCTTCATGAACTTCCGCTCGCGGAGCTCACGGGCCACCGGGCCGAAGACGCGGGTCCCCCGGGGCTCGCCCTGGTTGTTGATGATCACCGCGGCGTTCTCGTCGAAGCGGATCGCCGAGCCGTCGGGGCGCTTGACCTCCTTCTTGGTCCGCACCACCACCGCCCGGACCACGTCGCCCTCCTTGACCTGGCCACGGGGGATCGCCTCCTTGACGGTGGCCACCACCACGTCGCCGACGCTGGCGTACTTGCGCCCCGAGCCGCCGAGCACCCGGATCACCAGGATCTTGCGGGCGCCGGTGTTGTCGGCGACCTGGAGCATCGACTCCTGCTGAACCATCACGCACCCCGCTTCTTACGAAGGAAGTAGCGCTCGACCAGGTCGAGGCGGCCCTCCTCCAGCCGGCGCACCACCCGCCAGCGCTTCCTCCGCGAGATCGGGCGGGCCTCGACGATCTCCACCACGTCGCCGACCTTGTAGGCGTTCTCCTCGTCGTGAGCGAGGTACTTCTTGGAACGCCGGACCACCTTGCCGTAGAGGGGGTGGGGGAACTGGCGTTCGACCAGGACCGAGACGGTCTTGTCCATGCGGTCGCTCACCACCACCCCGGATAGCACTTTCTTCGGCATCGACTACCCTCCGATTCCCAGTTCCTTCTCGCGCAGCACGGTGAGCAGCCGCGCGATCTCCCGCTTGGTCGCCTTGATGCGGTGGTTCTGCGAGAGCTTCCCGATCGAGGCCTGGAAGCGGAGGTCCATCAGCTCGCGCTTTTTCTCCTCCACCTTCTTCCGGATCTCTTCCGGCGAGAGGTGGCGGATCTCATTGGGCTTCATCGTAGGCATCGCGCTTCACCACCTTGGTCTTGATCGGGAGCTTGTGCGAGGCCAGCCGGAACGCCTCGCGGGCGGCCTCCTCGCTGACCCCGGCGACCTCGAACATGACGCGGCCGGGCTTGACCACCGCCACCCAGCCCTCGACGTTGCCCTTCCCCTTCCCCATGCGGACCTCGAGGGGCTTTTTGGTGTAGGGCTTGTCGGGGAAGATCCGGATGAAGATCTTGCCGCCGCGGCGGAAGTGACGCACCATCGCCACCCGGGCGGCCTCGATCTGCTGGGCGGTGATCCAGGCGGGTTCCAGGGCCATCAGGCCGAAGTCGCCGAAGGCCACGTAGTGGCCGCCCTTGGTCGCCCCCTTCATCCGGCCGCGTTGCTGCTTGCGAAACTTCACCCGCTTAGGCATGAGCATCGCTCGGGCCCTCCTTCTTCACCCGCCGGCGCACGGTGGGACGGCGGCGGCGCGGCCTCTCCTCGCGGGCGCGGGCCTTGGCCGCCGGCCGCTCGCCGATCTTCTCGCCGAGGAAGACGTAGGCCTTGACCCCCAGCACCCCGTAGGTGGTCTGGGCCAGGGCGAAGCCGTAGTCGATGTTGGCCCTCAGGGTGTGGAGCGGCACCCGGCCGTCGGCGGCCCACTCGGTGCGGGCCTGCTCGGCCCCGCCGATGCGGCCGGAGACCACCACCTTGGCCCCCTGGGCGCCGGCCTCGCGGACCCGCTGGACCGCCTGCTTGATCGCCCGGCGCACCGCGAACCGGCGCTCGATCTGCTCGGCCACCCGCTGGGCCACCAGCGGGGCCGAGAGGTTGGGGTTGGGGACCTCCTGGACGTTCAGGGCCAGGGTGCGGCCGGGGAACATCCGCTCCAGGTCGGCCCGCATCCGCTTGATCGTCTCGCCGCCGCGGCCGATCACCACCCCGGGCTTGGCCACGTGCATGGTGATGCTGACGTTGTCGGCCGCCCGCTCGATGTCGATGCGGGCGATCCCGGCGTGGTAGACCTCGCCCTCGAGGTACTCGCGGATCTTGCGGTCCTCCTCGAGGAGCTCCTTGTAGTCCTTCTTTCCGGCGTACCAGCGCGACTCCCAGTCCCGGGTGATCCCCAGCCGGAAGCCGACGGGATGGATCTTATTCCCCATGCCGCTCCTCCAAAACCACGGTGATGTGGCTGGTGCGCTTTTTAATGATGTCGGCCCGGCCCCGGGCCCGGGGCAAAAGGCGCTTGAAGGCGGGCCCCTCGTCCACCCAGGCGGCCTTGACGTAGAGCGCCTCCTCCAGCATGTCGTGGTTGTTGACCGCGTTGGCCATGGCGCTCTTTAGAACCTTCCGCACCGGCCGGGCGGCCCGCTTGTTCAAGTACCTGAGGATCTGGTCCGCCTCCTGGGCCCGCCGGCCCCGGATCAGATCCACCACCAGGCGCACCTTGCGAGGGGACATCCGGATGTAGCGGGCGGTTGCTTTGGCCTCCATCATCCCCTCCTCACTTCTTGGCGGTCTTGGCGTCCTTGCCGTGGCCCCGGTAGGTGCGGGTGGGGGCGAACTCGCCGAGCTTGTGGCCGACCATGTTCTCGGTGATGTAGACCGGGACGTGCTGGCGGCCGTTGTAGACGGCGATGGTGTGCCCCACCATCTCGGGGACGATGGTCGAGCGCCGGCTCCAGGTCTTGATCACCCGGCGCTCGCCCTTGGCGTTCAGCGCCTCGACCTTCTCGAGCAGGTGCTCGTCGACGAAGACGCCCTTCTTCAAGCTACGCGGCATGCTTCACCTCTACTTCTTTCTCCGGGCGATGATGAAGCGGTCCGAGGGCTTCCGCTTCTTCCGGGTCTTCTTGCCCTTGGTCTGCCAGCCCCAGGGCGAGGCCGGCGGACGCCCCCGGGGGGCCCGGCCCTCGCCGCCGCCGTGGGGGTGGTCGACCGGGTTCATCGCCGAGCCCCGCACGTGGGGCTTCCGGCCCAGCCAGCGGGTCCGGCCCGCCTTGCCGATGACGATGTTCTTGTGGTCGGCGTTCCCCACCACGCCCACGGTGGCGTAGCACTCGGCGTGGATCTTGCGGAGCTCGCCGGAGGGGAGCCGCAGCACCACGTAGTCGCCCTCGCGGCCCTGGATCTGGGCGGCGGTGCCGGCCGAGCGGGCGAGCTGCGCCCCCTTGCCGGGGACCAGTTCGACCGCGTGGACGGTGGTGCCCACCGGGATGAAGCGGAGCGGCAGGGCGTTGCCCACCTCGATGGGGGCCTCGGGGCCGCTCACCACCTGCCGGCCGGGGGCCAGCCCCTCGGGGGCCAGGATGTAGCGCTTCTCGCCGTCGGCGTAGTGGAGGAGGGCGATCCGGGCCGAGCGGTTGGGGTCGTACTCGATCGCCGCCACCTTGGCCGGGATCCCCTCCTTGTCCCGCCGGCGGAAGTCGATAACGCGGTAGAGCCGCTTGTGGCCGCCCCCGCGGAAGCGGACCGTGACCCGCCCCTGGTTGTTCCGGCCCCCGGTCTTCCTAAGGGGCTCGGTGAGCGACTTCTCGGGCTCGGTCTTGGTGATCTCCGAGAAGTCGGCCACGGTCATGAAGCGCCGGGCGGGGGTGTAGGGTTTGAACTTCTTTACCGCCATCTCCGGTCTCCTAAATCAGGCCCTCGAGGGCCTCGATCTTCTGCCCCGCGGCCACCGTGACCACCGCCTTCTTGCGGTCGGGCCGCTTGCCCTCGTAACGGCCCAGCCGCTTCTTCTTGCCCCGGACGTTCATCACGTTGACCTTGACCACGCTGACCTTGAAGGCGGCCTCGACCGCGTTCTTGATCTCGGTCTTGGTGGCGTCGGGGTGGACCCAGAAGGTGTACTTCCCGCTCTGGTAGCCCTGGTAGGCCTTCTCCGAAAGGACCGGGGCCAGGATCACGTCGTAGGGGGTCTTCACGCGGCACCTCCCACCCCGGCGCGCTCAAGCGCCAGGCCAAAGGCCGCCTCGTCCATCACCAGGCGCGGATGGCGGAGGATGTCGTAGACGTTGATCCCCTCGGGGGCGAGCACGCTCACCCAGGGCAGGTTGCGGGCGGCGCGGGCGACCCGCTCGTCGCCGGTGACCAGGAGGACCCGCTCGTCGCCGGCGAGCCCCTGGGCCTGGGCCCAGGCCAGGAACTGCTTGGTTTTGCCCTCGACCCCGTCGAAGGTCTCGACCACCAGGAGCTTGCCCTCCCGGGCCCGGTCGGCGAGCGCCATCGCCAGGCCCTTCTTGCGGACCTTCTTGGGCAGGGCGTAGCCGTAGTCGCGGGGCTTGGGGCCGAAGGCCACCCCGCCCCGGACGAAGATCGGAGCCCCCCGGTCGCCGTGGCGGGCCCGCCCCAGCCCCTTCTGGGGCCAGAGCTTCTTGCCCGAGAAGCCGACCTCGCCGCGGGTTTTGGTGCTGGCGGTGCCGGCCCGGCGCTTGGCCAGCTGCCACTTGACCACCTCCCAGAGCAGGTGGACGTTGACCTCCTCGGGGAGGGGCACCTCCCGGGTGGTGCGGCCCTCCTTGGTGAGCACCTCGACCGCCGGCATCACCGCACCTCCCTCTTGGTGGTCTCGCGGACGATCACCAGCCCGCCGTTGGGGCCGGGGATCGCGCCCTTCACCAGCAGCAGGTTCTCCTCGGGGATCACGTCGACGACCTCGAGGTTCTGCACCGTCACCCGCTCGGCCCCGTAGTGCCCGGCCATCTTCTTGCCCTTGTAGACCCGGCCGGGGGTCTTGCGGTTGCCGATCGAGCCGGGGTGGCGGTGGATCCGGTGGGCGCCGTGGGAGTCGGGGCCGCCGGCGAAGTTCCAGCGCTTCATCACCCCGGCGAACCCCCGGCCCTTGGAGGTGCCGGTGACGTCGACCCGCTCGCCGGGCTGGAAGATCTCGACGGTGACCACGTCGCCCTCGGGCTCGAAGTCGCGGATCTCCCGGAGGAACCGGACCGGCTCCACCCCCGCCCGCTTGAAGTGGCCCCGCATCGGGCGGTTGGCCTTCTTCTCGGGGACCGGGAAGTACCCCAGCTGCACCGCCCGGTAGCCGTCCTTCTCGGGGGTGCGGCGCTGGACCACCGGGCAGGGGCCGGCGTGGATGACGGTGACCGGGATCGCCCGGTCCTCCCGCCAGATCTGGGTCATCCCGACCTTGGTGCCGAGAATCCCCTTCACTTGCCACCTCCCAGGGTCTTGATCTCGATCTCCACGCCGGTGGGCAGATCGAGGGTCATCAGGCTCTCGATCGTCTTCTTGTTGGGGTTCTTGATGTCCACCAGGCGGTTGTGGGTGCGCACCTCGAAGTGCTCGCGGGAGTCCTTGTGCTTAAACGGGCCCCGGAGCACGGTGAACCGCCGCACCCGCGTGGGCAGGGGCACCGGACCCGAGACCTGGGCCCCGGTCCGGCGGGCGGTCTCGACGATCTTCCGGGCCGAGGCGTCCAGGCTCTTGTGGTCGAAGCCCCTGAGCTTGATGCGGATCTTGGGCATGCTCACCTCACTCCAGGATCTTGGTGACGACGCCGGCGCCCACCGTGCGGCCGCCCTCGCGAATCGCGAAGCGCAAACCCTCCTCAAGCGCAATCGGCTTGATCAGCTCCACCGTAAAGTTCACGTTGTCCCCGGG
>JALSRQ010000058.1 GCA_026984675.1 Thermaceae bacterium
CCAGAACACCCAGACCGGTCGGCTCACCCCGGCGATGTTCGACCGGGTGCTGGAAAGGGCCAAGGCGCTTGCCGAGCTTTAAACGCCTCGTCCGCGGATTCCGGGCGATCTTCGGAATCGCCCGCCCCGACGACGCCTGGGCCCGGGCCCGGCTCCGCCCTTCCGAGTTCGCCCTCTACCGCCGGCTCGACCCCCGCGACCGCGAGCACGCGGTGCTGGTCGCCAAGGAGCTCGTCCGCCGCTACCCGGACGCACCCCCCGAGGCGGTGCGGGCCGCCCTCCTCCACGACGTCGGCAAGGCGGTGCGGCCCTACCGAGCGGTCGAGCGCATCCTCACCGCCCTCCTCGAGCCCTGGGCCCCCGAGGTCCCGGCCCGTCCCCTGGACCCCGGCTGGCGCGGAGCCTGGCAGGTCCGGCGGCACCACCCCGAGTACGCCGCCGAGCTCATCGAAGACCCCCGGGTCGCCGGGATCGTGCGGGACCACCACCGGGGGGTGGGGGTCTGGGCCCGGCGCCTGCGGGAGATCGACGAGGGGTTCTAGGCGGTAAACCGCACCAGCCGGGGGCGGTGGAGGTCGGCGGTACGGCCCCGAAAGACCTTGAGACGGAACTCGATCACCGCCCGTTCGGCCGCCCCGATAAGGCGAAAGCCCCGTCCCGGCGGCACGAACGCCCAGAGATCGAAGGCCCGAAGCGGCAGCACCGCCCCGTCCTCCCGGGCAAGCTCCCGGGCCACCGGGGCGAAGCGGGCCAGGGTCTTCCCCCCGGCCTCCAGGGCGAGGGGCAGGCGCGCCCCGTCGAGCCCCACCCCGAGCACGTTCTCCTCATAGCCCCGCCCCTCGAGGTGGAGCATCACCGGCTCCTCGGCGGCGGGGAACACCAGCTCGCTCTTCTCGAAGGGGGGGCCGTTTTGAACGAAGTAAAACCGGTTCTGCTGGACCCCCCAGCCGGCCCCCCGGACCTCGGGGGGGCCGTAGAAGACCTCGTTCCGGGGCGAGGGGCCCCGGGTCCGGGGCTCCACGAACCCGGCCTCGAGGCCCCGCTCGTGCCGCCAAACCAGCCGCGCCCACTCGGGCAGGCCCTCGGGGGTCGGCGGCCGCCCGGGCTCCCGGCCCGCCGCCATGGCGTGAAAGTGGTGGGCGACCGGGGCCCGGCCGGCGAAGTGGTCGGCGGCGACCCCGTGGTAGCGGGCCCGGCGCCCCGGCTGCAACGAGCGGTACAGCACCCGGCGGGCGGGCTCGCTGGCGAAGCTCCAGGCGCCGTGGTAGCGAAGCCACCCCCGGCGCTCAAGCTCGTCGAGGTGCTCGCTGGCCCCAAGCGCCCCCACCAACCCCTGGGAGAGCTCCCCCGGGTGGACCGAGAGGCGCTCCAGGGCCAGCCGGGCGGGCTGGCTCAGGTAGCGGGTCTCCCGCTGGTAGGCGGCGCGGACCTGCTGGGGAAGGGACGGGGCCCGAGAACCCGCACGCGCGGCCTCCAGCAGGTAGCGCAGGTGGGTGGCCTCGCCCCCCGAGCAGAGGTAGAACGCCGCCGCCTGGGCGAAGGGGAGGCCGGCCAGGGGTCCGGCGGCGGCCTCGGGCCAGGGGAGCGGCCGGAGGACCAGGTACCGCGCCCGGTCCGCCGGCCAGCGGGCCCTCAGCTCCAGCAGCGGGCGGTGGTCCTCGCCGAAGGGCGCGGTGGCCAGCACCCAGACCGAGCGGGGCCCCGCCAGGACCTCCCGCACCTGCGCGTCGCTTTGGGGGTAGGGCAGGTAGCGCACCGCCAGGCCGCCGCCCTGGCCGCCCTCGATCAGGGGGAGGTCCATCTCCCGGGCCAGCCGGGCGGCGAACGACCGCAGGGAGGCGGTAGGGCTGCCCTTGACGATCAGCAAAAACGGCGGGACCACCTCCTGGGCGAGCTCCCAGGCCTGACCGTAGCCCTCGACCTCGAGGCCGCCCCCGGCCGGGTCCCGCCCGGCCCGCTTGGCCTCCAACCAGCCCCGAAAGCCCTCGGAGACCGCCTCGAGGCCCTCGAGGAACCCCCCGCCCGAGGGGGCGGGGTCGAGCGCCACCCCGGCCGGCAGGACCAGGGGGTCGGCGCCAGGCCCGAAGGCCACCAGCCCGATCCGGCGAAGCCGGCTCCGCAGCTCGTGGAGCTCGACCCGGAGGTTTTGGCGGGCGCTGCCATGGGGCCAAAGCAGCGAGGCCAACGTGGCGCGGCGGGTGGGGCCCTCGAGGGCCAGGTAGTAGAGGATGGCGAGCGACTTGGCCCTCATCGCGACCCGCCCCCCGTCCACGTAGAGCCCGGCCGGCCCGTAGAGGGGCAGCCGCGCGATCGCCCTTTGAACGCCCACCGAAAATCCCCTTGACCCTTCCCGCGCTAAGGGGGGCGTTAAACCGACGTTAGGGCCTGGGGAAGCGTTACCCCAAACCGCAACGCCGGTTCGATCCTCCCCGTGCCCTCCAGCCTACCCGGGCTTAACGGGGGGAAGTGTGACCCCCATTAGAGTGGCCCTACGAAAGGAGGGGAAAACCGGAAGGAACCAAAACGAGCCGGCGCAAAAAGACTTTCTGGAATTGGAGGAAGCATGAACATGAACGGAAAAAAACTCAGCATTCTGGGGGCCTTCCTGGCGCTCGCCGCCTTCGCCCTGGCGCAGTCGCCCACCATCGGTCCCAGCAGCGAGGGGCCGGACGCGGTCGACAAGGGCCCCGACAAGGCGAGCGTCAACCAAACGGTCAAGCTCATCCTGCCCAAGGCCACCGCTTTGCACCTCGACAGCACCACCCTGACCTTCGACCTCACCAAGCTCGACGGGAAGGGCTGGCCCCACCCCACCGACCCTCTGGCCGACAACGACACCATCGCCTGCGTCTACGCCAAGGGGGCGGACCAGACCCGCCAGCATGGCGACAACTTCTGGAACCAAACCGAGGTCCTCCCCGGCGGCACCAAGTACGAGACCGCCACCTGGCCCAACATCCGGGTGGACGGGGGCGGGGTCGTCGACTCCTACCCCCCGATTGAGCTCGACGGCAACGGCGAGTTGATCAAGGGCTCCAAGGGGTACTTCGTCTGCTACAAGACCTTCATCCTGCAGCTGTTCTCGAACTGGAGCTACTGGGACCTCACCGCCAACCGCAACGACGTCACCGACCAATACCCCAGCATCGAGCACCTCTACATCCAGGGGAACACCTGCTACAGCTTCGCCAACCGCAAGGCCACCGGGCTCTACGACCTGCCCAACGGGTCGAGCCGGCACCTGATCCCCCGCTCCCTCAACTTCGGCCCCACCGGCGACCAGGTCCTCGGGAGCAACATCCCCAAGGAATGCAAGCAGAAAAGCTGGCTCGACGCCCTGATCGTGGTGGCGGTCAAGGTGAACTCCGACACCTGGGGCGAAAACCGCGCCGACCTCACCTACACCCTGCAGTCGGCCGACGCCCAGTTCGCCTCGAACGGCCAGTAACCCCCCTTTGGCGGTGGGGCTCCCGCCCCACCGCCCCCCTTGGAGGCAAGCATGCGCCACTGGCTACCAACCATCCTTATCGCCGCCCCGCTCCTGGTGGGGGGGTTCG
>JALSRQ010000059.1 GCA_026984675.1 Thermaceae bacterium
TCACCTTCACCACCGCGCCCTAGGGGAGGAAGATGATGAAACGCATCCACTGGACGCTCATCCTGGCCGCGGGTTTGCTGGCGGCCTGCTCGGCCCCGAGCGCGACCCGGCCCAAGGCCGGCCCGGATCGGACCCTGGCCCGGCCGGTCGCCATCACCGCCGACCACGCCCCCGACCAGATCGTGGTCGGCTACCGGGATCCGGCCGACCTCGACGCGGTGCTCAAAGCCCTGGGAGGCGGCCGGGTTCTCAAGCGGATCGACGCCTTGAAGGCCGCCCTGGTCGAGCTCCCCGCCGGGCTCGACGCCAGCCACGCGCTGGGGCGGCTCCGGGGCAACAAGGTGCCGGGGCTCCGCTACGCCCAGCCGAACTTCAAGCACCCGCTGCCCAAGCCCCAGGGCGCCGCCGCCGTGCAGAGCCTGAACGACCCCCTGGAGGCCCAGAAGTGGGACCACGACGTGATGCAGGCGGCCGCCGCCTGGGCCACCGACGTGGACGGGGCCGGCACCCAGCCGGACGGCACCGGAGTGGTGATCGGGGTGGTGGACACCGGCATCGACGGCACCCACCCCGACCTCACCGGGGCCTTCGTGAACGGCTACGACGCCACCGGCTGCCTGGGGCTCCCGAACGACGTGATCCCGCCCGGGTACGACGCCAGCCAGGGGCAGTTCATCCACGGCACCCACGTGGCCGGCATCGCCGCCGCCCGGGGGAACAACGGCCTGGGCGTGGCCGGGGTGGCCTACAACGCCACCCTGATGGACCTCAAGGTCTTCTGCGGGCAGTTTGCCTCCGACTTTGCCATCGCCGACGCGATCACCGCCGCGATCACCGACGCCGACGGCGACGGCGTCGTCCCCGACGTGATCACCATGAGCCTGGGCGGCAAGGGCTACGGCCAGGTGCTCAAGAACGCCATCGACTCTGCCCTCACCGGCTACAACGTGGTGACCGGCGACGTCCTCACCCACTACGACGACGGCACCGCCGGCGGCACCGCCGGGGACGGCGTTCCCGACCGCACGGTGACGATCACCGTGGCGATGGGGAACTCCTACCAGGACGAGGTGGAGTACCCCGCCGGCTACCCCGGGATCATCGCGGTGGGCGCCACCAACGCCCGGGACGAGAAGGCCGACTTCTCGACCTCGGGGGCCCACATCAGCGTGAGCGCCCCTGGCGTCGACATCCTCTCGACCTGGCCGACCTGGACCGGCCAGTTCTACTACCGCATCTCGGGCACCAGCATGGCGACCCCCGAGGTGGCCGGGGCGGTGGCCCTGGTCAAGCAGTTCCTCCCCGGCGCCAGCGCCTACGAGGTCCGCCGACTCCTCGAGGCCACCGCCGACGACCTCGGCCCGGCCGGCTTCGACCGCGGCACCGGCTGGGGCCGGATCAACCTGAAGAAGCTGGTGGACCAGGTCCACGACGTCCTGGCCGGCACCGCCGGCACCGAGGCCGGCGGCACCGCGGTGGTCACCGTGGCCACCCAAAACTACGGTGTCCCAGTCCCTTACAGCGACGTGCAGCTCCTGCAGGGCGGGGTCGTAAAGTACCTGGCCAAGACCAACGACAACGGCCAGGCGATCTTCACCCAGATCGCCCCCGGCACCTACGACGTGATGGTGGCCGGCGAGGACGTCACCGACGCCAACGCCTGGGCCCTCTGGCCCTTTGAACGGGTAAGCTGGGACGCCGACGGCGACCCTTCGAACGGCGTCACCCTGGGCACCCTCGCGGTGAACCCAGGCGGCACCCTCGCCGCCCCCGACGCGCTGACCGCCACCCTGAACAGCACCGTGAAGGTTACCCTCGAGTGGGACACCGGTACCGATCTTGATTTGGCCATATGGGAATACAACCCAAGTGCGAGTGGTTTCCAGTGGAGCACGGCCAAGACCGGCGGCCTGTGGGGGACCTTTAGCGGCGACGCCGACGGCAGCAGCACCCCCGCGAGCGAGAGCTACACGCTAAACGCGACCCACCTGCCCACCCCGGCGGTGGGGTACTACCGGATCAGCGTGGACGCCACGAACGCCACCAGCGACGCCTATGCCACCCTCACGCTCACGATGAACGGGGTGACCAAGTCGTTCGGCCCCATACCGATTGCCGCAGGAAGCGACCCCAGCACCAACTTCTGGAATATTCTTACGGCCCTCTTAGACGCCGGAGCGGGATTCTGGAACGCCGCTGTGGCGTACTAACCCGGAGCAGGGCACAAAAGCCCTGGGGCGGGCCGCGTGGCCCGCCCCTTTTATTCCTGGTGGTCGCGGTAGGGCTCGCCGCGGAGGTCGGAGACCAGGTTCACCGCCACCCAGGCGCCGTCGCCGGCGCTCACCGCGGCGTGCTCCGGCACCCGGCCTCGGATCCGCCCGGCCGCGTAGACCCGGGGGTAGCTGGTGCGGCCGCGCTCGTCGGTCTCGACGAAGGTCCCCCGGCGGGCCAGCCCCAGGATCGCCACCAACCGGAGGTCCTCGCCGGTGGCGAGGAGGAGGGCCTCGCCGTAGACCTCTTCGCCCCCCTCGAGGCCCAGCACGAACACCCCGCCCTGGTCCTCGACCTCGCCGACGTACCCCGCCCTCCGCCTCGCCCCGGCGGCCTCGGCCTGCTGCCAGACGGCCTTCAGGAACGCGGCCCCGGAGGGGGCGTCGGGCCGCCCGGGGTAGTTGGCCAGCCGGGCCACGCCGGCGAGGGGGCTGCCGCCGGCGTCGACCAGCAGGGTGGCGAGCCCGGCCCGGGCCAGAAACAGCGCCGCCGCGCTGCCGGCCGGCCCGCCCCCCACCACCACCACGTCGAAAACCCGGCTCCGCACGGTTTTCATCCTACCACCCGTATAATCGGAGCGTGCCCGAGCTGGGCGGCGAATACGAGATCCTGAGGAGCGAGCCCAGGGAGGGCTTTCTGGAAAGCTACTGGGTCCGGGGCCGGGAGGGCGAGGGCCGGCTCTACTGGTTCGAGGTCCACGACCCCGAGGCCCGGGCCGCGTTCTTCCGCTACCGCAACGCCCTGAAGCGGCTGGAGCGGCTGGGGGCGCTGCCCGGGGGGGTAAGGATCAGCGCCCGCCCGGGGCGCTACTTCGTCTTCTGGCCCGAGGCCGGGGATTCGACCCCGCCCAAGGGCCGCCGGGCCCGGCGGCGGCTGGCCGAGATCGAGGCCGCCCTGCGGCCCTTCGGGTACCGCCTCGAGGCCGCCCTCCTGGGCCAGCAGGGAGGGCGGCCGGTGGTGCGCTCGCTCCATCCCCTCCCCACCGGCGCCCCCGAGCCCGAGGCGCCGCCGAAGCCGAGCCCGGCCCGGTCCCTCCGCGCCTGGTTGCCGGGGACCCTGCTGGCCGCGCTCGGGTTGGTGCTCCTCGGGGTCGGCGCCCAGCGCTACCTCAACCCCCCCAGCTACCCGATCCCCGACGTGGTGGGGATGCCGGCCACCAAGGCCGAACGGGCGCTGGCCGGCAAGGGGCTCACCCTGGTCTTCAGCGAGGAGAGCCACCCCGACGCCCCCGCCGGGGTGGTGATCCGGGTCACCCCCGCCCCCGGCAGCCGCATCAAACCCGGGCGCCGGGTGGAGCTGGTGGTCAACCGCCCCGAGGTCCGCCAGGTGCCGGCGGTGAACGGCAAGACCCTGGATCAGGCCCGGGCCCTCCTGGCCCAGGCCGGCTACACCGTTGGCCCGGTCGCCCAGACCTACGACCCAAGCCCCGCCGGCACCGTGCTCTCAAGCCTGCCCCCGGCGGGCACCCCGCTCCCGGCCGAGGCCGAGGTGCGGCTGCTGGTCTCGCTAGGGCCGGCCCCCCAGCGCACCCTGGTCCCCGACCTCAAGGGCACGAGCCCCGAGGAGGCCCGCCGGCTGCTGGAACTCGCCGGGCTCCAGGCCGGTCAGGAGGAAACCCTCCCCTCGCCCCTCCCCGAGGGCACCCTGCTGGCCCAAAGCCCCCGTCCGGGGACGGTGATCGAGACCGGCGCCCCGGTGGTCACCGCCCGGGCGGCCCACCCCGAGGTGCTCCTGCCCCCGGCCCCGCCGGAGCCCCCCGCCCCGGAGGGCCCCGAGCCCCTTCCGGCTCCCGAGACCCAGCCCGAGCCGGAGGGCTCCCCGGTCCCCCTCGACCTGAGCCTGCCCGAGGAACTGGTGGGGAAGCCGGTCAAGCTCACCGTCACCGACGACGGCGGCACCCGCGTGCTCTACCAGGGACCCACCCAGAAGGGCTGGCGGCTCTCCGGCGAGGTGCCGGTGCGGGGCCAGGCCACCTTCCGCCTCTACGTCGGCGACGCCCTTTACAAGGAATGGAGGGTCCAGCCATGAGCGAGCAGAGGATCATCGACCAGCTCCACCACGAGGACGCCTGGCGGCTTTTTCGCATCCTGGCCGAGTTCGTCGACGGCTTCGAGACCCTCTCCCAGATCGGGGTGCCGCTGGTGAGCGTCTTCGGCTCCGCCCGGTTCGGCGAGGGCCACCCCGCCTACCGGCTCGGCTACCAGCTGGGGCGGGAGCTGGCCCGGGCCGGCTACGGGGTGGTGACCGGCGGCGGCCCCGGGGTCATGGAGGCGGTGAATCGGGGGGCCTACGAAGCCGGCGGGGTCTCGGTGGGGCTCAACATCCAGCTGCCCCACGAGCAACGCCCCAACCACTACCAGACCCACGCCCTGGCCTTCCGGTATTTCTTCGTCCGCAAGGTGATGTTCGTCCGCTACGCCCGGGGGTTCGTGGTCCTGCCGGGGGGCTTCGGCACCCTGGACGAGCTCACCGAGGTGCTGGTCCTGATCCAGACCGAGAAGGTGCACCGTTTCCCGGTGATCGGGCTCGACCGCGCCTACTGGCGGGGCCTGAAGGACTGGATGCGAAGCACGCTCCTCGGGCAAGGGGCGATCGCCCCGGGCGACCCCGACCTCTTCGAGCTCGCCGACACCCCCGCCGAGGTGGTCGCCCGCATCCGCGAGTATGGCGCGACCCTGGGGACTTGAGCTCCCCCACTGGCGGGCCGGCCTCCGGGTCGCCGGGGTCGACGAGGCCGGGCGGGGGGCGCTGGCCGGCCCGCTGGCGGTGGGGGCGGTGGTGCTGCCGCCGGGGGCCTGGCCCTTCCGCGACTCCAAGACCCTGACCCCGCGGGCCCGCGCGCGCCTGGCCGCCGAGGTACGGAGGGTGGCCCTGGCGGCCGGGGTGGGCTGGGCCTCGAACCGCGAGATCGACCGCCTGGGGGTGCTGGCCGCCACCCACCTGGCCGCCCGGCGGGCGCTTTCGCGGCTGGGGCTGGCGCCCGACCTGGTGCTCACCGACTACCTGGCGCTGGACCTAACGGTCCCCGTCCTCGCCCCTCCGCGGGCCGACCGGAAAAGCCCCAGCGTGGCGGCCGCCTCGATCCTGGCCAAGGTCGCCCGGGACCGGCTGATGGTCGGCCTCGAGGCCCGCTACCCCGGCTACGGCTTCGCCCGCCACAAGGGCTACGGCACCCCCGAACACCTGGCGGCGCTGGCGCGGCTCGGCCCCACCCCCCTCCACCGGCGGCGGTTCGCCCCGGTGGCCCGGGTGAAGCTGCGTTAAGCCGGCGCTCACCGGGGCCCGACGGGGTGCGGTAGACTGGAGGGGATGCGAAAGCTCCTCCTGGGCTTGGGCCTTGTGCTGCTGGTCGCCGGCTGCCGGGTGGTGGTGGAAGGAGAACCCTCGGTGGGAATCTCCTTCGGCTACCGCTACGGGGCGGTGATCCGCCGCTTTGAGCCCGACCGGGGGCCGGGGGCGGTCTACCGGGTCGGCGAGCCGGTGCGGTTCTTCCTCGAGCTCGCCCGCCCCGGCTACCTGACCCTGGTGGTCACCGACCCCGACGGCCGCCGCTACCCGATCGAAACCGCCCGCTGGTTGCCGGCCGGGTGGAACGAGCTGCCCCCCCGCTGGGCCGGCTACCGCTACACCGCCGACTACCCCACCGGGCTCCACACCGTCACCGCCTACTACGGCAGCACCCGCGGTTCGGTGACCTTCACCTTTGAAGCCCGTTCCGGGGGATACGCCGCCGCCGGCCTCCAGATCGACCAGCGGCGGGTCGAGGACCGGGCGGTCACCACCCTCTACGTGGCGCCCTAGGGCATCGGGTGGGCCAGGGCCAGGGCGCGGACCTCCTCGAGGAGCGCCTCCGACGGACCCTCGGTGAGGGTCCGGTCGATGAGCTCCGCCACCCGGGGCATCTCCTCGGGGCCGAACCCCCGGGTGGTGATCGCCGGGGTGCCGATCCGGATCCCGCTGGTCACCCGGGGCGGGGCGGGGTCGAAGGGGATCGCGTTCTTGTTGACGGTGATCCCCACCGCGTCGAGCCGGGCCTCGGCCTCCTTGCCCGTGAGGCCCTTGGGACGGAGGTCGACCAGGAAGAGGTGGGTGTCGGTCCCTCCCGAGACGATGCGGTAGCCCCGCTCGGCCAGCTCGGCGGCCAGGGTCCGGGCGTTGGCGACCACCCGGCGGCTGTACTCGGCGAACGCCGGGGAGAGGGCCTCGAAGAAGGCCACCGCCTTGCCGGCGATCACGTGCTCCAGGGGGCCGCCCTGGATGCCGGGGAAGATCGTCTTGTCGATCTTCTTGGCGACCTCGAGGTCGTTCCCCACGATCAGCCCGCCCCGCGGCCCCCGCAGGGTCTTGTGGGTGGTGCTGGTCACCGCGTGGGCGTGGGGGACGGGGCTCGGGTGCAGTCCGGTGGCCACCAGCCCGGCGATGTGGGCCATGTCGACCATCAGGTAGGCCCCCACCCGGTCGGCGATCGCCCGGAAGCGGGCGAAGTCGAGGGTGCGGGGGTAGGCGCTGGCCCCGGCCACGATCATCCTCGGCCGGTGCTCCTCGGCCAGCCGTTCGACCTCGTCGTAGTCGATCGTCTCGGTCTCGGGGTCGACCCCGTAGGCGACCACCTGGAAGAACTTCCCCGAGAAGTTGACCCGGGAGCCGTGGGTCAGGTGGCCGCCGGCGGCGAGGTCCATGCCCATGATCGTGTCCCCGGGCGCAAGCAGCGCGAAGTAGACCGCCATGTTGGCCTGGGAACCGGAGTGGGGCTGGACGTTGGCCCAGGCGGCGTCGAAGAGCTTCTTGGCCCGCTCGATGGCCAGCCGCTCGACCTCGTCGATGAACTGGCAGCCGCCGTAGTAGCGGCGGCCGGGGTAGCCCTCGGCGTACTTGTTGGTGAGCACGCTCCCCACCGCCTCGCGCACCTGGCGGGAGACGAAGTTCTCGCTGGCGATGAGCTCCAGGCCCTCGGCCTGGCGGCGTTCCTCCTCGGCGATCCAACGGAAGGTCTCCTGGTCACGGGGAAGCATGCCATTATGGTAAGGGATGCCCCAGGTGAACCTGTACGCCACCCTGCGGGACCTTACCGGCGAGCGCCGCCTGGCGGTGCCCGGGGGCACCGTCCGCGAGGTATTGGAAAACCTCTTCGCCCGCTACCCCGAACTCAAGGACGACCTCCTCACCGGGGACGAGGTCACCGATGGCTACTCGATCTTCGTCAACGGCCGCGACATCCGCTACCTGGGAGGGCTCGACGCGCCCGTCGGCGAGGACGACGTGCTCGACCTCTTCCCCCCGGTGGCCGGCGGCGAGCGCGTGGTCTTCGGGGGCGTAAGCCCCGCCCAGTTTGAACGATACTTGAGGCGCTGGGGAGGCGAGCCCGACCCCGAGGCCGAGGGCTGGTGGCGGCTCTCCGGCGCCCGGGTGCGGTTTTGGGAGGAGCCGCCCACCCAGGTGGGGGCGTGGTACGTGGCCCGGCTGGGGGTCGAGCTCGAGGGGGAGGAGGTCGAGCGGTGGTGGCGGAAGATCAAGCTGGCCTGCATGCGCGGCGGCGGGTAGACCGCCCCCAAGTCGCGATCTTCCCCTGCGCCGACCCCGAGCTCATCGAGGCCAAAGAGTTCCACCCCGAGCTCAACGTCTTCCGCCCCCCCGACCGGCAGCACCAGGCGCTGGTTGGAATCGCCCGCGACCCCGACGGCTGCGTCACGGTGGCGGTTGACGGCGACACCATCGTGGGCTACGCCGCCTTCCATCGCCCCGACCCCTTCGAGCGCTGGGGGAAGGACGAGACCGGAGGGGTCTACGAGCTGGGGGCGGTGGAGGTGGCCCCGAGCTACCGCGGGCTGGGGCTCGCCAAGCGAATGCTTAAGGCCACCTTCGAAACCGGCCGCTTCGACGACAAGCTGGTCCTCGCCACCCTCTACTACTGGCACTACGACCTCGAGCGGACCGGGATGACCCCCTTTCGCTACCGCGACCTGCTGGTAAGGCTCTACGGCTCGGTGGGGTTCGAGCCCACCACCACCAACGACCCCGACATCTTCGCCTACCCCGAGAACGCCCTGATGGTGCGGGTGGGCCCGCGGACGCCGGAGGCGGTGAAGGCGAGCTTCGAGAAGCTCCGCTTCCTCGCTGACGAGGGCCCCTGGGAAAACTTCTAGGCCACCAGGGGGACGCCCTGGGCCTTGGCCCGGTACATGCGGTCGTCGGCGAGCCGGAGCAGGGTTTCGCCGTCGTCGGCGTCCTCGGGGCAGCTGGCGACGCCCATGTTCACCCCCAGGCAGACGCCCTCCAGGCAGACCGACTGGATCGCCCGGGCGTAGCGCTCGGCCGCGTTTCGCGCCCCGGCCCGGTCGGTCCCCGGCAGGATCAGGGCGAACTCGTCGCCGCCCCAGCGAAAGAGCAGGTCGCTGGCGCGCTTGGCCCCCTCCATGGCCCGGGCCACCCGCACCAGCGCCCGGTCGCCGGCCGGGTGGCCGAAGCGGTCGTTGACCTCCTTGAAGCGGGTGAGGTCGAGGACCACCAGCGAAAGCGGGCGCCCCTCCCGCCGGGCCCGGGCCAGTTCGGCGGCGAAGAGCCGGTCGAACGCCCGCCGGTTGGCCAGCCCGGTGAGGGGGTCGGTGAGGGCGGCGGTCTCCAGGAAGCGGCGGTAGCCGGCCTCGTGGAGCATCGCCGCCACCTGCACCGCGAAGGCGTGGGCCACCTCGACCGACTCGGCGTCGAAGGCCTCGGGGTCGGCGAAGGCATCGAGGTTCAACACCGCCAGCACCTCGCCCCGGTAGCGCACGGGAACGCAGAGGTTCTGCTGCATCTCGCGGATCCGGCCGGCCCGGTCGATGATCTCGGCGGGGGCGGTGCGGTGGCTGACCTCCTCGAGGGGCACCTCCTTGCGGGTAAGGAGCCGGGGGCGCCCGTCGGCCCAGCCGCCCCCGCACCACTGGGCCATGTCCTCGGGGGCGTAGCGGATCCTGGCGAGCTCCTCCAGGGGGTAGCCGACCGCCGCCCGGTAGCCGAACCCCCCCTCCCCCCGCACCAGAAGGCTGCCCGCCTCGGCCCCGGGGACCTGGTCGACGGCGGCCTCGAGGAGCCTCTGGTAGAAGGCCGCCTCGTCCATCTCGGGGAGCGCCTGCTCCAGCCCCAGGAGGGTCTCCAGCCGGTCCTTGTACTCGAACTGGGCGAGGGCCAGGTCCAAAGCCCGCGCCACCACCGCCAGGACCCGCCGCTCCTCGCCGGTCCACTCCCGGGGCCTTTCGTCCCTCAGGGCCAGGATCACCCGGCCCCGCCGCTGCCCCCGCACCGGATGGAGGGCGAGGGCCCGGGCCCTTTGCAGGCGGATGCCCTCGGCCCCGGCGAGGTCGTCGAAAAAGAGCGGCCGCCGTTCGAGGTAGACCCGCCAGAGCGGGCCCTGCCCCGGGGCCAGGCCCTCGCCCCAGGCCGGCCCCTCGGGATCCCGGATCACCAGCGGGCGGAACCGCCCCCGCCGCCAGACCCAAAGCCCCCCGCCGGGGAGGTCGAAGGCCTCGAGCAGGAGGCCCACCGCCTTGGCCGCCGCCTGCTCGAGGTCGTCGGCCGAGGCCACCCCCTGGGTGAGCCTCGAGGTCAGCCGGTTCTCGAAGTTCTCGGCGAGCAGGGTGAGGTGGTGGCTCACGGCCTCGGCGAAGTGCTTCAGGGTCTCGACCTCGAGGGGGTGAAACGGCGTCCTCCGCCCCAGGTCGAGGACCGCGACCGGGGTTCCCCGGCAAAAGAGGGGCAGGGCGAGCTCGGCCCGCTGCTCCCCGTCCGGGGGGGGAATGAACTCGGGCGCCCGGGTCACGTCCTCGACGTAGACCGGCGCCTCGGCCCGGAAGGCGCGCCCGATCACGCCCTCGGGGCCAATGCGGTCGAGGCCGGTAAGGCCGCGGGCGGCCACCGCCACGAAGCCCCCGCCCGAGGGCACCCACACCGAGACGTTGGCGTCCACCGCCTCGGCGAGGTTCTCCGGGAGCGCCGCCAGCACCTCGGCCCGACGCTCCTTCTCGACCACCCGGTCGAGGGCGCGCAGGAAGACGTCGAGGCTCTTGCGCATCCGGCGCTCCCGCCGCACGCGGGCCCGGAGGATCTCGCGGGTGGCGTGGCCGGCGGCGGTGGACATCGCCAGGGCCAGCGCCAGGACCGTCAAGTCGGCGGGGTTTTCGGCCTCGCGGAGGAAACCGAAAACGAGCACCGCGGCCGAGACCAGCGCCCCCGCCCGCACGCCGTAGCCCACCGCGGCGGTGCCCACCGGCACCACCGCCAAGGCCTCCCAGTCGGGAAGCCCCAAGAACCAGGCCAGGAGGGCCAGCGCGGCCGAGGACAGGCCGAGGATCCAGGCGGTCCAGAACGCCCTTTTCCCCATGCTCGCGGCCAGTATATGCCGACCGCTAGCCGCCTTGCCAGCCGAGGCCCCGCGCCTTGGCCCGGTACATGCGGGCGTCGGCGAGCTTGAGGAGGGCCGCCGCCCGGGCCCCGTCCCTGGGGAAGAAGGCAAGCCCCAGGTGGGCCCCCAGGGAAAACTCCGGGAAGCGGACCGATCCCACCGCCCGGAGCACCCGGCCGGCGATCCCCTCGGCCTCCTCGGGGCCGGTGGCGGGGAGGATCAGGGCGAACTCGTCACCGCCCCAGCGAAACAGCCGGTCGCCGGCCCGGAGGGCGGCGGCCATCGCTTCGGCGGCGGCCTGGAGGGCCCGGTCGCCGGCCTCGTGGCCGAAGCGATCGTTGACCCGCTTGAACCCCGCCAGGTCGAGGAGGACCAGGGTCAGGGGGCTTCCCTCGCGGTCGGCGGCGGCGAGCGCACGCCGGAGCTCCTGGTCGAAGGCCCGGCGGTTGGGGAGCCCGGTCAAAGGGTCGGTGAGCGCCGCCCGCGCCAGCGACCGGCGGAGCTCGGCCTCGTGGAGCATCGCCGCCACCTCCACCGCGAAGCCGCGGGCCACCTCGACCGACTCGGCGTCGAAGGCCAGGGGGTCGGAGAAGGCGTCGAGGTTCAAGGCCGCCAGCGTCTGGCCCCGGTGGCGGATCGGCAGGGTCAGCACCGCGGCGAGCTCCCGGACCCGGCCGTAGCGGGTCATCGTCGCCCGGGGGGCGGTCTTGAAGCTCACCTCCTCCAGCGGCCGCTCCCGCCGGCTGAGGACCCGGGGCGCCCCCCGTTCCCAGGCGGGGCCGCCCCAATCGCGCATCGAGGCCTCGTCGAACTCCACCGCCGCCAGCCCGGCCAGGTCGTAGCCCACCGCCGCCCGGTAGCGGTAGCGTCCCCCCTCGCGCACCAACAGGCTGCCGGCCTCGGCCCCGGGAACGAGCTCCACCGCCGCCCGCAGCACCCGATCGTAGAAGACCCCCTCCTCGGCCTCGGGAAGGAGCGCGCCCAGCTCGAGGAAGGTGGCGAGGCGCTCGGCCAGGGCGAGACGGTCGAAGGCCTCGGTCAGGACCCGGGCGGCCTGCCTAAGGAGCCGCTCCTCGGCCACGGTCCAAAGGCGCGTCCGCCGCTCCCGGACCACCAGCACCCTCCGAGGGCGCCGCCCCCGGCCCAGGGGGACCGCCGCCAGGGCCCGCACCGGCCCCACCGCTTCCGGGGGCAGGGCCCCCGGTTCGCCGGGGTAGTCGGCGACGAACAGCGGCCGCCCCCGTTCGAAGACCCGCCACAGAAGCCCCTCGCCGGGGGCGAGCCCGCGGGCGAGCCGCGCCCGTTCGCCGGGTTCCAGGCGCCCGGCGTGCCCTCTCAGGAAAAACCGCCCGCGTCTCCAGACGAAGAGGGCGACGACCTCGGTCCCGAGCGCCCGCCGAAGGGCCCGAAGGGCCCCATCGGCCACCCCGTCCACCCCTGCCGTGCCCCCCAGCCGGTCGAGAAGCTCGGCGAGGAATCCGGCCTCGGTCTCGGCCCAGGCTCCGGCAAGGAGCCGCTCCCAAAGCTCCCACGGGTGGCCCGCGAAGGCCCCCTCGGGGTCGGGAAACCGCACCGCCAGAAAGGGCACCCCCGCGACCCTCAGCACCCGCGCCCCCCGCGGGCCGCCGGCCGGCCCCACCCAGCCGCCGCCGGCGGCCCGCAGCCAAAGGGCCGCGCCGGCCCGCCGCCAGTCCCCCACCAGCGCCTGGAGCGCGGAAAAGAAGCCCTCACCGGCGAAGCGCCGGACGGGGTCTTGGTCCTCGCCCATGGGCCGGAGTATACGCGCTCAGCCGAAGCGTCCGGTGATGTAGGCCTCGGTGCGGGGATCGGCGGGGTTGGTGAAGAGGCGGTCGGTGGCGTCGAACTCCACCATCTCGCCGTCCAGGAAGAAGGCGGTGTAGTCGGAGACCCGCGCCGCCTGCTGCATGTTGTGGGTCACGATCACGATCGTCACGCTGTTTTTGAGCTCGGTCAGGAGGTCCTCGATGGCCTGGGTGGAGATCGGGTCGAGGGCGCTGGTGGGCTCGTCCATCAAGAGGACCTCGGGCTCCACCGCCAGGGCCCGGGCGATCGAGAGCCGCTGCTGCTGGCCGCCGGAGAGGTCCACCGCGGGGGCGTGCAGCCGGTCCTTGACCTCGTCCCATAGCGCCGCCATCCGGAGGGCCCGCTCGGCGGCCTGGCCCAGCACCCGACGGTCACGGACCCCGACCAGCCTTAGCCCGGCCACCACGTTCTCGAAGATGCTCATGGTGGGAAACGGGGTGGGGCGCTGGAAGACCATCCCCACCCGGCGCCGGACCACCACCGGATCCACCCCGGGGGCGTAGACGTCCTCTCCGTCGAGCAACACCCGCCCCTCGACCCGAACCCCGGGGGTGAGGTCGTGCATGCGGTTCAGGGCCCGGAGGAAGGTGGTCTTGCCGCATCCCGAGGGGCCGATCAGGGCGGTCACCCGGCGGTCGTGAACCGGCAGGCTGACCCCCCGAACCCCGGGGTGCTTCCCGTAGTAGACGCTCAGGTTCTGGGTCTCCATGCGGTAGGGCTGGCTCATCGCGCTCTCCTAGCGGCGGAACGCCCGCCGCGCCAGGTAGCTCGCCGCCATGATCGCGGCCGCCAACAACAGCGCCGCCCCCCAGGCCTGGCGGTGCCAGTCGGGGTAGGGGCTGATGGCGTAGACGTAGAGCTTGAGCGGCAGGGTATCCATGGGCTCCAAGGGGTTGGCGGTCAGGTAGGGGTTGCCGAAGGCGGTGAAGAGCAGGGGGGCCGCCTCCCCCGCCCCCCGGGCCAGGGACAGCATCAGCCCGGTGAGGATCCCGCCCCGGGCGGCCGGCAGCACCAGGTTTACGATCACCCGCCACCGCGGCAACCCCAAGGCGAGCCCGGCCTCGGTGAGCTCCCAGGGCACCAGCTTCAAGACCCCCTCGGTGGCCCGGGTGACGATGGGGATCATCAAGAGGGCCAGCGCCACCGAGCCCGAGAGCCCCGAGAAGTGGCCCATCGGCCGCACCACCAGGGCGAAGGCCACCAGCCCCATGAGGATGGCGGGGAGCCCGGCCATCACGTCGACCACCAGCCGGAGGGGCGGGTTCAGGGGGTGGTCGGGGTACTCGGCGAGCAGCACCCCGGCGGCGACCCCGAAGACCGCCGCCATGAGAAGGGCCAGGGTGTCGACCACCAGGCTGCCGGCGATCGCCGGGAGCATGCCGCCGCCCGTCTCCCCCGGGGGGGCGGGGGGACGGGTAAAGAAAGCCAGGTCGAGGGCCCCGATCCCCTGGACCAGGACGTAGTAGAGGATGAAGAAGAGCGGCACCAGCACCGCCGCGGTTCCGAGCCCCACCAGCCCTACCATGACCCGGTCGCGGAGGTAGCGGCGCCGGAGCGTGCGGTTCACCGCCGACCCTCCCCCCGGGCCAGGCGGCGGAGCATCCAGCCCGCCACCAGGTTGGTAAGGAGCGAGAGCAAAAGCAGCACGAAGCCGACCGCGATCAAAGCGGAGAGGTGGAGGTCGGTGTCGGCCTCGGTGAACTCGTTGGCGATGAGGCTGGCCATGGTTGCCGCCGGGCCGAAGACGGTGTAGGGGAGGTTCACCGCGTTGCCGATCAGCATGGTCACCGCCATGGTCTCGCCGAGGGCCCGGGCCAGGGCCAGCACCACCCCGGAGAAGATCCCCGCCCGGGCGTAGGGGATCACCACCCGCCGCACCACCTCCCAGCGGGTGGCCCCGAGGGCGAACATCGCCTCCCGCTGGCTCTGGGGCACCAGGGCCAGGGCGTCGCGGGCCAGCGAGCTGGCGTAGGGGACGATCATCAGGGCGAGGACCAGGGTGGCGGAGAGGAGGCCGATCCCGGTGGGGGGGCCGAGCAGCGGCACCAGGGCGGGGGCGTGGACCGCCGCCCAGGTAAAGAGCGGCCGCTCGAGGCCATCCCGGACCGGCGGCACCAGCACGAAGAGGCCCCAGAGCCCGTAGACCACGCTGGGAAGGGCGGCCAGCAGGTCGATGAGGTAGGCCACCGGCTCCTTGAGCCAGCGGGGGGCGTACTCGACCACGTAGATCGCCGCCGCCAGCGCCGGGAAGAACGCCAGCAAAAGCGCCGCCGAGGCGGTGATCAGGGTGCCGGCCAGCGGCGGCCAGGCGCCGAACTGCCCCCGCACCGCGTCCCAGGCCTGCGAGGTCAAAAACCCGAAGAACCCGAAGGTCCGAAACGCAAGGGCGCTTCCCTGGTAGAGGACGAGCGCCACCAAGAGCGCCGCCGCCACCACCCCGAGCGCGAGGAACACCACCAAAGCGGCGAAGAGCCGGTCGCCGAGTCGCCGGTAGATCCAGTCGGGCACGCGCGCCTCCAGCGCCGGGTCGGGGACCGGCGGCCCCCGACCCCGGCCGCTACGAGTTTAGCGCAGGAGCGGCTCGCCGCCGTAGGTCAGCGAGCGCAGGTTCTTCTCGGTGACCCGCACCGCCACCTCGGGGAGGCGGGCGTAGTGGAGCGGCTCGTTGTACACCTGCCCCTGGTGGACCACCCACCAAAGCAGCTTGGCCAGCGCCAGGGCCTCCTCGCGGCTCTTGACGGCGTGGTTTTGCTTCATCTCGCGGTAGACCAGAATCCAGGTCATGCTGGAGATCGGGTAGCCCCCGGGGGCGTCGGTGTCGGTGAGCGAGACCCGGGTGTCGGCGGGGAAGTCGTTGAGGACCGCCGCCGCCTTGACGCTCTCCAGCGAGGGGGCGACGAACTTCCCGGCCCGGTTCCTCACCGAGCCGAAGGGGATCTTGTTCTGAAGGGCGTAGATCAGCTCGGCGTAGCCGAGGGCCCCGGGGGTCTGGCGCACCAGACCGGCGACCCCCTCGTTGCCCTTGCCCCCCAGCCCGGTGGGCCAGGACACGCTCTTACCAAACCCCACCCGCTGCTTCCAGGCCGGGCTCACCTTGCTCAGGTACTCGGTGAAGATGTAGGTGGTCCCCGACCCGTCAGAACGGTGCACCACGGTGATCGGAAGGGGCGGCAGCGGCACATCCGGGTTCAGTCGGGCCAGGGCGGGGTCGTTCCAGGTCCGCACCTTGCCGAGGAAGATGTCGGCCAGCACCGGCCCGGTGAACTTAAGCGGGGCGCTGACCCCGGGCAGGTTGTAGATCACCGCCACCGCGCCCAGGGCGGTGGGCACGTGGACGGGGTCGGTGCCGAACTTCTTCCGAAACTCGGCGACCTTGGCGTCGGAGAGGGGGGCGTCGGAGGCCCCGAAGTGAACGGTCTGGGCAAAGAGCTGCCGGACGCCGCCGCCGGAGCCGATCGACTGGTAGTTGACCCGCACCCCGGTCTGCTGGTGGTAGACCGCGAAGTACTTGGCGTAGAGGGGGTAGGGGAAGGTGGCCCCGGCCCCGTTCAGCTGGACCGGACGGGCCGCCGCCAGCCCCAGCAGCAAAAACCCCAAGAGGAGGATCCCTTTACGCATGCACCACCACCTCCACGACCAGGCTAGCCCCCCAACGTCAGGGGAAGGTCAGGGCT
>JALSRQ010000060.1 GCA_026984675.1 Thermaceae bacterium
GGGCCCGGTCGGCGGCGAGAAGTTCGTCGACCAGGGGCAGGGCCTCGAGCTCCTGTTTCTTGCGGATGCCTTCCTTGACGGCCTCGGGGTTCTCGCGGATCTTTCGGAGGTCCAGCACGGTTCACCTCGAATCGGGGTGGGGGGGTAGGGAGCGCGATCCTCCGCCCCCTCGGCTACTCCCCCTCGATCGCCCTCGGCACCTTGAAGAAGCCGTCCTCGCGTTCGGGGGCGTTTTGCAGGGCGGCCTCGGGGTCGAGCCCGGGCTCCGGCACGTCGTCCCGCATGCGGTGTTCCAGGGGGACCGGGCGGACCAGCTCGGGGAGGTCGGCGAGGTCGAGCTCGCCGAGCTTCTCGAAGTAGCCGAGGATCTTCTCCAGGTCCTCCCGCATCGCCGCCCGCTCCTCGTCGCTCAGCTCGACGCGGGCCAGGTCCTCGAGGTGGCGGATCAGCTCGGGCGTGATCTTCATCGGACCTAGCTTACCGAAAGCCGGGCCGCCAGGGCCCAAAACAGGGGGGCCAGGAAGAGGGCGGGGAGGAAGGCGGCGACCCGTACCCGGGCGGCCTCGAGCAGGTTGAGCCCCACCCCGATCACCATCAGCCCCCCCACCCCGGTGGCCAGCAGGACCCGGGGGTCGTGGGCGGGGTCGGGGACGAAGGCGGTGAGGGCGCCGGCCAGCAGGGAAAGCCCCAGCTGGTAGCCCAGCACCACCAGCACGCTCGCCGCCACCCCGACCCCCAGGCTGGCCGCCAGCGCGATCGAGGAGATCCCGTCCAGGGCGGCCTTCACGAGCAGCAGCGAGGGGTCGCCGAGGAGGCCGTTGTTGAAGGCCCCGATCAGGGTCATCGGCCCCACGCAGAAGAGCACGCTGGCGGTGACGAAGCCCTCGGTGAAGCTGCCGCCCCCCCGCACCGCCCGCTTGATCCCCTCGCCTAGGCGCTCGATCCCCTCCTCGATTCCCAGCCACTCCCCCAGGGCCCCGCCCAGGGCCATCGCCAGGAGCGCCAGGATGACCCCGTCGACCGCCCCGGCCTTGCCCCGGGCGACGGCCCGGGCCATCGCGAAGCCGATGTAGAGGGTGGTGAGCCCCACCCCCTGCACCACCGTGCGCCGGAGCCGCACCGGCACCCGGCCGTGGAGGTAGACCCCCAGGCCGCTGCCCAGGATCACCGCGGCCGCGTTGACCCAGGTGCCGCTGGTCTTGGCCCAGAAGGAGAGCTCCACCTCCGGCCGATTATAATCGGCCCGTGCGCGCGCTGCTCTCGGTTTTCGATAAGGCTGGGTTGGTCGAGTTCGCCCGCGGCCTCGCCGGGCTCGGCTTCGAGCTGGTGGCCAGCGGGGGCACCGCCCAAGCCCTCCGGGATGCGGGGCTTGGGGTGACCCCGGTCGAGGCCCTGACCGGCTTCCCCGAGGCCCTGGGGGGCCGGGTCAAGACCCTCCACCCGGCGATTCACGCCGGCATCCTGGCCCGCCCCGACCAGCTGGAGGAGCTCGGCGGGCTCGGCCTCGCCCCCTTCGAGGTGGTGGCGGTCAACCTCTACCCCTTCGAACGGGCGGTGGCCGAGGGGCGGCCCGAGCCCGAGGCGATCGAGGCGATCGACATCGGCGGGCCGGCCCTTTTGCGGGCGGCGGCCAAGAACTTCGCCCGGGTCTACGCCGTCTGCGACCCCGCCGACTACCCCCGGGTGCTGGCCGCCCTGGCCGGGGGGGGCGACGCCGGGCTGCGGCGCGAGCTCGCCGTCAAGGCCTTCGCCCGCACCGCCGCCTACGACGCCGCGATCGCGGCCTGGTTGGGCCGGGAGGAGGCCTTTCCCGAGCGGCGGGTGCTGGTGCTGGAGCGGGCGGGCCGGCTCCGGTACGGGGAAAACCCCCACCAGGCCGCCGCCCTCTACCGGGTTCGGGGCGAGGAGGGGCCGCTCCTTTCCGCCCGGGTGCTCCAGGGCAAGCCGATGAGCTACAACAACTACGCCGACGCCGAGGCGGCCTGGCGGCTGGTCTTTGAGTTCGAGCAACCGGCGGCGGCGGCGATCAAGCACCAGATGCCCTCGGGGGTGGGGCTGGGCGCCGGCCCGGCCGAGGCCTACGCCCGCGCCTACGCCGCCGACCCGGTGAGCATCTTCGGCGGCATCGTGGCCTTCAACCGACCGGTCGACCGGGCCGCCGCCGAGGCGATCGGAAACCTGTTTTTGGAGGTGGTCCTGGCTCCGGGCTTTACCGAGGAGGCGCGGGAGCGCCTGGCCCGGAAGCGGAACCTCCGCCTGCTCGAGGTCCCCGCCCCGCCCCGCCCGGGGCTTGGCTACCGCCAGCTGGCCGGCGGCTTCCTGGTCCAGGAGGAGGACCGGGGGGTCTTCGCCGAGGTCCGGCCGGTCACCGAGCGGCGGCCCGGGGACGAGGAGCTCCGGGCCCTCGCCTTCGCCATGGCGGTGGCCAAGCACGCCCGCTCCAACGCGATCGTGGTGGCGAACGGCGAGCGGACGCTGGGGATCGGGCAGGGCCAGACCAGCCGGGTCGACGCCGCCCGGATCGCCCTGGAAAAGGCGGGGGAGGCGGCCCGGGGGGCGGTGCTCGCCTCCGACGGCTTCTTCCCCTTCGACGACGTGGTCCGCCTGGCCGGGGCGTACGGGGTGGCGGCGATCGCCCAGCCGGGGGGCTCGAAGCGGGACGCCGACTCGATCGCCGCCGCCAACGAGCTGGGGATCGCGATGGTCTTCACCGGTCTCCGCCACTTCCGCCACTAGCGGCGGCGGTAGGCGAGGAGCACCCCGACCGCGCTTAGGGCGGCGAGCAGGTTGGGCAGGAGGGCGTAGCCCCGGCGGTTGGCCCAAAGGGCGTAGGCCAGGGCCAGCACCGCCAGGGTCAGGGCGGCGAGGCGAAGGGACCGGGGCACGGCGTTCAGTCCCTAAAACAGGGGGTCCTGGCGGGCCGCCTTGACCTCGGGCCGGGGCTTTTCCCCGAGCTCCTCCAGCGCCCGCTTGACCTCTTGGATGTCGCGCCAGGTCAGGGCCTTAGGGCTCCCCGGGGCCCGCGAGGGGTTCCGGAGGAGGAAGGCGGGGTGGAACATCGGGAAGACCCGGATCCCGTTCCACTCGAACCACTGCCCCCGCACCTTGGTGATCGAGACCTTCTGGCCCAGGAAGAACTGGGTGGCCACCGACCCCAGGGGGGCGATGATCAGCGGTCGGATCTGCTCGATCTCGGGAAGCAGCCAGCGGGTGGTGCAGACCTTGACCTCGTCGGGCAGGGGGGTGCGGTTGCCCGGCGGGCGGCACTTGACGACGTTGGTGATGTAGACGCTCTCGCGGGGGATGCCGGCGGCCTCGAGGATGCGGTCCAGGAGCTGACCGGCCTTCCCGACGAAGGGGCGGCCCAGCCGGTCCTCGTCGGCGCCGGGGGCCTCCCCGACGAACATCAACCGGGCGTCGGGGTCGCCCTCCCCGAAGACGACCTGGGTGCGGGACTCCTGCAACCGGCAGGCGGTGCAGCCGGCGGCCTGGGCCTTCAGGGCCTCGAGGGGGCTCATGGGGCCAGCGGCGCGCGGGCCTTGCGGGCCTCCCGGCGGATCTTGGGGTCGAGGCCGATCATCAGGAAGAAGTTCTCCAGCGCGTTCTCCTTCCCCTTGATCTCGGGGTAGGCGTCCTCGGCGGTGCCGGTGACGAAGGGCAGGGAGCGGTAGAGCTCAAGGGCGTAGGCCACCGCGGCGTCGGGCCCCTCCTTCTCGGCGACCTCGGCGAGCTTGGCGTAGACCTCGCGGCGGGCTTCGGCGTGCTTTTTAAAGACCTCGGGACTCGGGGTCTCGGGCGCCCGCAGGATGTCCTGCTTGGCGATGCGGCGGTAGTGCTTGAGCCCCCGGATGATTTCCTCCGTGGAAAGGGTCACCTTGTACTCCATACCCGCTCCTCTCCGAGCCTAGCTTGTTTGAAGCCACCGCAACCCAGCGCGGTACCCGTGAAGGGATTATACCGCCGGCAAAAAAAACCCTGTCAACGCGCGGGCCACTATAATCGCCTTGTGCGGCGGGTGGGAGCCTTTCTGGTCAAGGGCGAGCTCAGGCGGGAGGGGCCGATCGCGGTCCTCGAGGCCCTGGACCCGGTGACCGGGGGGCCGGTGCTCCTGTTCCGGCCGCTTTCTGGACGCCCCCCGAGGATCGAGGTCGCCCGGGTGCTCCCCTACCAGCCCCCGGTCGAGGACGCCTGGGTGGTGGAGCTCCCCTTCGGGGTGGAAAACGCCGCCCGCCTCGCCGTTCCGGTGGAACTCGATCGCCTCCTCGCCTGGACCCGCCGGCTCCTCCTCGCCTTCGGCGAGCTCGAGGCCGCCGGGCGATCCCACGGCCGGCTCGGCCTCGAGGACCTCTGGGTTCGGGGCGAGGCGGTCTGGGTGAGCGGGGTAGGGGTGCCCTGGCCCGACCCCGAGCCCGACGCCCCCCGGCTGGTGGCGGCGATCCGAAGGCTCGCCGGGGACGCCTGGGAGGGATGGCCGGCGGCCGGGGTCCTGGGGGCCCTGGCCGAGGGACGGCTCGGTTACCAGGAGGCCCTGGCCGCCCTCAACGAGCCGGGGGCGCCGCCCCCCGAGGCCCCGGCCGAGGCAACTCCACCGGAGAGGCCCAAACCCCCGCCCTCGGTGCGGGTCAAGGGGCGGGCCGAGTCCGGCGGGCAGGTCCCGCCCGGGCCCGACCGCCCCCCTCCGCCGGAGCCCGAGCCCCCCGCCCCGGTTCCGCCCCGGGTCGAGGAGCCCCCCGAGGTGGTGCGGATCGAGGAGCCGGTCGAGCCCGCCTTCGAGGTGGTCTCGCCCCCGGCGCCGCCCCGCCGGCGGGCCCTCCGGACCTTGGGGCTCGGCCTCTTGCTCCTCGCCCTCCTGGTGGCGGGGGGGCTCTACCTCGGCCGCCGGGGCCCCGCCTACGTCCAGGAGGTGCGGTTTGAGGTGGTCCCCGAGGGCGCCACCGCCGAGCTCCACCTGCTCTCGGCCCCGGAGGGATCGCGGCTCGGCGAGGACCTCCGGGTTCGGATCCCCGGCAAGCTCCGCTTCGACCGCCCGGGGGTCTACACCTTCGAGGTCGAAAGCCCCGGCTACAAGCCCAAGACCTTCGCCCTGGAGGTCCCGGTCCTGGGCGGCACGGTGACGGTTCGCCTGGGGGGCCGGTAGACTCCCGGTATGGCGGTCGTCGTCCTCGATTTCGGCTCCCAGTACACCCGGCTGATCGCCCGCCGGCTCCGCGAGCTCCGGGCCTACTCGGTGATCCTTCCGGGGACCGCCCCCTGGGCGGCGATCGAACGGGAGGAACCCGAGGCGATCGTGCTTTCCGGGGGGCCCTCCTCGGTCTTCGCGGAGGACGCCCCCCGCCCCGACCCCGGGGTGCTGGAGGGGCGGGTGCCGGTGCTCGGGATCTGCTACGGAATGCAGTACCTGGCCCAGGCCTTCGGCGGCACCGTCGAGCGGCGGGGGCGGGCGGAGTACGGCCGGGCGGTGCTCACCCGGTACGAAGGGCCGCTCTTCGCCGGGCTCACGGGCGAGGTGCAGGTCTGGATGAGCCACGCCGACGCGGTGACCCGGCTCCCCGAGGGCTGGCGGGCGGTGGCCGAGACCGAGGAGAACCCGGTGGCCGCGATCCAGGACGGGTCGGGGCGGTTTTTCGGGGTGCAGTTCCACCCCGAGGTGAGCCACACCCCCAAGGGGATGGCGATCCTGGCGAACTTCCTCGAGGCCGCCGGGGTACGCCGCGACTGGACCCCGGGCCAGGCCCTAAAGGACTTGATCGAGGAGGTCCGCCGGCGGGTGGGGTCGGACCGGGTGCTGCTGGCGGTCTCCGGCGGGGTCGACTCCTCGACCCTGGCCCTCCTGCTCGCCCGGGCCGGGGTCGACCACCTGGCGGTCTTCGTCGACCACGGGCTTTTGCGCCTGGGCGAGCGGGAGGAGGTGGAGCGCTCGCTCCGGCCGCTGGGGGTGAACCTCCGGGTGGTCGACGCCTCCGAGCGGTTCCTCGCCGCCCTCGCCGGGGTCGCCGACCCCGAGGAGAAGCGCCGGATCGTCGGGGCCACCTTCATCGAGGTCTTCAAGGAGGTCGCCCGGGCCGAGGGGCCCTTCCGCTTCCTGGCCCAGGGCACCCTGTACCCCGACGTGATCGAGAGCGCCGGGGGGTTCGGCGCCGCCAAGATCAAGAGCCACCACAACGTGGGGGGGCTCCCCGCGGAGCTGGGGTTCGAGCTGCTGGAGCCCTTCCGCACCCTCTTCAAGGACGAGGTCCGTGAGCTCGCGCTCCTGCTCGGCCTCCCCGACACGATCCGACTCCGCCACCCCTTTCCCGGGCCGGGCCTGGCGATCCGGATCCTGGGGCCGGTGGACCGCGAGAAGCTCGGGGTGCTGCGGCGGGCCGACGACCTCTTCGTCGCCCTGCTCAAGGAGCACGGCCTCTACCACGAGGTCTGGCAGGCGCTGGCGGTGCTGCTGCCGGTGCGCAGCGTGGGGGTGACCGGCGACGAACGCCGCTACGGCTACACCCTGGTGCTCCGGGCGGTGACCAGCGTCGACGGCATGACCGCCGACTGGGCCCGCCTGCCCCACGACTTTCTGGACGAGGTCGCCCGGGCGATCCCCCGCAAGGTGCCGGAGATCGGCCGGGTGGTCTACGACCTCACCAGCAAGCCGCCGGGGACGATCGAGTGGGAGTGAGGCGGGGCCGTGGGCCGGGCGCTTGACCCCGCCGGCGCGAAGAACGCGGCCGTGCCCTGCCGGGTCGAGGTCTACACCGACGGCTCCGCCGACGACAAGGGCCGGGGCGGATGGGCGGCGCTGTTGCGGTACGGCCGCGCCGAGAAGCTGATCTCGGGCGCCGAGTCCGGCACCACCAACAACCGCATGGAGCTCACCGCCGCGGTGGCGGCGCTAAGGGCCCTCAAGCGCCCCTGCGAGGTGCACCTCTACACCGACTCCCAGTACCTGAAAAAGGCCTTCACCGAGGGCTGGCTGGAGCGGTGGCAGAAAAACGGCTGGCGGACGGCCGCCCGGACCCCGGTCAAGAACCGGGACCTCTGGGAGGCGCTCCTGGCCGAGACCCGTCGCCACAGGGTTTTCTGGCACTGGCAAAAAGGGCACGCCGGCCACCGGGAGAACGAGATCGTGGACCGCGAGGCGAACCGGCGCCGGCGCGCGCTAAAAGACCCCTAGCCGTAGTAATCGGGCTGGTTGCCTGGCTTCCACTTAATCGAGCACCCCACGCTGGGGTACTGGGGCTCGGGCGGGGCCTCGCCCCTTAAAAGCCGCTCGACGGCGTTCTGCAGGTCCTCCCCGGTCACCGGGGTGGGCTGCTTGGGCCGGGCGGCGTCGAAGCGGCCGCGGTAGAAGAGCCGGTGGTCGCGGTCGAAGAGGAAGAGGTCGGGGGTGGTCACCGCCCGGTAGGCCTTGGCCACCTCCTGGGTCTCGTCGAAGAGGTAGGGAAAGCGCATCCCGAGCCGCTCGGCCTGCTCCGACAGCCGCTCGGGGGCGTCGTCGGGGTAGGCCTCGGGGTCGTTGGCGCTGATCGCCACCACCCCGACGCCCCGGTCGAGGAGCCGGTTGGCCACCTCGGCGAGCTTTTCCTCGACGTGGCGAACGTAGGGGCAGTGGTTGCACATGAAGACGACCAGGAGCGGTTTCCCCCGGTAGTCGGCCTTTCGAACGAGCTTCCCGGTGCGCACGTCCCTGAGGGCGAAGTCCGGCGCCGGGGTGCCGAGCGGTACCTCCGCGTTCGCAATCGCCATCGAATCCCTCCCCTTTAAAGCTTACCGGAAAGCCACGCCCGGGCGGCCCTGGCGGAAAGCAGCCGGGGCTTGCGCTCGGGCTCGAACCAGGCGAGGAGGGCGGCGGCGGTCCCGGCGTCGGGGGGCGCGCCCCGGGGGTCGAGGATCAGCTTGTGGTCGCCGTCGGCCAGGGCCAAAAGCCCCACCAGCGGGGCCTCGACCCGCCGGCCGGCGGGCACCGGCAGGCCCAGCAGGACGGCGTCAACCTCGGCCCCGTCGGCGGGGTTTCGGCTTTCGGGCACGAAGCCGTAGTTGACCGGGGCGGGGGCGTCCTCGAGGCCCCGCACGAACCGCTCGCCGTTCCACTCCCAGCGCACCCGGGTGCCCCGGGGCCACTCGACGATGATCGGCAGCTTCACGGCCTATAGGCTACAAAAAAGACGAAGCCCCCCTGGCCGTAGCCTGCTCGGGGCCACTCGGGGGCGTCGGGGCCCGGGGGCGGGGTGCAAAGGGTCTGGCCGGCCTCGAGGCCGGCCGGGCCCAACCCCCGGAGCCAGGCCTCCACCTCGCCGGCGGCGTAGAAGCGGGCCCGCCGGTAGAAGGGGTCGGTCGCCCGGGCCCGGTAGTGCCGGCCCCAGGCCGAGTCGCGGTCGACGATCCCCACCCCCAGCGCCCCGCCCGGGGCCAGCACCCGCCAGGCCTCGGCCAGCATCCTGGTCGGATCCTCGGCGAAGCAGAGGGCGACCACGATCAACACCCGGGCGAAGGTGCCGTCCAGGAAGGGAAGGGCCTCGCCCCGACCGAGCACGGCGAGGACCCCCCGCGCCTGGGCCCGGGCGGCCATCGCCGGGCTCGGCTCGACCCCCACCCCGATGCCCAGGGGGGCCGCGAAGCGGCCGGTCCCGACCCCGACCTCGAGGCCCCGCCCGGCGGCCGGGAAGAGGGCCCGCACCAGCCGGAGCTCGCTCCGGTAGAGGGTCCGGTGGTCCTCGAACCAGCGCTCGTAGCGCTCGACCTGGGTGCGGAAGGGGTCCACGCCCCTAACCTAACGGATTTTCGCCGGCCGGCGTCGATCCGGTAGACTGGGGCCCGGGGAGGGCCGATGCTGAGGACCCGCGTGACCGACGAGGAGCGAGCGTCCCCCGACTTTAACCAGAACAAGAGCGCCTGGGTGCGCCGCGTCACCGAGCTCCGGGCCACCCTGGCGGAGGTCGAGCGGGGCGGGGGGGATCGGGCCGTCGAACGCCAGCACCGAAAGGGCCGGCTCACCGCCCGGGAGCGGATCGCCCGCCTCCTCGACCCGGGGGCCCGATTCTACGAGCTCATGGCCCTGGCCGGCTGGGGGATGTACCCCGAGTGGGGCGGCGCCCCCGCCGGCGGGGTGGTGACCGGGGTCGGCCGGGTGGCCGGGCGCGACTGGATGATCGTCGCCAACGACGCCACCGTCAAGGCCGGGGCGTTCTTCCCCATCACCGCCAAGAAGGTGATCCGGGCCCAGACGGTCGCGATGGAAAACCGCCTGCCGACGATCTACCTGGTCGACTCGGCGGGGGTCTTCCTGCCCCTGCAGGACGAGGTTTTCCCCGACCAGGACGACTTCGGCCGGATCTTCTACCTGAACGCCCGGATGAGCGCGATGGGGATCCCCCAGATCAGCGCGATCATGGGCAACTGCGTCGCCGGCGGCGCCTACCTGCCGGTGATGACCGACGTCCTGATCATGACCGAGGGCTCCGGGCTCTACCTCGCCGGTCCCGCCCTGGTCAAGGCCGCCATCGGGCAGGAGGTCAGCTCCGACGAGCTCGGCGGCGCCCGGGTCCACGCCGAGGTTTCCGGCACCGTGGACTTCTACGAGCCCGACGACGAGGCCGCCCTCCGGCGGGTGCGGGAGGTGGCCGCCCTCTACGCCCCCGAGGCCCTGGCCCCCTGGGCCCGGAACCGGAGCGAGCCCGAGCCCCCGGCCCACGACCCCGAGGACCTCTACGGCCTGGTGAGCCCCGACGGCAGCCGGCCCTACGACGTGCGCGAGGTGATCGCCCGCCTGGTCGACGGCTCGCGGTTCCTGGAGTACCGCCCGGGCTGGGGCGAGACGATCGTCACCGGCTACGCCCGGATCGGCGGCTTTCCGGTGGCGATCGTGGCCAACCAGCGGCTCGTCATCAAAAAGCGCGAGCGGATCGAGGTCGGCGGGGTGATCTACCCGGAGGCGGCCGACAAGGCGGCCCGGTTCATCCTCGAGGCCAACCAGATGTTCGTCCCCCTCCTCTTCCTGCAGGACGTCACCGGTTTCATGGTCGGCCGGGACGCCGAGCACGCCGGGATCATCCGCCGGGGGGCCAAGCTGGTGAACGCGGTGAGCAACGCGGTGGTGCCCAAGATCACGGTGATCCTGGGGGGCTCGTTCGGGGCCGGCAACTACGCGATGGCCGGCAAGGCCTACGCCCCCCGCTTGATCTACGCCTGGCCCAGCGCCAAGTACGCGGTGATGGGCGGGGCCCAGGCGGCCAAGACCCTCCTCGACCTCCAGCTCCGGGCCTTGAAGGCCCGCGGCGTCGAGCCCACCGACGAGGAGCTCAAGGCCCTCTACGACGAGATCAAGGCCCGCTACGACGAGCAGCTCGACGTCCGCTACGCCGCCGCCCGGCTCTGGGTCGACGCGGTGATCCTCCCCCACGAGACCCGCGACTGGCTGATCCAAAGCCTCCGATGGGCGGCCCAAAACCCCGAGCGTCCGGCGTTCAAGGTGGGGGTCTTCCAGGTCTAGGAGGCGACGATGGAGCTTGGCTTCCCCGGTCTGCCGATCCGCTACGTCGAGTGTCCCCGGGACGCCTGGCAGGGGCTCGGACGCTTCATCCCCACCGAGACCAAGGCGGCGTTTTTGAAGGAGCTCCTGGCCGCCGGTTTCCGTCACCTCGACCTGGCGAGCTTCGTCTCCCCCAAGCGGGTGCCCCAGATGCGGGACGCCGAGAGCGTCCTCGCCGCCCTGCCGCCCCCCCAGGGGCGGACCTACCTGGCGATCGTCGCCAACGAGAAGGGGGTCCGCCGGGCCCTCACCGCCCGCAACCTCACCGCCATCGGCTACCCCTTCTCGATCAGCGAGACCTTCCAGAAGAAGAACACCGGCCGCACGATCAAGGAGTCCTGGCCCCTGGTCGAGCGGATGCGGGCGGTCACCCGGGGCCGGCTCGACCTGGTGGTCTACCTCTCGATGGGGTTCGGCAACCCCTACGGCGACCCCTGGGACGAGGAGGCGGTGGTGGTGTTCGCCGCCCGGCTCCGCGACCTGGGGGTGCGGGAGATCGCGGTGGCCGACACCTACGGGGTGGCCGGGCCGGAGCGGATCCACCGGGTGCTCGCCCGGCTGGTCGACGCCTTCGGGGCCGAGGGGATCGGCGCCCACCTCCACAGCCGGCCCGACCCCGCCGAGGTCCGGGCCAAGGTCGACGCCGTCCTCGACGCCGGGGTCCGCTGGATCGAGGGCGCCCTGGGCGGGGTGGGGGGCTGCCCGTTCGCCGGCGACGCGCTGGTGGGGAACCTGCCCACCGAGGTGGTGCTGCCCCATCTGGTCGACCGGGGCTACGACCCCGGCCCCGACCTCGGGCGGCTCGCCGAGCTCGCCGAGCGGGCCCTCTGGCTCAAGGCCCGCTACGCCTGAAGACCAGGTAGGGGCCCTCGCGGCGGTCGAGGACCGGCACCAGCGCGCTCCGGTCGGCCTCGAGGACCGCCCGCACGTCCTCCGCCAGCCCCACCCCCACCAGCGCCCGGGCGGCGGCGGAGCGCCCCAGGGCCTCCTCGGCGGGATAACCGCGAAAGATCGCCAGCGCCGCCAGGGCGCCGTCCTCGGGCTCCCCCTCGAGCGCCGCCAGGGAGGCCCCGATGGTGTAGGCGTCGTCGAGCCCGAGGCCGCCCTCCTTGCCGGCGGCCAGGTAGGCGATCTCCTCCCGGGCCCGGCCGGCGGCCCAGGCGGCGGCCGCCCGGCGGTTCCAGAGGCTGGCCAGGGCCAGGTGCCGGGCGGTGGCCGCCGCCAGGTGGGCGGCCCGGGTGCCGTTGGTGGTGCTCATCGCCACCCGCTCCCCGGCCACCGGGGCGGCCAGGGCCTCGAGGGGGCGGTTGCCGAGGTCGAACCCCTCGGGCTTCAGGCCCCGGGTCTCGCCGGCCACCCAAAACCCCCGGGCCTTCAACGCCAGGGCGGAGGGGTGGTCGGGGGCGAACCAGACCTCGCGGGCGCCGGCCTCGAGGAACGCCACCGCGGTGGTGGTGGCCCGGATCACGTCCACCACCAGCGCGACGTCGGGGAAGGCCAGGCCCGGCCTAGGGACGAGCTCCGCCCTGAGTCGCAAGCGCCCTCCGGAAGCGGTCGAGGTTTTCCCGGACCGGGGCCCGGGAATTGAAAACGCTGGAAGCCGCCACCAGCACGTCGGCCCCCAGCCCGGCCAGGCGGGGGGCGTTCTCCGGGGTGACCCCGCCGTCCACCGCGATCTTGAGGTCGGGGTTCGCCCGGGCCCTGAGCTCGGCCAGCCGGGCCAGCCGGGGGTAGGTGCGCTCGATGAACCGCTGGCCGGCGAAGCCGGGGTTCACGCTCATCAGGAGCACGGCGTCGGCCTCGGGGAGGAGGTCGGTAAGCGCCTCCACCGGGGTGCCGGGGTTGATCGCCAGGCCGGCCTCGACCCCGAGTTCCCGGAGCCGGGTGAGGAGCCGGTGGGGGTGGGGGGTGGCCTCGAGGTGGAAGCAGATCCGCCCCACCCCGGCGGCCACGAAGGGCTCGAAGAGCCGCTCGGGCTCGACCGTCATCAGGTGGGCGGCGAGCGGAAGCGAGGTGACCCGGGCCAGGGCCTCGGCGACCACCGGGCCGAAGGTCAGGTTGGGCACGAAGCGCCCGTCCATGACGTCGAGGTGAAGGAGGTCGGCGCCGGCGGCCTCGGCGTCCCGGGCGGCCTCGCCGAGGCGGGCGAAGTCGGCGGAGAGGATCGAGGGGGCGAGGGCGACCATCACAGCCCGTAGAGGACGGTTTCCAGGGCCTCGAGGTCCTTGAGCAAAAGCCCCCCGGGCACGCTCTCGATCACCCCGCGGTCGCGCAGCTCGTGCACCACCCGGGTGGCGGTCTCCCGGCTGGTCCCGGCCAGGTTGGCGATCTCCTGGTGGACGATGGGGACGAACCAGCCCTGCTCGCGGGGCGCGCCGTGGCGGTGGCGCCGGAGCTTCAGGAGGGCGAACGCCACCTTGCTCCGGGCCTCCTCGAAGGTGAGGAAGAGGACCTCGTCGTTCATCTCCCGCAGCCGGGCGGCGACGATGCGGGCGAGGTTGTGGGCCAGGAGGGGGTAGCGGCGGATCAGCTGCAGGTAGTAGTCGCGGTAGAGGACCAGCACCTCGGTGGCCTCCTCGGCCACCGCGGTGGCGCTGCGGGGCCGGTCCTCGACCAGGCTCATCTCCCCGAAGACCTGGGGGGGGTGGAAGTAGGCCAGGGTCTTGAGCTTCCCGGCCAGGCTCTCGCGGTAGATCCGCACCTTGCCCGAGAGCAGGATGTAGAGGCTGTCGCCGGGGTCGCCCTTCTCGAAGAGAACCGAGCCCTTGGGAAAGCGCCGGGCCTGGCAGGCGGCGGCCACCACCCGGGGGGCCTCCGGGGGGAGGCCGATAAAGAGCTCGGACTGGCTTAATACCTTATCGGCGATCACCGATCGTTAGCATAATGAGATCGCTAAAACCTGTAAAGTTTCGGTGGGGCGATGGCGGCGACGGCGGTGCTCGAGGCCCGGGGGATCCGGTTTGGCTACCCGGGCGTCCCCCTCTTTTCCGGCCTTGACCTGGCCCTGGGGGCCGGCGAGGTGCGGGTCCTGCTGGGGCCCTCGGGGAGCGGCAAGACCACCCTGGTCCACCTCCTGGCCGGTATCCTCGCCCCCCAGGGGGGCGAGGTGCGCTGGCAGGGCCGTTCGATCACCGGGCTGGCCGAGGAGCGCCTGGTCCGGTTACGGCGGCGCTTTTTGGGCCTCGTCTTCCAGCACCACTACCTCCTCCCCGAGCTCACCGCCCTGGAGAACGTGCTGCTCCCGGGCTGGATCGGGGGCCGCCCCGACCCCGGGCGGGGGCGGGCGCTGCTGGAGGCGGTGGGGCTTGGGGACCGCGCCGACCACCCGCCCGCCCAGCTCTCCGGCGGCGAGCGCCAGCGGGTGGCGGTGGCCCGGGCCCTCTACCACCGGCCGCCCCTGCTGCTGGCCGACGAGCCCACCGGGGCCCTCGACCCCGCCCACGCCGCCCAGGTCCTCGACCTCCTGGTCGGGCTGGCCCGGCAGGAGGGGGCGGCGCTGCTTCTGGCCACCCACGACGAGCGGCTGGTGGCCGGGCTGCCGGGATGGCGGATCGAGGGGGGCCGCCTGGTATCCTTGGGAACGTGAGCCCGATCCACATCCACGCCCAGGAAGGCGACCTCGCCCCCTACGTGCTGCTCCCCGGCGACCCCAAGCGGGCCACCCGCATCGCCGAGGGGTTCCTCGAGGCCCCCCGCCTCTACAACGACCATCGCGGGCTGCTTGGCTACACCGGCCGCTACCAGGGGGTCCCGGTCTCGGTTCAGACCACCGGGATGGGCACCCCCTCGGCGGCGATCGTGGTCGAGGAGCTGATCCGCCTGGGGGCCCGGGTGCTGATCCGGGTGGGCACCGCCGGGGCGCTCTCTTCCCGGGTGCGTCCCGGCGAGCTGGTGGTCGCCACCGGGGCGGTGCCCGCCGATGGCACCACCCGCCAGTACCTCGGCGGGCGGCCGTACGCCCCGGTGCCCAGCTTCCGGGTGCTCGCGGCCCTCAAGGACGCCGCCGGCGAGGACGCCCACGCCGGCCTCATCGTCACCGAGGACGGGTTCTACGCCACCACCCCCGAGGAGGCCCGCCGCTGGGCCGGCTACGGCGCCCTCGCGATCGAGATGGAATCGGCGGCGATCTTCCTCCTGGCCCAGATGCGGGGGGTCGAGGCCGGCACCGTGCTGGCGGTTTCCAACCGGGTGGGGGACCCCGAGCTCGTTCCCGACGAGGTCCTGGCCCGGGCGGTGGACCGGATGATCAAGGTGGCCCTTGGGGCCATCGTCCGCCTGGAGGAGGCGAGATGAAACTGGAGATGGAGCACGCCCACGAGCCCGAGTTCGAACACCTCGACTACCGGGTCGAGGAGGGGGTGGCGGTGGTCACCATTCGCCGCCCCGAGGTCCTAAACGCGCTCTCCGACGCTTTGCTCCGGGAGCTGGCCGAGGTTCCCGAGCTGGTGGCCGAGGACACCTCGGTCCGGGCGGTGATCTTCACCGGTGAGGGGAAGGCCTTCGTGGCCGGGGCCGACATCCCCGAGATCGCCGGGCTCTCGGATGTGTTCGTGGCCCGGGAGTACTCCCTTTTGGGCCAGGACGTGATGAACGCGATCGCCGCCATGCCGGTCCCGACCATCGCGGCGATCAACGGCTACGCCCTGGGCGGGGGGCTGGAGCTGGCCCTGGCCTGCGACCTGCGGGTGGCCGCCGGCACCGCCAAGCTCGGCCTTCCCGAGGTGGGCCTCGGGCTGATCCCGGGCTTCGGCGGCACCCAGCGGCTGCCCCGGATCGTGGGCCTGGGGCGGGCGCTCGACCTCATCCTCACCGGCCGCCACGTCCCCGCCGAGGAGGCCCTGGCCCTGGGGCTGGTCAACCGGGTGGCCGACGACGCCCTGGAGGCCGCCAAGGAGCTCGCCGCCGAGATCACCAAGAAGGGGCCGATCGCCCTGGCCCTGGCCAAGGAGGCGGTCTTCCGCGGGCTCGACCTGCCCCTGCCCGAGGGGCTGGAGATCGAGGCCGACCTCTTCGGGATGGTCTCCCGCACCGCCGACTTCAAGGAGGGGACCCAGGCCTTCCTGGAAAAGCGCCGGCCCCGCTTCAAGGGGGAGTAGGTGGACGACCGGGTCATCCACGTCGCGAGCCCCAAGGCCAAGCTCCACCAGGAGGCCGATCAGGCGATCCGCAAGGGGCTCTCCGGCTTTCCCCGGGCGCTTCGGGCCTACGAGCTCCTGGTCGCCGACCCCGAGGCCCGGGCCAGCTGGGACATGGCCAACTACATCACCATGCACAAGCTCGGTTACAACGACCACGGCCGGGTCCACGCGATCCTCACCGGGGCGGCGGCGGTGGCGATCCTCCGGCTCCTGGTCGAGGCCGGGGTCAAGACCGACACCGAAAAAAGCGGGGCGGGGGGCCTCGAGGAGGCCTACCTGGTCACCCTGCTGGGCACCATGCTCCACGACATCGGCAACCAGGTCCACCGCGGCCACCACGAGGCCTTCGGGGTCAACCTGGCGGTGCCGATCCTCGACCGGGTGCTGGCGGCGGTCTACGACGACGCCGAGCAGCGGGTGCGGCTGCGGGCCCTCATGCTCCACTCGATCTACAGCCACGACCTCGAGCCCGAGCCGCTCACCGTGGAGGCCGGGGTCACCGCCGTCGCCGACGGCACCGACATTACCAAGGGCCGGGGCCGGAAGGCCTTCCAGCTGGGCTCGATCGACATCCACTCGATCTCCGCCCTGGCGGTGGACGAGGTGATGATCCTGAGGGGCCGGGAGGTGCCGGTGGAGATCCGGGTCAAGATGAACAACGCCGCCGGCATCTTCCAGGTCGAGGAGACCCTGACCAAGAAGGTGGTCAAGAGCCCGATCCGCGACTACGTCACCGTGGTCGCCACCACCCACCCCGACGGCGGGCACGACCAGCGCATCATCCACCGGGTGCGGCTGCACGAAAGCGAGCCCCGTTTCGTGCTGGAAGAGTAGCCATGCCCGGCTACCTCCTGAGCCTGCTCGGCATCGTCCTCATCGACCTGGTGCTCTCGGGGGACAACGCGGTGATCATCGGCATGGCGGTGCGGGGCCTGCCCCGGCCGATGCGGGAGCAGGCGATCCTGGTGGGCACGCTGGGGGCGGTGGGGCTCCGGATCACCTTCACCATCCTGGCCGCCTTCCTCCTGGCGGTGCCCTACCTGAGGGCGGGCGGCGGGCTGGTGCTGTTTTGGATCGCCGCCAAGCTCCTCCGTTCCGAGGAGGCCGCCGGACCGGGCCGGGGGGCCAACGGGTTTTGGTCGGCGGTGGGGCTGGTGATCCTGGCCGACTTCACCCTCTCGCTCGACAACATCCTGGCGGTGGCGGCGGCCAGCGGGGGGGACCTGGGGCTTTTGGTGGTGGGCCTGGCGGTCTCGATCCCGGTGCTGATGCTGGGGGCCAACCTGGTCGCCGCCCTCCTCGACCGGATGCCCTGGCTCACCCTGCTGGGGGCGCTGGTCATCGTCTGGGCCGGGGCCCGGCTGCTCGTCCACGACCCCAAGGTCCACGCCCTGTGGCCCCTCGACCTCTGGCAGGCGATGGCGATCGGGCTGGTGCTGGTGGCGGTCTTCCTGCGGGGGGACCTCCGGGGCCTCAGGCGGGCGATCGGCCGGGCCTAGAGGGACTCCTCGAGCTCCAGCAGGTGGGATTCGAGCGCCTCCGGGCGCAGGCGGTAGGTCCCCCGGGTCCCCTCGACCAGGCCGAGCTCCCGAAAACCGCTCAGGATCTGGGTGGCGGTGACCCGGGTCAACCCGGCCAGCGAGGCCAGCTCCTCCTGGGTGACCGGGAGCTTGAGGGCGGTCCAGCCGTCGTCGTCGGGGCGGCCGTACCGCTCGGCCAGCCCCAGCAGGGCCCGGCCGAGGCGGGTGGCGGCGGGGGCGGTGACCCAGGTCAGGCGGTCCTCCAGCTCGCCGATGCGCTTGCCCAGGACCTCGAGCAAAAAGAGCGCCACCCGGGGGAGCTGGCGGGCCACCTGGACGAACTGGTCGCGGTCGATGGGGCAGAGGGTGACCTCCGAGAGGGCGACCACCTCGGCCTGGTGGCAGGCCCCCTCGGTGAGGAAGGGGAACCCCAGGAAGTCGCCGCGGCCCGCCATCCCGATGAGCCGCTCCCCCTGGGGGCGGTGGCGGACCATCTTGAGGGTTCCCGCCAGCACGATCTGGAGCGCGTCGCAGGGGTCCCCCTGGTGGAAGATCACCGCCCCCTTGGCGTAGCTCCGAGGGGGGCAGATCCGGCCGAGCTCCTGGGCCTCCTCCCGGCTCAGACGTTCCAGGAACTCCGGTCGGTGCAGGTAGCCGCGCATGCACCTTTTTACCCCGGACCGCGGTCGCCGCGGATTAAAATGGACCCGATGCGCTTCCGCGACCGTCGCCACGCGGCCACCCTGCTGGCCGAGGCGCTCCGGCCCCTGGGGCTGGTACGCCCGGTGGTGCTGGGGGTGCCCCGGGGCGGGGTGGTGGTGGCCGACGTGCTGGCGGAGGCGCTCGGCGGCACCATGGACGTGGTGCTGGCCCGGAAGATCGGGGCCCCCGGCAACCCCGAGTTCGCCCTGGGGGCGGTGGCCGAGAGCGGCGAGGTCATCCTTCGGCCCTACGCCCGGCGCTACGCCGGCGAGGCCTACCTCGAGGCCGAGATCGCCCGCCAGCTCAAGGTGATCGAGGAACGGCGGGCCCGCTACCGGGCGGTGCGCCCCAAGGAGCCGCTGGCCGGCCGGGAGGCGGTCCTCACCGACGACGGCGTGGCCACCGGGAGCACCATGGAGGCGGCCCTGGCGGCGGTGCGGGCGGAGGGCCCCAAGCGGGTGGTGGTGGCGGTGCCGGTGGGGGCCGCCGACGCCCTGGAGCGCCTCCGGCAGGCGGCCGAGGTGGTGGCCCTCTCGGCCCCCTACGACTTCGGCGCGGTGGGGGCCTACTACGACGAGTTCCCCCAGGTGACCGACGACGAGGTGGTGCGGCTCTTGGCCAAGTGGGGAGGGAAGGCGTGAAGGCGAGGGTGGTGCAGGCGGACAAGGTGCGGCGGGTCCCGGTGGAGCACGCCGAGGGCGCGTTCATCCAGGTTTTGATCGGTCCCGAGGAGGCGCCGAACTTCGTCCTGAGGCGCTTTACCCTCCTGCCCGGGGGTCGGATTCCCCGCCACCGGCACCCCGACCTCGAGCACGAGCAGTACGTCCTCGCCGGGCGGATGCGGATCGGGCTCGACGATCGGGTCTACCAGGTCGGCCCCGGCGACGTGGTCTTCATCCCCCCCGGGGTCGCCCACTGGTACGAAAACCCCGGCGAGGACCCGGTGCTCTTCCTCTGCATCGTGCCCAAGACCGAGACCTACCGGACCGAGTGGCTGGAGTAGGTTCGCGGCCCCTCGAGGGGCCGCGAACCTCAGGCCCGGATCTCGGCCCGCTGGAAGAAGACGTAGGCCAGGGTGAAGAAGATCACCGTCGCCGCCACCAGTCCGGTGAACTGGGGCCAGATCATCAGGAGCGACTGGGAGAGGGGCAGCGGGGTGCCGAGGACCATGCCCTGCAGCTGCACCGGCAGCACCGGACCCAGTGCCCGCACCTCGGGTTTCAAGAGGGCCAGGGTGATCTCGGAGTAGAGGGTGTTGGGGGCGATGCGGGCCAGCATGAGCTCGGTCTGGGCCTGGCGGAGCACCTCTTCGGGGAAGCCGTAGACCACCGGGGCCAGGCTCTGGGCCAGCCCGGCGGCGATCATCCCCCAGAAGACGGTGAAGAAGAGCCAGGTGCCGATCGCCGCCAGGGCGCTGGTGGTGGGGTTTTTGAAGAGCACCGAGAAGAAGAGGGCCACCGCCAGCCAGACCCCCCCGTAGGCCAGCGCCCCCAGCAGAAAGAGCAGGCTGCGGGCGACCTCCTCGCCCGAGGGGGGCACCCCGGTGAGCAGGATCCCCATCCCCGCCACCAGGAGCCAGATCGCCCCCAGCACCAGGGCCAGGGTGGTGAGGCCGGCGAGGAACTTACCGAAGAGCAGGGCGTCGCGGTAGATCGGCTGGGCCAGGAGCCGGCCCAGGGTGCGCCGCTGGAACTCGCCGTTCACCGCGTCGAACCCCAGGGCGATCCCCAGGAGGGGGAGCAAAAAGCCCAGGAAGGCGACGAACGAGGGCAGGGGCTGCTTGGCGGTGGTGAAGAGCCTGAGGAAGAGGAAGGGGTCCTCGCCGACCACGTTCCGGATCGTCTGGATGGCGGCGTACACGGTGCCGGCGGCGGTGAGCACGATGAGGGCGACGAGGAGCACCATCCGGGCGCCGGAGAGTTGGTCGGCGAACTCCTTGGTGAAGACCACCCCGAGTCCGGCGAAGGCCGAGCCCTCACGCCGCGTCATGCTGCACCTCCCCGTAGTAGGCGCGGTAGACCTCGTCGAGGCTGGGAACCCCGAGCTCCAGGGCGTAGAGCCGCCCGCCGGATTGGACCACCGCCCGGGCCACCGCGGGGCGGAGGTCGCGTTCGGCCTCGAGGACCCACCCCCGCCCCTCGCGCCGCACCCGCTCGACCCCGGGCACCGCCGCCAGGGCGGCCTCCAGCCCCTCGCCGTCGGCCTCGACCCGGATGCGGTAGGCCCCCCCCAGCACCCTTCGGGCGAGCTCGGGGACCGGGCCCACCAGGTCCATCCGCCCCTTTCGGAACAGCCCCACCCGGTCGCAGACCCGCTGCACCTGCTCGAGCAGGTGGGAGGCCAGCAGCACGGTGAGCCCCTCCGCCTTGAGCCGGCCGATCAGCTCCAGGAACTCGTGGGCGGCGGCGGGGTCGAGCCCCAGGGTGGGCTCGTCGAGGATCACCAGCTCGGGCTCCTTGATCAGGATGTCGGCGAGGCCGAGCCGCTGCTTCATCCCCCGGGAGTAGGTGCGGACCGGGCGGTCGGCGGCCTCGGCAAGGCCCATCTGCTCCAGGAGCGCCCCGATCCGTTCCTCCGCCCGCCGCCCCGAGAGCCCGTTCAGGGCGGCGGTGTAGCGGAGGTTCTCCCGGCCCGAAAGCTCGTCGTAAAAGCCCACGGTGTCGGGCAGGTAGCCGACCCGGCGCTTCACCGAGAGGGGCTCGCGCACCGGGTCGCGCCCGAGCACCCGCACCTGACCGGCGGTGGGGTCGGTGAGGCCGAGCAGCATCAGGATCGTGGTGGTCTTCCCCGAGCCGTTGGGGCCCAGCAGGCCGAAGACCTCGCCCCGTTCGACCTCGAGGTTGAGCCGGTCGACCGCCACCACCGACCGGTAGCGCTTGGTCAGGTCCTGGGTCGCGATCGCCGCCATCATCGCCTGCCGAAGCGGGCCACCGCCAGCACCAGCACCAGGAGCGCCAGGGCCACCAGCCCCACGCCGACCACCCCCCAGACCGTCGAGGTGAAGACGGTGATGCGGAAGTCGGCGCTCTGGGAGGTGCCGTTTTTGGGCTTGGCGGTGATCGTCACCATGTAGTCGCCGGCGATGGCCTTGGACGAGGGCTTGATCTTGGCGGTGACGGTGGCCTCCTTGCCGGGGGCGATCTCGGGGATCGTCTTGGGGTCGAAGCTCACCTCCCAGCCGGAGGGCTCGAAGGAGGAGAGCTCGACCTCCTTGGCGGTGGCGCTGCCCCGGTTCTTGACGATCAGCTTAAGCGGCGACTCGCGCCCGGCGTAGGCCCGGCCCGAGAGGCTGCCGTTCTTCGAGGTGAGGGTGAGCTCGGGCCGGCCGGTGACGACCGCCTTGAGCTCGAGGCTGGCCCCGATCCCCCCCGCCTTGGCGGTGATCCGGATCGGGTAGGTGCCGGCCTTGGCCCGGGGCGGGGGGCTGACCTCGACGTCGAGGTTCTTGGTCTGGCCGGCCTTGACCGGCAGGGTGGTGACCTCCTGACTGGAGAACTCGGGCTTGAACACCACCTCGAAGCCCTGGGGGGCGTCGGCCAGGAGCCCCACCAGCAGGTCCTGGTCGGACTCGTTTTTGAGGGTCACCCGGTAGCGGAAGGTGGTGCTGGGGGTGCCCTTGAGGACGGGGAGCTCGACCTCGAGCTTGAGCGAGGGGGGCAGCACCTCGCCGACCGAGAGCAAAAGCGGCAGCCGGAGGGTCTGCCCGCCGCCCTCGGCGATCAGCGTCATCGGGTAGTCGCCCTTCTTGGCGTCCTTGGGGGTCTCGACCCGGAGGGTGAGGGTTTGGGCGTCGCCCGGCGCCAGGTCCACCGCCCGCACCACCCGGCCGTTGCCCAGCAGGACGGCGGTCCAGCCCTTGGGCACGCCCTCGACCCGGAGCCGGAGGTAGGCGGGGGGCATCCGGTAGTTCTTGAGCCGGACCGAGAGGTTCACGGTCTCGCCCGCCCGCACGGTGAGCGCGGGGAAGGGGGTCGAGAGCACCAGGCCCCGGTAGCCGACGTCGTTCTGCGCCAGCGCCAAACCTAGAACCATCAGGAACACGCCGAGAAGTCTCCGCATGCGCCACCTCCTTTTGCCCATTGCCAAGCTACCCCAAGCCCCTTTTTAAAAAGATGAGCTGCGCTTGCGCAACTTGGCTTAGGGTTCTCCGAGCACGGCCCCCCGGGAGGCGTTGGTCACCAGCGCCCGGTAGCGCTTGAGCCAGGAGCCCTGGACCGGCTTCACCAGGGGCTTGAACGCCGCCCGGCGACGGGCCAGCTCCTCCTCGGGCACGAGCAGCTCCACCCGCCCCTCGACCAGGTCGATCGCGATCCGGTCGCCCTCCTCGACCAGGCCGATCGGCCCGCCCTCGGCGGCCTCGGGAGAGACGTGGCCGATGGCGGCGCCCCGGGTGCCGCCGGAGAAGCGGCCGTCGGTGATCAGGGCGACCTTGTCGCCGAGCCCCATCCCCACCAGCGCCGAGGTGGGGGCGAGCATCTCCCGCATGCCGGGGCCGCCCCTTGGCCCCTCGTAGCGGATGACGACGACATCCCCGGGCTTGATCGCGCCGCCGTTGATCGCCGCCTGGGCGGCCTCCTCGGAGTCGAAGACCCGGGCCGGGCCGGTGTGCCGGAGCATCTTGGGGTCGACCCCGGCGGTCTTGACCACCGCCCCCTCGGGAGCCAGCGACCCGAAGAGGATCCTGAGCCCGCCGCTTTGGGAGTAGGGGGCCTCCAGGCGGCGGATCACCCGGTCGTCCTTGATCGCGAAGTCCCCTTCCTCCAGCACCTCGCCGAGGGTTTTCCCCAGCACGGTCTTGGCGTTTAGGTTCAGGTAGCCGCCCCGGGCGAGCTCCTTGAGGACCGCGTGGATGCCGCCGGCGCGGTCGAGGTCCTCCATGTGGTAGGGGGAGCTGGGGGCGATCTTGACCAGGTTGGGGGTGGTGCGGCCGATCTCGTCGAGCCGGGAGAGGGGGAAGGGGATGCCCGCCTCCTCGGCGGCGGCCAGGGTATGGAGCACGGTGTTGGTGCTGCCCCCCATGGCGACGTCGAGGCGGAAGGCGTTTTCGAAGGAGGCGAGGTCGAGGAGGTCGCGGGGCTTGAGGTCCTCGAAGGCGAGCTCGACCGCCCGGTAGGCGGCCCGCTTCTTGAGCTCCTCGCGGCGGGGGTCGTCGGCCAGGACGGTGCCGTTGCCGGGGAGGGCCAGGCCGAGGGCCTCCAGCAGGCTGTTCATGCTGTTGGCGGTGAAGAGCCCCGAGCAGGAGCCGCAGCCCGGGCAGGCGTAGGTCTCGATCTCCTTGAGCTCCTCCTCGCTGATCGCGCCCTTTTTCAGCTCGCCGAGGGCCTCGAAGACGCTGATCAGGTCGACCACCCGGCCCGAGGAGGGCAGCACCCCGGCCCGCATCGGCCCGCCGGAGATGAAGATCGAGGGGATGTTGGTTCGAAGCGCCGCCATCAGCATGCCGGGGACGATCTTGTCGCAGTTGGGGATGAAGATGGCGGCGTCGAAGGCGTGGGCCGTGAGCATGGTCTCCACGCTGTCGGCGATAAGCTCGCGGGAGGGCAGGCTCCACTTCATCCCCTCGTGGCCCATGGCGATGCCGTCGTCGACCCCGATGGTGTTGAACTCGAAGGGCACCCCGCCGGCCTCGCGGATGTAGGCCTTGATGCTCTCCACGAACTTCCCGAGGTGGGCGTGGCCGGGGACGATGTCGACGTAGGAGTTGACCACCGCGATGAAGGGTTTTTCGAAGTCGGACTCCCGTTCGATCACCCCGGTGGCCCGCAGGAGCGAGCGGTGGGGGGCCCGGTCGGCCCCTTTTTTAATGCGATCGCTTCGCATAACGTAACTCTACTCCCCGTCCTGCCAGGTGGCGACCCGGCCGGAAAACCGCCGGGGGTCGGCCTCGAGGATCCTCACCAGGGCCCGGGCGGCGTCCTCGGGCTTGAGCAGGACCCCCTGCTCCTTGTAGCCCCGGAACACCCGGTGGAGGACCTCGGCGCCGCCGCCCTCGGCGGCGCGGGCCTCGGCCTGCATGCGGGTCTCGACGACCCCCGGGCGGTAGACGAAGCTCACGATCTCGGGGGCCTCGGCGGCGAGCTGGCGGGCCAGGTGCTCCTCGGCGGCCTTGGCCACCGCGTAGGCGCCGATCCCCGGCAGGTTCGACTCGGCCGCCCCCGAGCCGAAGAAGACCGCCACCCCGCCCCCCTGCTTGAGGAGCTCGGGAACCGCGAAGCGGACCAGCTGGTAGCCGGCCTTGAGGTTCGCCTCCATGACCTCGTCCCAGTGGGGTTCGGGGAGCTCCCAGAGCAGGGGGCCGGCGTGGAGCACCCCGGCGTTGTGGACGAAGCCGGCGAAGTTCCCGAGCCCCACCGCCGCCCGCACCAGCCGGCCGGCGACCTCCGCCTGCCCCGCCGAGCCCTCCACCGGCACCGCCTCGGTGCCGAGCTCCCGCACCTCGCCGGCTACCTCGGCGAGGGGCGCGGCGTGGCGAGCCGAGAGGACCAGGCGGGCCCCGCGACGGGCCAGCGCCAGGGCCAGCGCCCGGCCGATGCCCCGCGAGGCCCCGGTGACGATCCAGGTCGTCTGCCGCAATCTCATGCCCCAAGTTTAGTAGGCTGAGGCGATGCATGGCGCGGTGGTGCTGGTGCCCTTCGACGACCTCGACCCCCGGATCCTCCACCCGGTGGCGGCGGGGGTCCTCGAGGTCTTCGGGCTGCCGGCCACCGTGGCCGAGCCGCTTCCGAGCCCCCTCGAGGGCCTGGAGGCCGCCCGCGGCCAGTACCGGGCGGCGGCCTTCCTGCCCCTCTTGGCGGCGCGCTTTCCCGAGGCCCGGCGGGCGGTGGGGGTGACCCCGGTCGACCTCTTCGAGCCGGGGCTCAACTTCGTCTTCGGGCTGGCGGAAAGGCCCGGCCGGGCGGCGGTGGTCTCGGTGGCCCGGCTGGTCCACCCCGACGGCCGGCGTTTCTTGGCCCGGGTGATGAAGGAGACCCACCACGAGCTGGGCCACACCTTCGGCCTCGACCACTGCCCCGAGCCGACCTGCGTGATGCGGTTTTCCAACTCGGTCGAGGAGGTCGACGCCAAGGGGCGGTTCTTCTGCCCCCGCTGCCGGGCCAAGCTGGAGGCCGCGCTAGAGGTTTTCTAGCACCGCCTGGGTGAAGGCCCGGGTGCCGGCGGTGCCCCCGAGATCGGGGGGCGGCGCCGCCTTAAGGGCGGCCTCCACCGCCCGCTCGACGCGGTCCCCGAGCTCGGGAAGCCCCAGGGCGTGGGTGAGCAGCATCCCCGCCGAGAGGATGGCGGCGGCCGGGTTGGCCACCCCTCGACCGGCGATGTCGGGGGCCGAGCCGTGCACCGGTTCGAAGAGGGGGGTCCGCTCGCCCAGCGAGGCCGAGGGGAGGAGCCCCAGCGAGCCGGGGAGCACCGAGGCCAGGTCGGAGAGGATGTCCCCGAAGAGGTTGCCGGTGAGGACCACGTCGAAGTCGCGGGGGCGGCGCACCAGGTGCATGGCCATGGCGTCGACGTAGGCGTGCTCGAGGGCGACGTCGGGGTAGCCCTGAGCGAGCTCCTCCACCGTGCGCCGCCAGAACTCGCCGACCTCGAGGACGTTGGCCTTGTCCACGCTGACCACCCGCCGGCGCCGCTTCTGGGCGGCCTGGAAGGCCACCCGGGCGACCCGCTCGACCTCCGGCCGGCTGTAGCGCATGGTGTTCCAGGCCTCGGCCTCGCTCATCCCCTTGGGCTCGCCGAAGTAGATCCCCCCGGTGAGCTCGCGAACGATCAGGAGGTCGACCCCGCCGGCGATCTCGGGGCGGAGGGGGGAGAGGTGCTCGAGGCCGGGCATGACCCGGGCCGGGCGCAGGTTGGCGAAGAGCCCGAGGGCCCTCCGGAGGGCGAGGAGGCCGGTCTCCGGCCGCTTTTCCCGGGGAAGGTCGTCCCACTTGGGTCCCCCGATGGCGCCGAGGAGCACCGCGTCGGCCTCGAGCACGCCCCTTCGCGTCGCCTCGGGGAAGGGCTCGCCGAACCGGTCGGTCGCCTCGCCGCCAAAGACGAAGCGTTCCACCTCGAGCCCGAGCCCCTCGGCCTGGTCGAGGGCCCGGAGCACCGCCACCGCGGCCTCGGTGACCTCGGGCCCGATGCCGTCGCCGGGAAGGAGGGCGATCTTGGGCATGGGGTCATTCTTCCAGCCGTACCCCCTCGAGCTCAAGCAGCCGCCGCTTCACCGTCGCGCCCAGGGGGTAAAACCCCATCAATGTACCCTTTTGGGTCACCAGCCGGTGGCAGGGCAAAAGGACCTGGAACGGGTTCTTAAGAAGGGCGGCCAGGAGCCGGGGGTAGGGGAGGCCGGCCTCCTTGGCGAGGCTTCCATAGGTACGCGTCGCCCCTCGGGGAATCCGAAGGAGCGCGTCCCAGACCGGGCGTTCCCGGTAGGGGAAGTCGGGGAGCGAGAAGACCGCGCCGCCTTGCACCACTGCGGTAAGTTGCTCCCCCAACCAGGTTTCGAGGCCGGGGTCGGCGACGCTCCGGCCCGGGATCCGGTGGAAGCGGACGAGGGCCTCCAGGTGCCGGGCGGCTCGGTCCGAGTCCCAGTGCCAGCCGTAGGCGAGGACTTCCCGCCCGCTCAGGCGGAACCGCACCGCCACCTCGAACCCGAAGAGGTCCACGGCAAAATCCTATGCCGTACCCCCGGGCGCGGGGGCGGGGAGCCGGCGGTCGCCGCCTCGAGGCAGGAGCCCCGCGCCCGGGGCGACGGGCGCGGGGCTCGCGGCTACTTGATCGAGGTGCTGAACACGTAGTCCTGGGCCTTGGCCCGGCCGTGGCAGGCGATGCAGCTTGCCACCTTACCGGAGGCCTGCACGCGGCCGTCGGGGCCGTACTTGGCCCAGAACCAGTCGCCGTGCTCGGGGTCGTAGCCCTTGACCTTCTTCATCACCGTGATCGCGCCCAGCTTCTTGCCGTCCGGGGCGTAGTTCTCCTTGACGATGACGGCGCCGTCGGGGTAGCCGCCGGCCTTGGCCTGGATCGCGTCGTAGGCGATGTTGTTGACGAAGGTGCGGAGCACCGCGCCGTGGGGCTCGGTCCCCTTATAGAAGCCCGGGGGCTTGCCGGGGATGTAGTGCCAGTTGGTGGCGTAGCGGCTTTCGCTGAGCGTTTTCCAAAGATCCTCGGCCATGCCGCCGGCGGCGAAGGCGAGGAGCCCAAGGGCGAGCAGCCCGACCCAGAGATACCATCGCTTCATGTTGTTCCCTCCCGGTCTCCAGGATGCCGGAGGCCGGGAGGGCGGGGTGTCGTCCTCAATACAGGCCGGGTTTCCCCGGGGCCGCCCGCCGGCGGTCGAGCTCGCGGACCCGATCCATGGCGTTGAGGAGGACCTCGAGGGGGTCGTAGCGGCCCTCCAGGAAGGCCTCCCGCACCGGCTCGGGCAGGAAGACCGGCGCCGTCCGGCCGGCGTAGCGGAGCTCGCCGGCGGCGAGGTCGAGGACGAGCTCGGTCTCCGGCCGCTCCATCACCGTCGCCATCAGGTGGGCGACGTCCTCGGGGGCGGCGCGGACGCAGACCAGCCCGATCTGGGTGGCGTTGCCGAAGAAGATCTCGGCGAACGACTCGCCGACGATCGCCCGGAACCCCGCCCGCCGGATCGCCTGGGGGGCGTGCTCGCGGGAGGAGCCGGTGCCGAACCCGGCGTTCACGATCAGGATCTCGGCCCCCCGGTAGCGGGGGTCGTTCAGGGGGTGGTCCTTGGGCCGGCCTTCTTCGTCGTAGCGCTCGTCGTAGAACAGGGCGTCCCCCAGCCCGTCGAAGGTGACCGTCTTCAGGAAACGGGCGGGCACGATGCGGTCGGTGTCGATGTCGTCGCCGGGGAGCGGCAGCCCCCGGCCGCGGATCTCCTTAATCGGCGGCATGGGCCCCTCCCAAGTCGAAGACCTCGCGGGGATCGGCGATGCGGCCGGCCACCGCGCTCGCCGCCACGGTGAGGGGGCTGGCCAGCACGGTGCGGCCGGTGGGGCTCCCCTGGCGGCCCTTGTAGTTGCGGTTGGAGGAGCTCACCGCCAGCTCGTCGCCGACCAACCGGTCGGGGTTCATCGCCAGGCACATCGAGCAGCCCGGCGCCCGCCACTCGAACCCCGCCTGGCGGAAGACCTCGGCGATCCCCTCCTCCTCGGCGGCCCGGGCCACCGCCTGGCTGCCCGGCACCGCCAGGGCCCGCACCCCCTTCTTGACCCGGCGCCCCTTCAGGTGGCGGGCCACCAGGCGGAGGTCGGAGAGCCGCCCGTTGGTGCAGCTGCCCAGGAAGGCGACGTCGACCTTGACCTCGGAGAGCCGCTGGCCGGGGCGGAGCTTCATGTAGCGGAGGGCGTCCTCGATCTGGGGCCGCTCCTCCTCGGGGAACGCGGCGGGGTCGGGCACCCGGCCGTCGACCGGGGCCGACTGGCCGGGGTGGACCCCCCAGGTCACGGTGGGGGCGATCGCCTCGCCCCGGATCTCGACCCGGTCGTCGTAGCTGGCGTCGGGGTCGGAGGCCAGGGCCCTCCAGGCGGCCACTGCCCGGTCCCAGTCGGCCCCCTGGGGGGCGTAGCGACGGCCCTCCAGGTAGGCGAAGGTGGTGGCGTCGGGGTTCATGTAGCCCACGCGGGCCCCGCCCTCCACCGACATGTTGGCGATGGTCATCCGTTCCTCCATGCTCATCCGGTCGATCACCTCGCCGGCGTACTCGTAGGCGTAGCCGATCCCGCCCTTGACCCCCAGGGTGCGGATGATGTGGAGGATCACGTCCTTGGCGGTGACCCCCGGCGCCAGGCGGCCGTTGACCTCGATCCGGCGGACCTTGAGCCGGTTCATCGCCACCGTCTGGGTGGCCAGGACGTCGCGCACCTGGGTGGTGCCGATGCCGAAGGCGAGGGCCCCGAAGGCGCCGTGGGTGGAGGTGTGGGAGTCGCCGCAGGCGATGGTGAAGCCGGGCTGGGTGAGGCCGAGCTCGGGGCCGATCACGTGCACGATCCCCTGCCGGCCGCTATCGAGGTCGAAGAAGGCGAGGCCGTGCTCGGCGACGTTTTTGCGCAGGGCCTCGAGCATCGCCTGGGCCAGCGGGTCCTCGAAGGGCTCGCGGCGGTCGTGGGTGGGGACGATGTGGTCCACGGTGGCGAAGGTGCGGTGGGGGAAGGCCACCTTGAGCCCCCGTTCCTTGAGCATGGCGAAGGCCTGGGGGCTGGTGACCTCGTGGATCAGGTGGAGGTCGATGAAGAGCTGGGTGCGCCCGTCGGGGAGCTCGCGCACCGCGTGGGCCTCCCACACCTTCTGGTAGAGCGTCTTTCCCATGAACCCCTCCTAAAAAACCCGCCCCCGGCCCGGGGGCGGGACGCGAAGGCGGGCCCCTACCCCCGGCGGGGGGCTAGTTTCCGGCCCTCGGTCGCGACCATCTTGGCGCCGAGTATACGGGCCGGCGGCCGCGTTGACAAGGGGTGGCCCGCTGGCTAGACTGAGGGGCGCTGCGGGGCGTAGCGCAGCCAGGGAGCGCACCTGAATGGGGTTCAGGTGGTCGGAGGTTCAAATCCTCTCGCCCCGACCAGCCGCCCCCCGCCCGAAAGGGCGGGGGGCCTTCCTTCGCGGTAAGGTAGGGGCATGAAGCCCGTCACCCTGCTGGACACCACCCTCCGGGACGGGGCCCTCGCCGAGGGGGTGAGCTTCACCCTCGAGGACAAGCTGGAAATCCTGAAGCTCCTCGACGAGCTGGAGATCGACTACCTCGAGGCCGGCTGGCCCTACCAGTTCCCCGAGGACCTCGAGGTCTTCGCCCGGGCCCGCGAGCTCGGCCTCCGGGGCAAGCTCACCGTCTTCGGCTCCACCCGCCGGCCGGAGACGCCGCCCTCCCGCGACCCCAACGTCCGCGCCATGATGCGGGCCGAGACCGACGTGGTGCACGTCTACGGCAAGGCCTGGGAGCTCCACGTCGAGCGGGTGATCCGCACCAGCCTGGAGGAGAACCTCAACATGGTGCGGGATACCGTCGCCTACTTCAAGGACCAGGGCAAGGAGGTGCTCTTCACCGCCGAGCACTTCTTCGACGCCTGCCGCCGGGGGCGGGACTACCCCCTGGCGGTGGCCCAGGCCGCCCTCGAGGCCGGCGCCGACGTCCTGGTGCTGGGGGACTCCAACGGCGCCGCCCTCCCCAGCGAGGTGCGGCGGAGCACCGCCAACGTGGTCAGGCTGGCGGGGGAGACCCCGGTGGGGTTCCACGGGCACAACGACTCGGGGCTGGCGGTGGCCAACGCGATCAGCGCCCTGGAGGCCGGGGCCAAGCACGTCCAGGGCTCGGTGGGGGGGTACGGGGCCCGCTGCGGCCTCACCGACCTCGCCACCTTGCTCCCCATCCTCAAGCTCCGGATGGGCCTGGCGGCGATCTCCGACGAGGCGCTCAGGAAGCTGACCCCGATCACCCGCAAGATCGTCAACCGGGTGGGGGTCGGCGAGCTCGACTACCACCCCTTCGTCGGCTACAAGGTCTTCGCCCACCGCACCCACGCCCACATCGCCGCCGTGCTCAGCGACCCCGAGTCCTACGAGCCGATCCCCCCCGAGGCGGTAGGCAACGAGCGCCGGTTGCTCCTGCCGGGGATCGCCCGGGCCAGCTACCTCGAGGCCCTGGCCGGGCGGCTCGGGGTCGACCTCTCCGAGGACACCGCCGCCAACCGCCGGATCCGGGAGGAGCTTTTAAGGCTGGAGGAGGCCGGCTACACCTACGAGGACGCCGAGGCCAGCTTCGAGCTGGTGCTCGGCAAGCTCACCGGGCGCTTCCGCCCCTGGATCCAGGTTGAGCGCCTGCGGCTTTTCGAGGTCATTCGGGGGAAGGTCCGCCCGGTGGTCGAGGCCTCGCTCCGGGTGCAGCTGGGGGGGCAGGGGGCCTACGTCGCCGCCGAGGGCGAGGGGCCGGTGCGCACCCTCTTCGCGGTCCTCAAGGAGGCCCTCAAGGACGCCTCCGGGGAGCTCGGGGAGCTGGCCGGCTACGTGCAGGGGCTGGCCCTCCGGGCGGTGCGGGTCCGGACCTTCTACCCCCGGGGGGTGCGGGAGCTCCGGGCCCGGGTGACGATCACCCTGGCCGACGAGCGGCGGAGCTTCACCACCATCGGCATCTCCGGCGACCTGATCCAGGCGGTGTGGCAGGCCCTCTTGGACGGGGTCGAGTACGGCCTCTACACCGAGGCCGAGCGCCGCGGGCTTACCCTCGCATAGGAAAGGAGGTCTGGGTATGGAGGTCAGGAAGATCGGTGTGGTGGGAGCCGGACAGATGGGTTCGGGCATCGCCCAGGTCGCCGCCCAGGCGGGCTACCAGGTGGTGCTCCGGGACATCGAGGAGCGCTTCCTCGAGCGGGGGCTCGCGACCATCCGCCGCTCGCTGGGGAAGTTTCTGGAAAAGGGCCGGATCACCCAGGAGGAGCACGACGCCGCCCTCGGTCGCATCCGGACCACCCTGAGCCTCGGCGACTTCGCCGACTGCGATTTGGTGATCGAGGCGATCGTCGAGGACGCGGCCGCCAAGACCGCGCTCTTTCGCGAGCTCGACGGGATCGTGAAGCCCGAGGGGATCCTCGCCTCCAACACCTCCTCGATCCCCATCACCCAGCTGGCCAGCGCCACCCGCCGGCCCGAGCGGTTCATCGGCATGCACTTCATGAACCCGGTGCCGCTGATGGTCCTGGTGGAGGTGATCCGCGGCCACAAGACCGCCGACGAGACCGCCCGGGTGGTCCTCGAGGTCGCCCGCCGGATGAAGAAGACCCCGGTCGAGGTGCACGACTACCCCGGCTTCGTCTCCAACCGGGTCCTGATCCCCATGCTGAACGAGGCGATCCAGGCGGTCTTCGAGGGGGTGGCGACGCCGGAGGCGGTGGACGCGGTGATGAAGCTGGGGATGAACCACCCGATGGGCCCCCTGGAGCTCGCCGACTTCATCGGCCTGGACACCGTGCTGGCGATCATGGAGGTGCTCTACCAGGGCTTCAACGACAGCAAGTACCGCCCCAGCCCGCTCCTCAAGAAGATGGTGCAGGCGGGGCTTTTGGGTCGAAAGACCGGCGAGGGCTTCTACAAGTACGACGAAAAGGGGCGGCGGATCTAGCCCAGCCCGGCCCGGGCGAGGACCGACCGCACCGCCTCCTCGCCCAGCCCGAGGTTCTTGGCCAGCTCGGTGAGGTAGCGGCTCTCGGCCGGGGTGTCGACCCGGATCGCCAGCACGCTGGCGGCGAGGATCTCCCGGGCGAGGCCGGGGTCCTCGCGGGCGGCCTCGAGGAGGGGGGCGGGGTCGTGGGCCTCCGCCATCGCCCGGTAGACGAAGGCCCGGACCTCGGGGTCGGCCCCGGTTTCGTCGAGCTTGGCCAGGATCCTCTGGGTTTCCTCGGGGCCCAGCTTCCCGTCGGCCTTGGCCGCCAGGATCATGGCCAGGAGCAGGGTCTTGGCCCGTTCCTCGGGGTCGGCGGCGGGGGCCGGGGCCCCGCCGTGGGCCAGCCGCCCGATCAGGGCCATGGGGTCGGGCGCCGCCCCCGCCCGGCCGCCGCCGCCGAGGAGGCCGCCCAGGGCGCCGCCGAGTCCTCCGCCGCCCCCTAGCAGCTGCCCGACCAGGTCGCCGAGGCCGAGTTGCTTGGCCACCCCCTCCAAAAGCTGGGGGCGGGCCAGGCCGGCGGCCAACAGGGTGCCGAGTAGGTTTTGGAATCCTTTCGCCATGGAGCCAGTCTACCCCACCGCCCTTTCGGCCGGCGGCCGATCTGCTAAGGTCGTGGGCAGTGAAGGGGATCGTGCACGTGATCGGGGGCGGTCTGGCCGGCAGCGAGGCGGCCCTGGCGGCGGCCCGGAGCGGGGCCAGGGTGCGCCTTTACGAGATGCGCCCGGCGAAGATGACCCCCGCCCACCGAACCGATCGCCTGGCCGAGCTGGTCTGCTCGAACTCGCTGGGCGGCGAGGCCGAGACCAACGCCAAGGGCCTCTTGCAGGCCGAGATGCGGGTCGCCGGCAGCGCGGTCATGGCCGCCGCCGACGCCACCCGGGTGCCCGCCGGCGGGGCCCTGGCGGTGGACCGGGAGCTCTTTTCCGCCGGGGTGACCGAGGCGGTGGCGGGGCACCCCGGCGTCGAGGTGGTGCGGCGGGAGGTCGCCGCCCTCCCCGAGGACGGGGTCGTGGTCCTGGCCACCGGTCCGCTGACCTCCGAGCCCCTGGCCGCGCACCTCAAGGCCCGCTTCGGCGACCCCTTCCTCAGCTACTACGACGCCGCCGCACCGGTGGTGCTCTTCGAGAGCATCGACATGGGGACCTGTTACTTCGCCGGCCGTTACGACCAGAGCCCCGACTACATCAACTGCCCCATGGACGAGGCGCGCTACCGTCGCTTCTACCAGAGGCTGTTGGAGGCCCGGCGGCACCAGCCCCACGACTGGGAGCGGCTGGAGTTCTTCGAGGCCTGCGTGCCCATCGAGGAGCTCGGCCGGCGCGGTTACCGCACCCTGCTCTTTGGCCCCATGAAGCCGGTGGGCCTGCCCGATCCCAAGACCGGGCGGATCCCCTTCGCGGTGGTGCAGCTTCGCCGGGAGGACCGGGCCGGCCGGATGTGGAGCCTGGTGGGGTTCCAGACCGGGCTCAAGTGGGGCGACCAAAAGGAGCTCGTTCGCCTGATCCCGGGGCTGGAGCGGGCCGAGATCGTGCGCTACGGGGTGATGCACCGGAACACCTACCTGAACGCCCCCCGCATGCTGGAGGCGAGCCTTCGCTTCCGGGCCGAGCCCAGGGTCCTCGCGGCCGGGGTGCTTTCCGGGGTCGAGGGCTACCTGGAGTCGGCGGCCACCGGCTGGCTGGCCGGCTGGAACGCCGCCCGGGCGCTATCCGGCGAGCCTCCGGTCGTGCCCCCCGAGGAGACGATGCTGGGGGGGCTGGTGCGGTTCCTCGCCGGCGCCAACCCCGAGAACTTCCAGCCGATGAACGCCAACTGGGGGCTGGTGCCGCCGGTCGCCGTGCGGGGATCCAAGCGCGAGCGCCGGCAAGCGATGTTCCGGCGGGGCTTGGCCGCCTTCGAGGCCTGGCTTCGCCGATCGGGATGGGCTCTCACCCCTGCCTAACCGCCCCCCGGTAGCCTCGGCATGATGCCGCCGATCCACGCCACCACCATCCTGGCGGTCCGCAAGGACGGGGTCACCGCCCTGGCCGGCGACGGCCAGGTGACCCTGGGCCAGACGATCATGAAGCGGGGGGCGGTGAAGGTGCGGCGCCTCGAGGGCGAGGTCCTCGCCGGCTTCGCGGGCAGCGTGGCCGACGCCTTCACCCTCTTCGAGAAGTTCGAGGAGCAGCTCCGGGCCGCCCGGGGCAACCTGCAGCGGGCGGCGGTGGAGACCGTCAAGCTCTGGCGCACCGACAAGATCCTCCGCCAGCTCGAGGCGATGATGATCGTCGCCGACCCCGAGCAGCTGCTCTTGCTCTCGGGCTCCGGCGAGGTGATCGCCCCCGACGAACCGGTCCTCGGGGTGGGCAGCGGCGCCCCCTACGCCATCGCCGCCGCCAAGGCGCTTTTGCGCCACAGCACGCTGGCCGCCCCCGAGCTGGTCCGCGAGGCCCTCCGGGTGGCGGCCGAGATCGACCTCTACAGCGGTGGCGAGATCACCGTGTTGAGCGTAGGAGAACCCCGATGACCGAACGCACGCCCAAGGAGATCGTCGCCGAGCTCGATAAGTACGTGATCGGCCAGGACGAGGCCAAGCGGGCGGTGGCGGTGGCCCTGAGGAACCGCTACCGGCGCAAGAAGCTGCCCCCCGAGCTGGCCCGCGAGGTGATCCCCAAGAACATCCTGATGATGGGGCCCACCGGGGTGGGGAAGACCGAGATCGCCCGTCGGCTCGCCCGGCTGGCCCGGGCCCCCTTCCTCAAGGTCGAGGCCACCAAGTTCACCGAGGTCGGCTACGTCGGGCGCGACGTCGACTCGATCGTCCGCGACCTGGCCGAGGTCGCCTACCAGCTGGTGATGCGCGAGAAGACCGAGGCGGTGGCCGAGGAGGCCACCCGCCAGGCCAACGCCGAGCTCGCCAGCCTCCTGGGGGTCCCCCTCGCCGAGGTCGGCGCCGGGCGCTACGAGGACCGCTTGGTCGAGATTGAGGTCGCCGAGGAGCCCCAGCTCCCCTTCATGGGGATGCTGGGGGGCGAGCAGATGCAGGGCCTCACCGACATGCTCTCGGGCCTGCTCCCCAAGCGCCGCGTGCGCCGGCGTATGCGGGTGCGGGAGGCCCGCGAGGTGCTGAAGAACCAGGTCGCCGAGGCCCTGGTCGACAAGGAGGAGGTCACCCAGGAGGCGGTGCGCCGGGCTCAGGAGGACGGCATCGTCTTCATCGACGAGATCGACAAGGTCGCCTCCCGCGAGGGTTTCAAGGGCCCCGACGTCTCGGGCGAGGGGGTTCAGCGCGACCTCTTGCCGATCGTCGAGGGGACGGTGGTCCACACCCGGCTGGGGCCGATCTCCACCGAGCACGTGCTCTTTATCGGGGCGGGGGCGTTCCACGTCGCCAAGCCCTCCGACCTGATCCCCGAGCTCCAGGGCCGGTTCCCCATCCGGGTGGAGCTCAAGCCCCTCACCGCCGAGGACTTCGAGCGCATCCTGACCCAGACCGAAAGCTCGCTGATCCGCCAGTACAAGGCCCTGCTGGCCGCCGACGGGACCGAGGTCGAGTTCACCCCGGAGGCGATCCGGGCGGTGGCCCGCTTCGCCTTCCGGGCCAACCAGGAGCTGGAGGACATCGGGGCCCGCCGCCTCCACACCGTGCTCGAGCGGGTCCTGGAGGAGATCGGCTTCGAGACCGACCTGGGCCAGGTGACGATCACCGAGGCCTACGTCGAGGAACGGCTCGCCCCGGTGGTGGAGAGCCGGGACCTCTCCAAGTACATTCTTTAGGAGGCGTAGATGCGGCGATGGACCTTCCCCCTCGCGATCCTGGTGCTCCTGGGCGCCTGGGCCGCGAGCCCCAAGAAGACCGAGCTCTCCCCCGAGGCCTGGATGCTCCTCGGCAACCGGTACTACGCCGAGGGGGCGTTGGACGCCGCCCTCATCGCCTACAAGCAGGCGGTGGAGAAGGCCCCCAACGACCCCAAGGCCCTTTACGGGCTGGGCCGGGTGCAGCTGAAGATCGGGTTGGTGAACCCGGCGGTGGAGAACCTCAAGCGGGCCCTTGCCCTGGACGCCCACTACCTGCCGATCTACCTCACCCTGGCCCGGGCCTACCTCGAGCAGGCGGCCCAGGCCGAGGACCCCTCGGTGGCGACCCTGCTTCGGGCCAAGGCCCTCTCGGTGCTCAAGGACGCCGAGCGCATCGCACCCGACGACCCCGCCGTCTACAACCAGGAGGGGGTCGTCTACCAGGCGATGGGCCGGCGCGACCAGGCGATCGCCGCCTTCAAGAAGGCGCTGGAGAAAAAGCCCGGCGAGCCCACCGTGCTCTACAACCTGGCGATGGTCTACCTCGCCTCCGGGCAGCTCGACCGGGCGATCGAGGCCTTTAAGAAGGCGGTCGAGGCCAACCCCAAGGACCCCTACCTCAGGGCCCGGTACGGCGCGTTGCTGGCGGTGAAGGGGGACGACCGGGCGGCCCAGCGGGCCCTCGAGGAGGCGGTCCTGCTGGACCCCGAGAACAGCCTGGCCTGGAACTACCTCGGCCAGGTGCGGCTCAAGCTCGGCGACCTCGCCGGCGCCATCGCCGCCCTCAAGAAGGCGGTCGAGCAGAAGCCGATCGCCTACCCCGAGGCCTACTTCTACCTCGGTCGGGCCTACCTGAAACAGGGGGACGCCAAGACCGCCCGTTTTTACTTCACCAAGGCGGTGGTGCTGGCGGCCAAGAACGCCGACTACCACTACTGGTTGGGCAAGGCCAACGAGGCCCTTGGCGACCTGGCGGGGGCCCGCGCCCAGTACCGCGAGGCCCTCCGGCTGGATCCCAAGCATCCCGGCGCCAAGGAGGCGCTGGCCCGCGTCGGTCCCTAGGCGATGCGCTTCAAGGTCGAGGCCTGGGACCCCGACTACCGCGCCGCCCCGGTGGGCGAGGAACGCCCGGCCGGGGCGGTGGCCGAACCGGCCGAGTCCGGCGCCTGGGCGCCCCGGGGCCAGGCCCGGCCCCACCCCGGGCCCTGGATCCTGATCGACGGGGTCGAGCGGGTCGACGCCTTCGTCTGGGTCGACGGCCGCCACCCCGGGGTGCTGTTTAGCTTCGCGGTGGGGGCGGTGGTGCTGGAGGCCGGCGGCCTCGCCTTCGCCAGCGAGGCGGTGCTCCGCAGGGTCTTCGTCTCGCCGGCGGCCGCCGACCTCGCGCTCGGGCCCTCGCTCGACTACCGCGCTTTGCCCCACCCCGGGCCCGGCCGGGAGGACCTCCTGGCCGCCGCCCGCGAGGCCCGGCGCCAGGCCGAGTGGGCGCTGGGGGCCCGGCTGGCGGCCGAGCGCCCGGGGGCCCTGGTGGTGCACGACGGCCCCCTCTTCTTCCCCAAGGGCGGCGGGCCCGGGGCGCCGAGGCTCGGCTACGTGAAGAGTTTCTACCAGAGCTACCTCGACCCCGAGCGGGCCGCGATCCTGGAGCGGTTGGCCCCGGGCCAGCGCACCCCGGTCTTCCGGGTGCCGGCGGCGGCCCGCCGCACCCCCCGCGACTTCCTGAGCTGGTACCTGCGGCTGCCGATCGCCCCCAGCGCCCCCTTCGCCGCCGCCTCCGGTCTGGTGCGGGTCGAGACCGACGCCGAGCTCGCGGCCGCTCCCCGGCTCGCCGACCAGTCGCTGGACCTCTTTTCCCGGCTGGCCTCGGAACCCTACCGCGACCCCCGGGCCCCCGCCAACCTGATCCCGATCGGCGGGTTGGAGCGGGAGCTCCGGCGGCGGCTGGGGCAGCGGGAGCTGGTGCGGCGGCGGATCCTCGCCTACGCGGCGGGGTAGGATGGGGCCGGTATGAAACCGGTGGGCGTGGTGCTGGGCCGGCGGGAGGCGACCCCGCTGGAGTTCTGGGTCGGGGTCGAGGAGGGCGGCTATTTGCGCCTCGATGACCTGGTCTACGCCGAGACCGACCACGGCGGCGTGCGGGTCCGCTACTACGGCATGGTTGACCGGGTGATGAAGCTTCACGAGGGGGCGCAGTTCGACTCCGACGCCTTCCTGGTGCGGGAGAACGTGCTACCGGTGAACACCGCCTACGTGGCCCACGTCACCGTGACCCGACTGGAGCCCGAGGACTACCTGCCCCCCGACCCCGGCTCGCCGGTCTTCCTGGCCCGGGGGGAGGCCCTGGCCCGGGCCCTCTACTACGAGCGGATGCGGGAACGCGTGCCGGTGGGTCGGCTCCGGAACGGCGAGCCCGCCTTCGTCAACCTCGAGTTCCTCGACGGCCGTCGGGGCGGGCACGTGAACATCTCGGGGATCTCGGGCGTCGCCGCCAAGACCAGCTACGCCCTCTTCCTGCTCAAGAGCCTCTACACCAGCGGGGTGCTGGCCGACGCCGCCAGCGCCCGCACCCTGGTCTTCAATGTCAAGGGGCAGGACCTCTTCTATCTCGACCGGCCCAACCGCCACCTCTCCGAGGAGGACCGGGCGGCCTACCGCGCCCTCGGTCTCCCCCCCGAGCCCTTCGACAGCGTGGCCTTCTTCGCCCCCCCGGCCCGGGCGCCGGGGGAGGGCGAGGTGGTCCCCGACACCGCCGGGCGCCTGGCCGGGGTGGCCCCCTACCACTGGGACCTCGCCCAGTTCGCCCGCGAGGGGCTCCTGCCCTACCTCTTCGCCGACCGGGGGGCGATGACCAACCTCGGATTCCTGATCGACCACGTCACCGTGCGCCTCGCCCAGCTGGCCGCCGACCAGGAGGGCCCCCACCTGCTGGTCGAGGACTGGGAGGGGGGCGAGCCCGCCGAGGGCGCGTTCGACGCCCTGGGGCGGACGGTGCTCCGCACCTTCGACGACCTGGTGGCCTACCTCGAGGCCAAGCTCCTGGGCGACGAGGCCGACGGCGAGGGGGCCAGCGGCGACCCCCGCTGGGTCGCCCGGCAGCACACCGGCACCCTCCAGGCCTTCGTGCGGCGGCTCAGGGCCTCGGCCAAGAACGTGCGCCGCTTGGTCCGGGGGGATCTTCCCGGCCGCCCCCCCGACCCCTTGAGGAGCGACCGCCAGCTCAACGTGGTCGACATCCACCGCCTCGCCCCCCAGGCCCAGATGTTCGTGGTCGGCGCCCTCTTGAAGGAGGTGTTCACCGCCAAGGAGGAAAACCGCTACCGCGGCAAGGTCTTCGTGGTCCTCGACGAGCTCAACAAGTACGCCCCCCGGGAGGGGGAGAGCCCGATCAAGGACATCCTCCTCGACATCGCCGAACGGGGCCGGTCGCTGGGGGTGATCCTGATCGGGGCCCAGCAGACCGCCAGCGAGGTCGAGCGTCGGGTGGTGGCCAACGCCGCCATCCGGGTGGTGGGCCGGCTCGACGCCGCCGAGGCCGAGCGGCCGGAGTACCGCTACCTCCCCGGGGCCTTCCGGGAGCGGGCGCTGATTTTGCCCCAGGGGGCGGTGATCCTCCAGCAGCCCGAGGTGCCGGTGCCCCAGCTGGTCGCCTTCCCCTTCCCGGCCTGGGCGACCAAGCAAAGCGAGGCCCTCGAGGACGTCTCCGCCGAGGCGCTCAGGGACGAGCTCGACCTATGAGGATCCTGCACACCGCCGACTGGCACCTGGGCAAGACGCTCAAGGGGGTCGACCGCACCCCCGAGATCGCCGCCGCCCTGGACGAGGTCTTGAGGATCGTCAAGGACGAGCGGGTCGAGCTCCTGGTGGCCGCCGGCGACCTCTTCGACCGCCCCCAGGTGCCGGCCGAGGCCGAGGCGGTCTTCTTCGACTTTCTGATGCGGCTCAGGGAGCTCGGGGTGCCCCTCCTCGGGGTCGCCGGCAACCACGACCCCCGCGCCCGGCTCGCCGCCTGGCGGGGGATGCTGGGGCTTTTGGGGGCCGAGCTCGGGGCCGAGCTCCGCTTTTTCGAGGAGGGCGGGGCGATCGAGCGGGGGGAGCTCCGGGCCGCCCTTTTGCCCTTCGTCTCCGAGCGCCGGCTGGTGCGGGCCGCCGAGGTGATGGAGCAGGACGCCGGCGCGCGCATGGTGGGCTACGCCGACCGCATGCGCCGGGTGCTTTTGAACCTGGCGCGGGGTTTTTCCCCCGACGCCGCCAACCTGCTGGTCGGCCACCTCACCCTCGAGGGCGCCAACCTCAAGCTCGGCGGCGGCGAGTTCACCTTCTACGTCGGCAACAGCTACGCGGTGAAGCCGGACGCCCTCCCCACCGCGGCGGTGTACGTGGCGCTCGGGCACATCCACCGGCAGCAGCGGGTCTCCGACGCGCCGCTCGCCTACTATTCCGGCTCGCTGGTGCAGCTCGACTTCGGCGAGGGCGAGGACGCCCCCCGGGGGGCGGTGCTGGTGGAACTCAAGCCGGGGCGGCCGGCCCGGGTCCTGGCCGAGATCGCCGAGGGCTGGGGCAAGCCCCTGAAGACCTTCCGCCTGGGGCTGGAGGAGCTCGACCGCCGGATCGGCGAGGTCGAGTCGTTCCCCGGCTACGCCAAGCTGGTGCTCCGGGGGCGGCCCGACCCGGTCCTGCGGGAGCGGCTCCTGGAGGAAAACCCCCGCCTCCTCGAGGTCGCCTTCGAGACCCCCGGGGCGGCGCCGGAGGAGGGGGCCGGGGAGGTCGAGGCGATGGACCTTTTGGAGGCCTACCGGCGCTACCACCGGGAGGCCTACGCCAAGCCCCCGGGGGAGGCCCTCCTGGCCGCCTTCCGGCGGGCCTACGAGGAGGCCGGGGATGCGTCCGCTTAGCCTCGAGCTCGAGGGCTTCGGCCCCTTTCGCGACCGCCAGCGGGTGGAGTTTGCCGACGTCGAGCTCTTCGTCCTCACCGGCCCCACCGGCTCGGGGAAGACCACCCTCCTCGACGCCATCGCCTTCGCCCTGTACGCCAAGACCCCGCGGGGGTTCCGCAAGTACGGCGAGCTGGTGCACCCCGCCCGCGAGGTCGCCCGGGTGCAGCTGGTCTTCGAGGCCGGGGGCGGGGTCTACCGGGTCACCCGGGCGGTGGGCAAGGGCAGCGAGCACCGGCTGGAGCGGCAGGAGGGGGCCGGTTTCCGCGGCCTCCCCGAGAGCGAGAAGGTGCGGGCCCTGAACGAGCGGATCGAGCGGATTCTGGGGCTCTCCTTCGACGCCTTCACCCGCGCGATCCTCCTCCCCCAGGGGGAGTTCGACCGCTTTTTGAAGGGCGAGCCCAAGGAGCGGAAGGCGCTCCTGGCGGCGCTCTTTGGCCTGGAGACCCTGGCGGCGATGCGCGAGCGGGCGCGGGCCGAGCGCGAGGCGATCGCCCTCAAGCTGGAGCGGGTCGAGGCCCAGCTCGCGGTTCTCGCCGAGGCCGAGGGGCTGGCCGCGCTCCGGGAGGAGCTCGCCGCCAAGAGGGCCGAGCAGGAACGGCTGGAGGCCGCCTTGGCCGCCCGGGAAAAGGAGCTTAAGCGACGGACCGAGCTCCTCGGGCGGTTCCAGGCCCTCGCCGACCTCGGCCGCGAGCTGGACGCCCTGCGGGCCCGGGAGCCGGCGATGCGGGCGCTTTCCGAACGGCTCCAGCGGGCCCGGCAGGCGGCCCGCCTGACCCCCGAGCTGGCGCGGCTGGAGGCCGAGGCGGAGCGGCTGGAAAAGCTCTTATCGGAGAAGAAGGCGTTGGAGGAGCGGCTTTCGGCCCTTAAACCGGCGTACCAGGCCGCCCAGGAGCGGGCCGATCCCGAGCGGCTCGCCGCCCTGGCCCGGGAGGAGGCGCGGCTGGAGGGGCTTTTGGAGAAGCGCCGCTGGCTCGAGCGCCTGGGGCCACCGGCGGGGGCGGGGGCGGCGGTCGCCTTCGACCCCCTCGAGGTCCAGTCCCTGCTCGAGGCCCGCCGGGCCCACGCCGAGCTCGACCGGGAGGAGCGAAAAAAAGAGCGGAGGGCCCGAGAACTGGCCGCGCTCGAGGCCGAGCTCGAGCGGCTCGGGGCCGAGCGGGAGGCGGTCACCGCCGAGGGCCGGCGGGCGCGGGACGCCCTCAAGGAGGCGGAGGAGGCGCTCAAGGAGGCCGAGCTCCGGGCCGGCCTCCTCGCCTACCACCGGCACCTGCGGCCGGGGGAGCCCTGCCCCCTGTGCGGCCAGGTGGTCGACCGGCCGCCGCCGGCGCCGCCGGGACCCGAGACCCTGGAGCCGCTCCGCCGGCGGGTGGAGGGGCTCGCCGCCCGGGTCGAGGACCTGAGAACGCACTACCGCGAGCTCGACGCCGACCTCAAGGCCAAGGAGGGGCAGGCGAAGCGGCTAAAGGAGGAGCTTGGCGCCCTGGAGGCCGAGCTCAAGGAGCGCCGCGCCGCCCTGCCCGACCGGGACCGGGTCGAGGCCCGCCTGGAGGGGATGAAGCGGGCCCTCGCCGCCGAGCTCGGGGGCGGGGACCCCTCCGAGCGCCTCCGGGCCTTGGAGGAGGAGAAACGGAGGCTCAAAGCGGCGCTTTCGGAGCGGCAGCGATTGGAGGGGGAGGTGGGCCGCCTGGAGCGCGAGCTGGCCGGGCTCTCCGAGCGCGCCCGCGAGGCCGAGCGGGGGCAAAGGGGCCTGCTCGAGGCCTTCGCGGCCCGGCTCGCCGAGGCCGGCTTCAAGGACGCCGGGGAGCTGAAGGCGAGCCGGATCCCGGAGGCCGAGGCCGAGCGGCTGGAGGCCGAGCTCGAGGCCTACCGGCGGACCCGGGCCGACCTCGAGGCCCGGCTCGCCGCGCTCAAGGCCGAGCTCGCCGGGCAATCCCCGCCCGACCCCGACGCCCTGGCGGCGCTCAAGGAGGAGGTCGAGGGGATGAAGGCCCGCTTCCGCCGCCAGAGCACCGAGGTCGGCGAGCTCACCGAGCGGCTGCGCCGGCTGGAGGCCGAGGCCGAGCGCCGGCGGCACCTCCTGAGGGAGCGGGCCGGCCTCGAGCGGGAGCTCGCGGTCTGGGAGCAGCTCACCGCCGATCTTCGCTCCGACCGGTTCCCCGAGTTCTTGATCGACCACTACCAGCGGGGCCTGGTGGCCCGGGCCTCGGAACTCCTCGGCGAGCTCTATCAGGGGCGCTACCGGCTGCTCGCCCGGGAGGGCGACTACCACGTCGAGGACACCTGGACCCGGAGCGTGCGCTCGGTGCGGACGCTCTCCGGCGGGGAGTCGTTCCTGGCCTCGCTGGCCCTGGCCCTGGCGCTCTCCGAGCGGATCTCCGGGGGCCGCTTGGGGGCACTCTTCCTTGACGAGGGCTTCGGCACCCTGGACCGGGAGACCCTGGAGTTCGCCGCCGGGGTGCTGGAGACCCTGCCCACCCGGGGGCGGCTGGTCGGGGTGGTGAGCCACGTGGCCGAGCTCGCCGAGCGCTTCCCCGAGCGGCTGGTGGTGGAGAAGTCGCCCTCGGGGAGCCGGGTCCGCTGGGCGGACTAGCCGGTTGGCCGCCGCCCCCCTCAACGCCGCCTTCGCGCCCGCGCGAGCCGGTGGACCGCTTGCCGGAGGGCCTCCCCGCGTCGGAGACCGAGGGCCCGTGCGGGGGCGTTGACCCAGCTCAGCACGCCGTTTTCCCAGGTGTCCCTGGCCTCGCCGATCCGGGCCGTGGTGTGGGCGACCGCGGCGGCGGCGACGCCGGCTTCCTCCAGCACCCAAAGCCCCGCCACCCCGGCCCCCTCCTTGCCGCCCCCGGCGTCGTTGAAGACGACCAGGAGGGGGCGGTAGCCGAGGGCGTAGCGGGCCGCCGAAAGCCCGCCGTGGGAGCCGGTGATCACGATCGCGCCGGTCTGCTCCCCGCCGCCCTCGGTCACCGAGTCGAGGAGGAACACCGGGAGGCCGGCCACCTCGAAGCCTTCCACGTCCCTAGGGTAGTCTTTTCTTCGTGGCCCGCTCGATCGCCCGCAACACCGCCCTGATGATGGCGGGCACCCTGCTCTCGCGGGCGTTCGGGCTTCTCCGCCAGGCGGTCTTTAATAACCTCTACCCCGACCTCACCAAGGACGCCTTCAACGTGGCCTTCCGGGTGCCCAACCTGTTTCGCGAGATCCTCGCCGAAGGGGCGGTGACCAACGCCTTGATCCCGGTCCTAAAGGGGCTTACCGGCGAGGAGCGAAGGGCCTTCGTGCGGCGGTTTTTCGCCTTTCTCCTGGCCGCCGACCTGGCCGTGCTGGGGCTCATCGAGCTGCTGGCGCCGTTTTTCGCCGACCTGTTGGTGGCCCGGGGGTCGCGGCTCGATCTCGGCCTGGTGACCCTGCTCGTCCGGGTGGTCGCCCCCTTCCTGCTGGCGATCAGCGTCGCCGCCCTTTTTTCCGCCCTCCTGCAAGCGGAGGAGCGCTTTTTGGCCCCGGCCTTCGCCCCGGTGGCCTTCAACCTCGGCGCCGTCGCCCTCATGCTGGCGTTTCCCCAGCGGGCGACGATGCTCGCCCTCGCCTACGTCGTCGGGGGCTTCCTGCAGGCGGCGGTGCAGTGGCCCTTCCTGCGGGGGCTCGGCTTGGAGCTAAGGGCCGCGCCCGAGGTGCTCCGGGCCTTCGGGCTCATGGCCCCCTTCCTCTTCACCACCTCCACCCGCCAGGTGGTGAACGTGGTGCTCACCGCCCTGCTCACCGCCTACCCCACCGCGGCGGTGACCGGCTTCTACAACGCCGAGATGGTCTACCTGATGCTGCTCGGGTTGCTTTCGGTGAGCCCGGCGATGGCGGTCTACCCCCGGCTGGCGGAGTACGCCGCCGGGGGCGAGCGGGCCCGCTTTCGCCGCTTGCTCGCGGACGCCCTGGTGCGGGTAGGCCTGCTGCTCGCCCTGGCCTCGGCCCTGGCCTTCGCCCTGGCGCCCTGGGCGGTGGCGGTGCTGTTTGCCTGGACCCCGGCGTTTTCCCAGGCCAACTTCCGCTTTTCGACCCAGGCCCTTTCGGCCCTTTCGCTGGCGGTCTTCCCCTGGGGCCTCTACGCCCTTTTGCTCCGCGGCTACTACGCCGAGGAGCGGATCTGGGCCGCGGTGCGGGTGAGCGTGGGGCTCTTTCTTCTGAACGCCGCCGGCTACTACCTGCTCGCGCCCCGGGGGATGTTCGCCCTCAACCTGGCCACGGTGGCGGCCGGCTGGGTGGGGCTCTTCGTCCTGGGCTACGGGCTTTGGCGGCGCGGGGGTCTGGCCGCCGGGGGGGTGGTGGGCCGCCTGGCCCCCGGGCTCCTGGCCGCCGTGCTCGCCTTCTTCCCCGCCCGGGGGCTCGCCGCCCTGGCCGGACCCCCGGCGGGGGCCCTGGCCAGCCTGCCCTCCCTCCTCGCCGGGGGCCTGGGGGGGCTCCTCACCTTCCTCTTCTTCGCCCGGGTCCTCGACCTCCCCCTCGCCCTCCGCCGCTAGGGGGTCACCCGGTGGCGGTCGCGGGGGAAGGCGCGGGCGTAGCGGACGTTGGGGAGGCCCAGGAGCTTTTGGGTGAAGCGCTCGGCCCCGATCGCAAAGCCCCCGTGGGGCGGCATGCCGTAGCGGAAGACCTCGATGTAGTCCCGGAAGGCCTCGACGTCCATTTTCTTCTTCTTAAGCTGCTGGACGATGCGCTCGGGTTGGTGGATGCGCTGGCCGCCCGAGGTGATCTCCAGCCCCCGGAACAGGAGGTCGTAGCCCCGGGTGAGGCCCCCCTCCTTGGGCATGGTGTAGAAGGGCCGCACCTCCTCGGGGTAGTCGACCACGAAGACGAAGTCGGTGCCGTACTTTTCGGCGAAGTATTCGCCCAGCGCCCGTTCGGCGGCGTCGTTGAGGTCGGCGCCCATCCCGACCCCGAGCTCCTTGACGATCCTCTTGGCCTCGGCGTAGGGCACCCGGGGAAAGGTCCTGGGCGTTTTCGGCCACTCGGCGCCGAGGAGCTCGATCTCCCGGGAGGCGTGGGTCCGGGCCTCCTCCAGCATCGCCTGGATCAGTTCCTCCTCCAGCGCCATCACGTCCTCCTCGCTCTCGATGAAGCCCATCTCGACGTCGAGCGAGAGGTACTCGTTGAGGTGGCGGCTGGTGGCGTGCTCCTCGGCCCGCCAGACCGGAGCGACCTCGTAGACCCGTTCGTAGACCCCCACCATGATCTGCTTGTAGAGCTGGGGGCTCTGGGCCAGGAAGGCGGGCTCCCCGAAGTAGTCGACCTCGAAGAGGTTCGAGCCCCCCTCGGCCCCGGCCTTGACGATCTTGGGGGTGAAGATCTCGGTGAAGCCCTGTTCGTCGAGGTAGCGGCGGAAACCCCGCACCAACGCCGCTTGGATCTTGAGGGGGGCGCGGGCCTTCTCGCCCCGGAGGGTGACGTAGCGGTAGGTGAGCAGGGTCTCGGGGTTGGCCCGCCACTCCTCCTTGGGGATCTCCACCGGGCTCGGTTTCTCGGCCGGGGCCACCAGGGTGAGGCCGGGGCTGTGGAGCTCGTAGCCGCCGGGGGCCTTCTCGCTCCTCACCACCCGACCCCGGGCCCGCACCACCGACTCCTGCAGGGGCAGCCGGCCGCCGCCCGGGAGCACCACCTGCACCACCCCGGTGCGGTCGCGCACCAGGGCGAACTGCACCCCGCCGAGGTCGCGCCGCCAGTGGAGCCAGCCCCAGACCTCGACCTCTTCCCCTTCCCGCTCGGGTAGATCCCGCACCAAAACGCGCATCCTCACCTCCTGGGGCCGTTAAAAAACCCCCGGTCCACGGGCGACCGGGGGAGGCGGCTTCGCTCCCCCTCTAGGCGTCGTTATTGCGGCCCCACCGCATCTCGATGCAAGCTTATGCGTTGGCTTCCCCGGGCGTCAAGTCTACTGGGCGCTCTCCAGGTCCGGGCGGAGCCGGGTGGCCTCCCGCAGGTAGACGTGGCGGACGGCCTCCTGGGGCGTCTCCGTGTTCCAGAGGGCGAGCACCCGGATCACCCGGGGCAGGCTCCCGGGGACCGGAACCTCCCGGGCGGAGAGCAGGGGAACGCGGTTCATCCCCAGCTGGCGGGCGGCCTCGGCGGGGAAGGCGGAGGAGAGGTCCTCGGTGACGGTGAAGACGATGGCGGCGAGCTCCTGGTGGCTTTGAATGCCGTTGGCCTCGAGGATCGCCCGGAGCAGCTCCCGGGTGGCCGAGAGGATCGCCTCCGGGGTGTCCTCCTCGACGGTGATCGCGCCGCGTATCCCCCGCACCATGCCGCGATTGTATTATCCTTCGGCCTGCTCGGAGAAGAGCGACCACCGCACCAGGGCGTAGCCCACCCCGGCGGCGAGCACCACCACCGGCAGCACCCGGTAGCCGGCGAGCTCCCCGGCCAGGGCCACCGCCGCCAGCGGGGTGCGGGCGGCGCCGGCCAGCCAGGCGGCCATGCCGGCGAGGGCCAGGGTCCCCGGGTCCACCGCCCAGGGCAGGACCCGGGCCAGCAGGAGGCCGAGGCTGCCCCCCAGCACCAGCGCCGGGGTGAGGGGGGCCCCGTAGCCCCCGAGCCCCACGAAGAGTCCGGCGAGCAGGTAGCGGAGCACGAAGAAGACCGCCAGAAACCGGGTCCCGAGCAGGGGGAACCCGGCCAGCTCCAGCCAGCCGCTGCCGTCGCCGGCGACCTCGGGGACCGCGAGGACGAGGAGCCCCAAAACCAGCCCGAGGAGGAGGTGGCGCTGCCAGTAGGGCACCCGCTGGCCGAGGCGGAACGCCCCGCGGATCAGGAGCGCCCAGAGGTTGGCGAGGATCGCCACCGCCAGGGCGAGGCCGAGGGCGGCCCAGAGCTCGGCCGCCCCCAGGGTGCCGGGACGGAGTTCCAGCCAGGGGCCGTAGCCGAAGACCGCTCCGTAGAGGGTGAAGCCGGCGAAGCTCCCCACCAGCGCCGGGGTAAGGTGGGCGGCCTCCAGGCGCAGGCTCCGATAGAAGATCTCGGTGGCCAGCAGGGCCCCCGCCAGGGGGGCGTGGAAGGCGGCGGCGAAGCCCGCCGCCAGCCCGGCGTGGCCCATCGCCCGGGCCTCCTCGGGGGCCAGGCTGGCCCCCAGCCGCCGCCCCGCCCAGTCGCCCAGCACCGCCATCGGACCCTCGCGGCCCAGGGGGCTGGCCGCCGGCAGCTCGACCAGGCTGCCGAGGACGTAGCGGAGCTGGGGGAGGAGCCGCACCCGTTCGTTTTGGCGGAAGGCCAGGATCAACCGGGAGAGCCCCCGGTTCGAGCCCAGCAGCGAGGCGGCGGCGTAGAGGGGCGGAAAGAGCACCACGCCGAGCCAGGGGTGGGGCTGGGCGAAGACCTGGCCCAGCCCCCCCTCGCCGCTGGGGGTGGGGGGCAGGTAGCCGAGGAGGCGGCCCATCCACAGGTCGGTGAGGAGCCTCAGCCCGCCGGCGACCGCCAGCGCCAGGAGGCCGGAGACGCCGCCGGCCAGGGCGTAGAGCACCAGCGCCCGGGCCACGCTACCAGCCTACGACGCGGGAAAGCGGATCCCCGGGGGAAATCGGCCGGGGTCCTAGACCGAGCGCCCGGGCGCCGCCGAGCACGGCGGCCTCGAGGACCCGCGGGGCCGGCTCGCCCCGCCCAAGCAGGAAGCGGACCTCGTCCCAGACGTCGAGGCTGCCGCCGGAGAGGGCGGAGTCGGTGCCCAGGGCGAGGGGGACGCGGTGCCGGCGGTAGAGGGGGTAGGGGGGGAGACCGGCCTGGAGGTTTTGGTTCGAGCGCGGGCAGCTCACCACCGCGACCCCGTGCTCGGCCAGGACCCGGACGTCCGCCTCGTCCACCTGGACCCCGTGCACCAGGAGGGGGCGGGCCTCCAGGACCCCGAGCTCGGCGAGGTAGGCGACGGGGGAGAGGCCCACCGGGTGGAGGTCCTCTGGGAGGCCCTTTCTTCGGTGAAAGGCGGCGATCTCCCCGGTGCGGTTCCGGAAGTAGGCGAGCTCGTCGGGGCTCTCGGCGGCGTGGATCTGGAGGGGGAGGCCCTCCTCGCGGGCCAGCTCGACCGCCTTCCGCATCAGGCTCGGGGTCAGCGAGTAGGGGGCGTGGGGGGCGAGGCCAAGGCGGGGCCCGCCGGGCCGCTCGAGCCGCCGCATCCGCCGGATCAGGGCCCGGGTTGCCTCGACCAGCGACCGCTCCTCCTCCGGCGGCAGCAGGCCGAGGACCTCCCAGTAGGCGACCCCTTGAAAGGGGGCCTCGGCGAGCCACCACTCCAGGGTGCGGGGATCGCGGGCGACGATGTCCCCGAGCGCCGGCTGGGGCGCGGCCCGGGCCGCCCGGCGGGCGAGGTCGAGTCCCCGTTCGGCGTTCCTGGGAAAGACCGCCTCCAGGACGAAGGCCATGAAGGGGCCCCGGAAGGCCGGCCCGAGCCCCAGGTCGAGGTGGGTATGGGCGTTGACCGCGTCGAGCCCCAGGTAGGTGGGGAACCGGCGGGGCCGGGCCCCGGGGTGCCGGGCCCGAAGCGCCCTTCGCTCGCCCAGGGCGAGGACCCGCTTTCCGTCGGTGAGGAGCGCCCCTTCCTGGACGACCCCCTCCGGCCCGAAGATCGCGTGGGGGGCGCTCCAGAGCTCCATCAGGCCGGGGTCGGCTCGTCGAGGCGCACCACGTTGTAGAAGACGTCCCGCTCGGCGGGGGTGAAGCCGGCCGCTCGGATGAGGCGGCGGATCTCGGCCACGGTGGCGTGGGTGCGGTCGTAGCCGCCGGCGGCCGAGACCACGTTCTCCTCCAGCATCGTCGAGCCGAAGTCGTTGGCCCCGTAGTAGAGGGCGGCCTGGGCCACCCGGAAGCCCATCGTCGGCCAGGAGGCCTGGTGGTTTGCGATGTTGTCGAGGGCCAGCCGGGCGATCGCCAGGGTCTTGAGGTACTCGTGGGCGCTCGCCCCCGGGGCCTGGCCGCGGTAGGCGGTCTGCTCGGTCTGGAGGGTCCACATCGCGAAGGCGGCGAACCCCCGGCCGTAGCGCCTTTGCGCCCGGTCCTGCTGGCGGCGGATGAGCTCTAGGTGCCGGGCCCGTTCCCGGGGCCCCTCGCCGAAGCCGATCACCATGCTGGCCAGGGTGTAGAGCCCGAGCTCCTGGGCGGCGTCGACGATGCGCAGCCAGTCCAGGGTGGGGATGCGGCGGCGGGCCGCCCGGTGGCGAACCTCGTCGACCAGGATCTCGGCTCCCGCCCCCGGCATTCCGTCGAGGCCGGCCTCCTTGAGCCGGGCCAGGATCTCGCCGGCGTCGAGGCCGGTGAGCCGCTCCAGCCCCAGGATCTCCTCGGGGCTGAAGGCGTCGATACGAACATCCGGGTGGACCCGCTTGAGGTAGCGGAGGAGGTCCTCGTACCAGTCCAAGGGGAGGTCGGGGTGGACGCCCCCCTGCATCAGGATCCGGCGCCCGCCCACCGCCTTGAGCTCGTCGATCTTCTGGGCGATCGCCTCGAAGGAGAGGACGTAGGCCTCGGGGTGGTTCTTGCCCCGCCAGAAGGCGCAGTAGGGGCAGCCCACGGTGCAGACGTTGGAGTAGTTGATGTTGCGGTCGATCAGGTAGGTGACGAGGCCGGGGTCGGTCACCGCCAGCCGGCGGGCGTGGGCGGCGGCGGCGAGCTCGGGCAGGGGGTAGCGGTAGAGGGCCTCGATCTCGTCGAGGGCGAGCCGTTCCCCGGCCACCGCCCGGTCCAGGAGGTCCATACCCCTATGTTGGCACACCGCCGGGGCCGCCGCCAGGTCCCGGCCTCTGGCAGAATGGGGGCATGGAGATCCAGCTGGTGCCGATCGAGAAGCCCGAGGCGCTCAACGTGATCCTCGGCCAGGCCCACTTCATCAAGACGGTCGAGGACCTGCACGAGGCGCTGGTGAACGCGGTCCCCGGCATCCGGTTCGGCCTCGCCTTCAACGAGGCCAGCCAGGAGCGGCTGGTGCGCCGTTCCGGCACCGACCCCGAGCTGGTCGAGCTGGCGGTCCGGAACGCCCTGGCGGTGGGGGCGGGGCACTTTTTCGTGGTGGTGCTGGGGGAGGGGGTCTACCCCATCAACGTGCTGCCCTTCCTGCGCCAGGTCCCCGAGGTGGTGGGGCTTTTGGCCGCCACCGCCAACCCGGTGCGGGTGGTGGTCCTCGAGGACGACGACCAGCGCGCCGTCCTCGGCGTCCTCGACGGCAAGAAGCCCCTGGGGGTCGAGGGTGAGGAGCACGAGCAGGCGAGGAAAGAGCTCCTGCGGCGGTTCGGGTACAAACTGTAGGGGAGGGGCGGGGTAGGTGGGGGCTTTTCTACCTCCTACCCCCCACTCCCCATCCCCGGTTTCCTTTTCTCCAGCGCCCGGGCGTGGGCCTCCAGCCCCTCGGCCCGGGCCAGCAGGGCGGCGGGCCCGGCCAGGGCCCGGGCGGCCTCGGGGCTGAGCCCGACCACCGGGATCGCCTTCAAGAAGTCCCGCACCGCCAAGGCGGCGGAGAACCGGGCGGTGCCCGAGGTGGGCATGACGTGGCTGGGGCCGGCGATGTAGTCCCCCAGGGCCTCGCCGGAGTGCTCCCCGAGGAAGACCCCGCCGGCGTTTTGGACCCGGCCGAGCCAGCGGTAGGGGTCGGCCACCGAGAGGCAGAGGTGCTCGGGGGCGAAGAGGTTGGCGAGCTCGAGGGCGGCCTCGAGGCTCCCGGTCACCACGATCCCCCCGTTCTCCAGCGCCCTTTGGGCCACCTCCTCGCGGGGAAGGCCGGCGAGCTGGGCCGCCAGGGCGGCCTCGACCCGATCGGCGAGGGCCCCGCTCGGGGTTAGAAGCCAGGGCTCGGCCAGCCGGTCGTGCTCGGCCTGGGCCAGGAGGTCGGCGGCGACCAGCTCGGGGTTGGCGCTCTCGTCGGCGACGATCAGGGTCTCGGTGGGGCCGGCCAGCCCCTCGACCCCGACGTCGCCGAAGACCCGCTTCTTGGCCAGGGTGACGAAGAGGTTGCCGGGGCCCACGATCTTGTCCACCCGGGGGACCCGTTCGGTCCCGTAGGCCAGGGCCGCCACCGCCTGGGCCCCGCCCATGGCGAAGAGCCGGTCGGCCCCGGCGGCCCAGGCGGCGGCCAGGATCGCCGGGTGGGGCTTGGGCGGGGTGGCGAGAACGATCTCGCCGACCCCCGCCACCCGGGCCGGGATCACCGTCATGAGCACGGTCGAGAGCAGCGGGGCGCTGCCCCCGGGGACGTAGACCCCGACCCGGGCGAGGGGCCGGACCAGCTGGCCGAGCAGGCCGTCCTCGCCGGCGGTGAGGAACCCGCCCCGGGGCTCCCGGCGGTAGAAGGCCTTGACCCGGGACCGGGCGGTTTCCAGGGCGTCCCGGAGCTCCCGGGGGAGCTCGTCGTAGGCCTCCCGCCAGAGCCTCTTGGGGATCTCGTAGGCGGGGTGACCGTCGAGGCGTTGGCTCCAGGCGTCGAGGGCGGCGTCGCCTCCGGCCTCGACCTCGGCGACGATCCGGGCGACCGCCGCCTCGGGGCTCAGGGCCTCGCCGAAGATCCGGGCGATCCCCTCTCTAAGCTCGGGGCGTTCCGGGTAGCGGAGCCTGCGCCGCTGGAACCGTTCTCGGGCTTCTTCCGGGGTGTAGCGTTTCATCGCCTTCTCCTGCGCCGCCTCCGGGCCTTTTGCTTGGCCGGCTCGGGCCGCTGCTCGCCCTCGAAGGCCTCGACCAAGGCGGCCTCGAACACGTGCTGGCCGAGCTTTTGGACGAACTTCACCGGCCGGCCCTGGCGGTCGAAGTAGACCAGGCTGAGCCCGGGGCGTAGACGGAAGACCCGGGCCGGGACCTTCCCCCAGGGAAAGGTCAGCTCCTCGTCGGGTAGCCGGGTGGCGTGGACCCGTCCGCCGACCATGGGGAGGGTGAGCACCTCGCCCTGGAAGCGGGAGAGGGCCAGGATCAGCGAGAGGGGGTCGTGGTAGTCGACCACGTAGGGGAGGACCAGGTCCTTGCCCACCACCACCCCTTCTTCGGAGAGGAACTCGAGGTCCAAAACCCGCGTGCCCCGCCCCTCGACCCGCTCGACGTAGCGCCGGGGGACGCCCCGCTCGTCCATCACGCTCTCCCACTCCTGGTGGGTCTTGGGCAGGGGGAGGAGGACGTCGGCGCTGAGCTTCATCCGATAGCCGTCGGCGTGGGGCTCGAAGAGGAGGGTCTCCTCGCCGGCCGGGTGCCCGGCGTAGGTGAGCCGGTAGCGAAGCCGCGTCGGCACGCGCACGGCCCCATGGTACACTTCCCCGGCGGGTAAACTTAAGGGCGTGACCGACCGCGAGCGCATCCGCAACTTCTCGATCATCGCCCACGTCGACCACGGCAAGTCGACCCTGGCCGACCGGATCCTCGAGGCCACCCGGGCGGTGAGCGAGCGCGAGATGCGCGAACAGTACCTCGACCAGCTCGAGCTCGAGCGCGAGCGGGGGATCACCATCAAGGCGGCGGCGGTGCGGCTGAACTACCGCGCCAAGGACGGGGTCACCTACGTCCTCAACCTGATCGACACCCCCGGCCACGTCGACTTCCACTACGAGGTCAGCCGGGCGCTGGCGGCGGTCGAGGGGGTTCTCCTGGTGGTCGACGCTTCCCAGGGGATCGAGGCCCAGACCATCGCCAACTTCTTCCTGGCCCTGGAGCACGACCACGCGATCATCCCGGTGGTCAACAAGATCGACCTCCCCAGCGCCCGCCCCGAGGAGGTGGCGCTGGAGATCGAGGAGACCTTCGGGATTCCCGCCAGCGAGGCGATCTTCGCCTCGGGCAAGACCGGCGAGGGGGTGGACGCGATCCTGGAGGCGATCGTCCACCGCATCCCCCCGCCCCAGGGCGACCCCGAGGCGCCCTTGAAGGCGCTGATCTTCGACTCGGTCTACGACAAGTACCAGGGGGTGGTCCCCTACCTCCGGGTCTTCGAGGGCACGGTGCGGCCCGGCGACGCGATCCGGATCTGGTCCACCGGCAAGACCTTCGAGGTGACCCGGGTGGGGGTCTTCCGGCCGGGGGGGATCGAGGCCACCGAGGGCCTCTCGGCCGGCGAGGTCGGCTGGCTGATGGCCGGGATCCGCGAGATCGGCGACGCCCAGGTCGGCGACACGATCACCCACGCCCACCGGCCCACCGACGCCCCCTACCCCGGGTTCAAGCCGGCCAAGCCGGTGGTCTTCGCCGGCCTCTTCCCGGTCGACAGCCAGGAGTACAACCGGCTCCGGGACGCCCTGGAAAAGCTCAAGCTCAACGACGCCGCCCTGGTCTTCGAGCCCGAGAGCTCCGACGCCCTGGGCTTTGGGTTCCGGGTCGGCTTCCTCGGCCTGCTCCACGCCGAGATCGTCCAGGAGCGGCTGGAGCGGGAGTTCGGCCTCGAGCTCATCGCCACCGCCCCCAGCGTGGTCTACCGGGTGCGGACGGTGGACGGGGAGGAGGTCGAGATCCACAACCCCTCCGAGCTCCCCGACCCCACCCGGATCGCCGAGGTCCTCGAACCCTACGTCCGCCTCTCGGTCTTCACCCCCGAGGCCTACGTCGGGCCGATCATGCAGCTCCTCCAGGAGCGGCGGGGTCGGATGATCAACATGCTCTACCACGGCAAGCGGGTCGAGCTGGTCTACGAGGTTCCCTTCGCCGAGATCCTCTACGATTTCCACGACCGCCTCAAGTCGATCTCCCGCGGGTACGCCAGCATGGACTACGAGCAGATCGGCTACCGGCCGGGGGACCTCGTCAAGGTGGACATTCTGGTCCACGGCCAGAGGGTCGACGCCCTGGCCTTCATCGCCCACCGCGAGAAGGCCTACCGGATCGCCCGCCAGGTGGTCGACAAGCTGGCCGAGGTGATCCCCCGCCAGCTCTTCCCGGTGGCGGTGCAGGCCGCGATCGGCTCCAAGATCATCGCCCGGGCCACCGTCAAGGCCCTTAGGAAGGACGTTCTGGCCAAGTGCTACGGCGGCGACGTCACCCGCAAGAAAAAGCTCCTCGAGCGCCAGAAGGAGGGCAAGAAGCGCCTGAAGGCGATCGGCCAGGTCGAGGTGCCCCAGGAGGCCTTCCTGGCGGTGTTGCGGGCCGGACGCGAGGACTGAGCCGGCGGTGGTACAATGCCCCTAAAGAAAGGGGGCGGAAATGGCCACGGTCGAGACCGGCGAACGGTTGGCGTCGGCGGTTTTCCGTTTGGTCGAGGATCTCTTTCCCCAGGGCCCGCCGTTCGCCCTAAGGCTCTGGAACGGCGAGACCCTGGCTCCGGCCGGGGAAGGCCCGGCGGCGACGGTCATCCTCAAGGACCCCCGGGCCCTCGCCCGGTTGCTTCGGGACCCGCCCGACCTGGCCCTGGGCGAGGCCTACGTCGCCGGGGAGCTGGAGATCGAGGGGGACCTCGAGGCCCTGCTCGCCGCCCTGGAGCGGGAGGCCCCCAGGCTCAGCCCGGCGCGGCTGGCCCGGGCGCTCAAGGACGCCGCCGCCCTCCGCCGCGAGCTCGCCCGTCCCGGGCTGGCCGCCCGGCTGCGGGGGCGGGTGCACTCGAAGGCCCGCGACCGCCAGGCGATTCGCCACCACTACGACGTGGGCAACGAGTTCTTCGCCCTCTGGCTCGACGACTGGATGATCTACTCCTGCGGCTACTTCCCCGAGGGCGACGAGGACCTCAACGCCGCCCAGGAAAAAAAGCTCCGCCACACCCTCAAAAAACTCCGGCTGAAGCCCGGCGAACACCTGCTCGACATCGGCTCGGGTTGGGGCGGGCTCGGCCTGTTCGCGGCCCGGCACTTCGGGGTCCGGGTCACCGGGGTCACCCTGGCCGAGGAGCAGGTCAAGCACGCCAACGCCTGGGCCAGGGAGCTCGGCCTGGCCGAGCGGGCCCGCTTTTTACCCCTCGACTACCGCGACGTCGAGGGCCGCTTCGACAAGCTGGTCAGCGTGGGGATGGCCGAACACGTGGGCCGACCGATGCTCGGGCGTTACTTCGCCAAGGCCCACGCGCTCTTGGTCCCCGGCGGGCTCTTCCTCCACCACGTGATCACCCGGGGTCCGGTCCGAAGCCGCTTCGACGAGGGGCTCGCCACCGGCGACTTCCTGCGCCGTTACGTCTTCCCCGACGGCGAGATCCTGCCCCTTTGGGAGCACCTTAAGGCCGCCGAGGAGGCGGGCTTCGAGGTCCGCGACGTCGAGGACTGGCGCGAGCACTACGCCCGGACCCTGCGGCACTGGGTGCGGCGGCTCGAGGCCCGCTGGGACCGGGCGGTGCGGCTGGTGGGGGAGGGCCGGGCGCGGGTCTGGAAGCTCTACATGGGGGTGGCCGCCTACCAGTTCGCCGCCGGCCACCTGAGCGTCCACCAGGTGCTCCTGGCCCGACCCGATCGGGCCGGCCGGGTGCCCTTGCCGCCCTCCCGGGCCGACCTCTACGCGGGGTAGACTGCCCCCATGGAGCGTCTTCTCCGCCTTCGCCGGGTGATCGCGGCGGCCCGGCGGCACCCGGTCTACGCCGGCCGGCTCGCCGGCGTCGACCCCGAGCGCTTTGCCCGGGAGGATCTGGCGGCGATCGAACCGGTCGCCCGCGAGGACTGGTTGGTCTTCCTCGAGGGCGAGCCGAAACCCCCGGTGGGCACGGCGCTGGCCCACTTCACCCCCAGCCCCCGCCTGGGTTGGATGCCGGAGTACCTCTCCACCGAGGACCTCGGCCTCCAGGCCAGCGGCCTGGCCCCCTACTTCCGCCGGCTGGGGCTCGAGGGGACCGCCCTGGTGACCTTCGGCTACCACGTCTTCGCGGGGGGCTGGCTCTTCCACGGCGGGTTGATCGAGGCCGGGCTGGCGGTGCTGCCCCACGGGCCCGGCGAGGCCGAGCGGGCGGCGGCGCTGGCCCGCCGGGCGGGGGCGAGGGTGCTGGTCGCCAACCCCTCGTTCGCCCTCCGGCTCGCCGAGGCCGGTCTCCGGGTGGCGGCGGTGATCGCCGCCGGGGAGCCCTTCACCTCGGTGCCCGGCTTCCGGGAGCGGGTGGAGGCGGCGCTTTCGGCCAAGGCCTATGACGTCTTCGGTACCTCCGAGCTCGGCCTCGTCGCCGGCGAGGGGCCGGAGCAGGACGGGCTCGCCGAGCTGCCCCTAATGGCGGTGCTGGAGGTCCTCGACCCCGAGACCCTCCGGCCGGTGCCCGACGGCGGCCGCGGCGAGCTGGTGGTCACCGCCCTGACCCGGACCCTGATGCCGATGGTCCGTTTCCGGACCGGCGACCTCGCCGAGGTCCATTACCGGGACGGTCGGGTGGTCCTGCCCCGGGGGGTGATCGGCCGGGTGGACCGGATGGTCAAGGTCAAGGGGGTGAAGCTCTACCCCTCCGAGCTCGCCGGCGTCCTCCGGGGCTTCGGGATCGAGCGCTACCGGGTGGTGGTGGAGAAGAAGCCCTCGGGGACCGACCTCTTGGCCCTCGAGGTGGTCGCCGAGCGGGTCCCCGAGGGCCTGGCCGAGGCGGTGCGGGCGGCCACCGGGCTCCGGCCCGACCGGGTCGAGGCGGTGGCCGGGGTCGAGGGGATCGTCGAGGACCGCCGCTAAAAAGCCCGGGGCGCGCCCCGGGCCCGGGAAAGGAGGGAGGCCTAGAGGAAGCGGACTTCCACCACCGCCCGCTCGATCTGGTACCGACCGGTGAACTTCACCAGGGTTTGGCCGTTCTGCAGGCAGGCCGGGTCGCTGGAGGCCTGGCCGGTGAGCCCCTGGGTCTTGAGCTCGACGCCGAGGACCAGATGGCCGTCGAGCACCGCCTGGAGCTGGGCCTGGCTGAGGCGGGCGGAGCCCTCGAGGGTGAGGGTGCCCTGCTGCTTCACCGCGGCGCTCGCGTCGGCCCCCTCCAGCGGGCTCTGCCAGAGGTTTTGGGGGTCCCCGGCGAGGTAGACCTGGGCGATCGCGGTGCCCCCGAGGTCGTTCAGGCATTCGATCCCGTAGTCGAGGCGCGCCCGGTAGTCGAGGAACAGGCTGGCGGGGCGGGCGGGAAGGCTCGGGACCTGGAAGTCGAAGGCGTAGCCGTTGGCGTCCGGGAGCTTGAGGTCCTGGTCGTTCAGCGGGGCGCCGGGGGGCACGGTCACCGGTTGGCTGAGGCTCCCCTGGTCGTAGCCGTTTTGCTTGAGGGTGGGCAGCAGGTCGATGGTGATGGGCAGGGGACCGCAGGCGGCCAGGAAGAGCGCCGACAGGAGGAAGGGCCAGAGCTGTTTCATCTTCGCCACCTCACCCCCAGTATCGTCCCCGGGGTAAACGCGGGGTAAACCCCCGTTTGGGGGGCGGCGGCTAGCCGCCGTTCCTTTCCTTTTGCGGCATGAAGGGGTCGGGGATGTCGGGGAGGGGGGTGAAGCGGTCCACCGCGTCGATCAGCTTCTGGGCGGTGGTCTCCCGGAAGGCGACCACCTCGACCCGGATGCCCCGGTCCATGAGGACCTCGAGGATGTCGACGAAGTCGCCGTCGCCGCTTCCCAGCACCACCACGTCCAGGCTATCCATCAGCCGCACCATGTCGGCGACGATCCCCATGTCCCAGTTGCCCTCGTAGATCGGCCGGCCCTCGTCGGTGGTGTGGTGGACCTGCAGGGTCATGCGGCGGACCCGGTAGCCGATCGTCGAGAGCTTGTAGATGAAGGGCCAGGCCGAGGTGTCGCCCTCCCGCTCGACCACGTAGGCGATGGCGTGGACCAGCTGGCGGTCGGCCACCGCGAACTTGAGCAGGCTCTCGAAGTTGATGTTGGCGCCGTAGTTCTCCTTGGCCGAGTGGTAGAGGTTCTGGGTGTCGACGAAGAGCCCCACTCGGGGCGTGGCGCGGCAGTTCACCTTGGGATGACCCCCTTCGTAAGCGGATGGTGGTAGACCTCGTCGGGGCGGGCCCCGTAGTAGCGCTGGCGCACCGTCACCCGGTCGGGCCCGAGGTCGATCACCGCGTAGCTCGGGTGCCCCTTCCCCCGCACCCGGTTGGTGGCGGCGGTGCCGGCGTTGACGATCAGCATCCCCTCGAACCGCCAGACCCAGGGGACGTGCTTGTGGCCGGTAAGCACCAGATCCACCTCGTGCTCGACCAGGAGCCTGAGCAGGTCGCCGGCGTCCTGGAGGATGTTCCGCTCCCGCCCGGCGCCGGGCACCGGCAGCAGGTGGTGGTGGGTGACGAAGACCCGCACCGCGCCCTCGGGGGCGCGGTGGAAGGCCTCCTCCAGCCAGGGGTAGATGGTCCGCCCGATCCTGCCCTCGTCGAGGTCGGGTTCGGAGGAGTCGGCGGCAACGAGGTAGACCCCGGGGAGCCGGTGGGTCCGGTAGCGGGCGCCGAAGAGCTCCTCGAAGTGGACGTAGCCGACGTTGCGGGAGTCGTGGTTGCCGGGGGTGAGCAGGAGCGGGGCCTCGATCCGGTCGATCCAGCGCTTGGCCTCGGCGTACTGGTGGGGCAGTCCCTTGTCGGTGAGGTCGCCGGCGACGACCACCAGGTCGGGTCGCTCGGCGCGGATCTCCTCGATCAGGCGCTCCAGGAGCTCGGGGAGGAAGTGGGCCGAGCCCACGTGAATGTCGGAGAGGTGGTAGACCCGCGGCATGCGGGCCCATTCTACCTTCCTTCCCCGGGGCTAGGGCTCCCGCCAGCGGTAGGGGGCGAGGCGGGTGGCCCGCCCCCCGCGGAGCTCGAGCTCGACCCCCCAGAGCTCGGCCGGCCCCTTGGCGGAGCGGAACGGCTGGGGCCGGGCGGTGAGGAAGCGGGCCAGGAAGGTCGCCACCTCCCCGCCGATGATCGAGTCGTAGGTGCCGGTCATCCCCACGTCGGTGAGGTAGGCGGTGCCCCGGGGGCTGATCCGGCCGTCGGCGGTGGGGACGTGGGTGTGGGTGCCGAGGAGGGCGGCGACCCGGCCGTCGAGGTGGTGGAAGAGGGCGTACTTCTCGCTGGTCACCTCGGCGTGAACGTCGACCAGGACGTTGGCCTCGCCGATCTCGCCGAGGAGGCGGTCGGCGGTCTGGAAGGGGGAGTCGAGGTTGGGCTCCAGGAACACCCGGCCCATCAGCTGGAAGAGGGCGAGCCGCTCGCCGTCGGCCTCGAACACCAGGTAGTCGCGCCCCGGGGTTCCCGGGGGGTAGTTGGCCGCCCGCACGATGGGCTCGCGGTCGATCAGCTCGTAGATGTCCTTGTGGTCCCAGGCGTGGTTGCCCAGGGTGATGGCGTCGACCCCGGCGTCCCGGAGCTGGCGGTAGTGCTTTTTGGAAAGCCCCTTGCCGCCGGTGGCGTTCTCGCCGTTGGCGATCACCAGGTGGTAGCGGTCGCGGACGTCGGGGAGGTGGAGCCGCACCGCCCGGAGGCCGGGCTCGGCCACCACGTCGCCGACGAAGAGAAGACGCATACGTGCATTTTTACGCAAACCCGCCGCCGGGGCGAGGGCTCACGACCCAACCCCGGCCAACGGGAAGGGGGCGGGCTCGGGCTCGCGCCAGCCCACCGCCTCCAGCGCCCGCCGCCAGGCCGCGTAGTTCTCCCGCTCCGCCAGCTGGAGGGCGGCCAGGCCGACCTCGGGCCCGCCCCGGGCGATCACCGCCTCGACCCAGGCCCAGCGGGCGCTGGTGGAGCGGATCTCGATCCGGGGCCGGTCGCGGCGGAGGGCCTTCTCCACCCGCCGGAGCCGCTGCTCGATGGTCTTGACCCCGGCGAAGCGGTCGGCGAAGTGGGGGGTGTGCCGCTTGGGCACGAAGGGGCTGATGGTGAGCGCCAGCCTCCCGTACTCGGCGAGGGCCCGGGCGTCCTCGATCATCTCCTCTAGGTCCTCGTCGGTCTCGGTGGGCAGGCCGATCATCTGGTAGACCTTGAACCGCTTGAAGCCGGCCTCCCGGGCCACCCGGGCGGCGGCCAGGAGGTCCTCCCGGCGGATCTGCTTTTTAAGCAGGTCGCGGAGCCGCTGGCTGGGGCCGTCGGCGGCGAAGGTGAAGCTTTGCATCCCGCCCGCCCGCATCAGCTCGGCGAGCTCCAGGTCCACCCGGTCGGCCCGCACCGAGGAGTAGGAGAACCGCTGGCCCCGCTCGACCAGCGCCCGGGAGAGGGGCTTCACCCAGGGGTAGTCGGTGAGGGCCGCCCCGATCAGCCCGACCTTGGGGGCCTCCTCCGGGATCGCCGCCAGCACCCGGTCCAAGGGCACGTTGCGGGTGGGGCCGTACATCACCCGGGCCAGGCAGAAGGTGCAGGGCCGGGGGCAGCCCCGCTCGACCTCGATCAGGAAGGTGTCGGGGAACTCGGCCTCGGGGGTGACGAACTGGGCCGAGGCCGGCAGGGTCTCGGGGCGGGCGGTGGCGAAGAGGGGCTCCCGCTCCATGCGGTCCGGGAGGAAGACCCCGGGAAGTCCCTCGACGAGGTCGAGGAAGCGACCCTTGCGGCCGCTTTGGCGGTAGGCCTCGATCAGCTGGGGGACTACTTCCTCGCCGTCGCCGATCACGATCAGGTCGGCGAAGGGGGCGAGCGGCCAGGGGTTGGAGGAGGTGAGGGGGCCGCCCACCAGGACGATCGGGTCGTGGGGTTCCCGGAGCTCCCTTAGGGGCTCGATCCCGGAGCGGATCAGGAGCCGCACCAGGTTGGTGAGGTCGAGCTCGTAGGCGATGGAAACCGCGAAGATCGCGGCCTCGGCCGGCCGGCGACCGGACTCGTAGGTGATCAGCTCGCCGGGGAGCTCCTCGAGGAACACCCGTTCGGCCACCACGTCGGGCTCGGCGTTCAACCGCTTGTAGACGGTCTGGAACCCCAGCGAGGCCATCCCCACCCCGTAGCGGTTGGGGTAGGCGAGGGCGACCCGTATGGGGGCGTCCTTTACGATCGCCCCCCGTTCGCGGGCCCGCCGGGCCCGGATGCGCTCCCGTAGCCGGTCCACTAACCCTAAAGGCTAGCAGATTTTGGGGGTTTAGGCGAGGCGCTGGCTGCGGCTCGCCAGCCAGCGCACCACCAGGTAGACGAGCCCGGCCACCACCAGGGCGGGGATGAGGAAGTAGAGGAGGGCGACGATCAGCTTGGAGAGGGCCAGGAAGACCTTGCCCAGGAAGACGAAGAGCCAGCCACCGATCCAGAAGGCGACCAGCGCGATCACCGCCACCAAGAGCCCCAGCACCACCCACTCCAAGATTTCCTCCAACCGGTAGTCCTGCACGGGCGCCTCCTTAGGGACCCAGCCTACGCGAGGGCGGGGCGGAGGCGCAACCGGACGATAATGGGGGGGTGCCGGACCGCTACCGTACCTACGAGGGGGTGGTGGTCTCCCGGCGGGGGCTGCCCTCGGGGGACGTGCTGCTTTGGCTGGTGACCCCCGAGGGACCGGTGGAGGCGGTGGCCAGGAGCGCCCAGCGCCCCGGCGGGCGGTCGGGGCGGCTGGGGCTCTTCTACCGCCTGACCTTTCAGGTCTACCGCCGGCCGGGGGCCGAGCTCGCCACCCTGACCCAGGCGACCCTGGAGGAGGCCCTCGCCCCCCGCCAGCCCTTCCGCTTCGCCGCCGCCGGCTTTCTGGCCGAGCTCGCCTGGAAGACCCTCTCCCCCGAGGTGGCGGCCCGGGGCTACCCGGTCTTCGTCTCCGGCCTCCGGGGGGTGGCCGCCGCCGACGAGCCCCGGGTGCCCCTGATCTGGGCCGGGTTCCGCCTGCTGGCCCTGGCCGGCTACGCCCCCGCCGGTCGGGGGCGGTACCTGGCCCCCGAGGGGCGGTTTTCCGAGGAGGCGGGAGGAGGCGGGGTCTTCCTGGGCGCGCCCGGCGAGGAGGCGCTCCGGGCGGTTCTTACCCGGCCGGGCAAGGAGGCCGCCCGGGCCCTCGCCGCCGCCCCTCTCGACCGCCTGCAGGAGGCCCTTTTGCGCTACGCCGAGCACCAGCTCGAGGGGATGCGGTCGGCCCGGGCCCTGAGGGGCCTGGCCCCTTCATAACGTTTTTTCCTTAGCGGTGTAGAATAGCGTCATAAGGGAGGCTGGGATGCGCAAAAAGCACGACTGGATGCGCGAGACCTACCAAGAGAGCCTGAAGCGCATGCCCGAGCGGCGGATCGCCCACCGGACGCTCTCGAACATCGCCCCCGAGCCGCTCTACACCCCCGAGGACCTGGAGGGCTTCGACTACCAGAAGAGGCTCGGCTACCCCGGGGAGTACCCCTACACCCGCGGGGTGTACGGCTCGATGTACCGCTCGAAGCTCTGGACGATGCGGATGTTCGCCGGCTTTGGCACCGCCGAGCAGACCAACGAGCGGTTCAAGAAGCTGCTGGCCGCCGGGCAGACCGGCCTCTCGGTGGCCTTCGACCTGCCCACCCTGATGGGGTACGACTCCGACCACCCCCTATCCAAGGGCGAGGTCGGCAAGTGCGGGGTGGCGGTCAGCAGCCTCGCCGACATGGAGGTCCTCTTCGAGGGGATCAACCTCGAGGAGGTCACCACCTCGATGACCATCAACTCCCCGGCCAACGCGATCTGGGCGATGTACCTGGCGCTGGCCAAGAAGAAGGGCTACGACTGGAAGAAGCTCGGCGGCACCATCCAAAACGACATCCTGAAGGAGTTCATCGCCCAAAAGGAGTTCATCTACCCGCCCGAGCCCAGCGTCAAGCTGGTGATCGACACCTTCGAGTGGGGGCCCAAGAACGTTCCCAGGTGGAACTTCATCTCGGTCTCCGGCTACCACATCCGCGAGGCCGGAGCCACCGCCGTCCAGGAGCTCGCCTTCACCCTGGCCGACGGGTTCGCCTACGTCGAGGCCGCGATGGAGCGGGGCCTTGCGATCGATTACTTCGCCCCCCGGATCAGCTTCTTCTTCGACGTCCACAACGACTTCTTCGAGGAGATTGCCAAGTTCCGGGCGGCCCGGCGGATCTGGGCGACCGAGATGAAGGAGCGTTACGGCGCCCAAAACCCCCGTTCCTGGATGCTGCGCACCCACGCCCAGACCGCCGGAGTGAGCCTGACCGCCCAGCAGCCCCTCAACAACGTGGTCCGGGTCGCGGTCCAGGCCCTGGCGGCGGTGCTCGGCGGCACCAACAGCCTCCACACCGACGCCTACGACGAGGCCCTGGCCCTGCCCACCGAGGAGTCGGCGAAGATCGCGTTGCGGACGCAGCAGATCCTGGCCTACGAGTCCGGCGTCACCCACACCATCGACCCCCTGGCCGGGAGCTACTACGTCGAGTGGCTCACCGACAAGGTCGAGGAGGAGGCCCGGAACTACATCGCGGCGATCCGCAAGATGGGGGAGGGCACCCCCTACCCCACCCTCTACGGCGTCATCCGGGGCATCGAGAACGGCTACTTCCAGCGCGAGATCGCCGACGCCTCCTACCGCTTCCAGCAGGAGGTGGAGTCGGGCGAGCGGATCATCGTGGGGGTGAACGCCTACCAGGACGAGGAGGCCCCCGAGGTCCCCATCCTGCTCATCGATCCCGAGGTGGAGCGGGTGCAGGCCGAGCGGCTGGCCCGGGTGCGGCGCGAGCGCGACGAGGCCCGGGTGCGGGAGGCCCTGGAGGGGCTGCGAAAGGCGGCGGTGTCCGGCCAGAACACCATGCCCCACTTCGTCGAGGCCGCCCTCGCCTACGCCACCCTGGGGGAGATGATGGACGTGCTCCGCAAGGTCTACGGGGTCTACGAGGAACCGGTGATGGTATGAGCCTGGGGTTCGTAGCCGGTCGCTTGTGGAAGGCTTCTTCCCACCGGCCACGAGCCGCGGGCGGCACGCTATGATGGATGCAATGGACCGCAAGATCCGCGTACTCATCGCCAAGCCCGGGCTCGACGGCCACGACCGGGGGGCCAAGGTGGTGGCCCGGGCCCTCCGGGACGCCGGCATGGAGGTGATCTACACCGGCCTGCGGCAGACCCCCGAGATGATCGTCTCGGCCGCCCTCCAGGAGGACGTCGACGCGATCGGGCTCTCGATCCTCTCGGGGGCCCACATGCACTACTTCAAGGAGGTCAAGCGCCTGCTCGACGAGCAGGGGGCCTCCGACATCCTCCTCTTCGGGGGTGGCATCATCCCCGACGAGGACGTCCCCAAGCTCAAGGAGATCGGGGTGGCGGCGGTCTTTGGCCCCGGCACCCTGACCCAGGACATCGTCGAGTTCCTCAGGCGCGAGGTCCCGAGGCGCCGGGCCCGCGCCGGCCTCTAGCCGGGCATGGACGCGGCCGCCTGGGCGGGGGCCCTCAGGGCCGGCATTCTCGGCTACCTGCTGGGGGCCCTGCCGATGGCGGTCTTCTTCGGCTGGCTGCAGCGGAAGAACCTCCTCCGCGAGGGCTCCGGCAACCCCGGGGCGCTGAACGCGATGCGGGTGCTCGGGGTCGTACCCGGGCTCATGGTGCTCCTCCTCGACCTGGGCAAGGGGTTCCTGGCGGTGGCCTTCGGCGAGGCCCTCGGCGGCTACCCCGGGGCGCTGGTGGCGGGGGCGGCGGCGGTGTGGGGCCACGCCTACTCCCCCTACCTCCTCTTCCGCGGCGGCAAGGGGCTCGCCCCCGCCGCCGGGGTGCTGCTGGCGGTGGCTCCCTGGCTCTTGGCCCTCAGCCTGGCGGTCTACGGGGTCCTCTACCTGGCC
>JALSRQ010000061.1 GCA_026984675.1 Thermaceae bacterium
AGGGTGAGGGTCTGGTTCACCGGCTGCTTTCCGCTCACCGTGACCTGGGTGGGGCTCAGCGTCACCCCTGAAGGGGCGCCCTCGAGGCTGAGCGAAAGGGTCCCGGTGAACCCGAACTGGGGCTGGATCGTGAGGGTGAGCGTTTTCTGCTCGCCCTGGTGAAGGGTCAGATCGTTGCGATCGAGCTCTAGGGAAAAATCGGGCCCGTGGGTGTTGGGGCAAGCGGTGAGCCCCAGGGCCAGCAACCCCAGCCAGAAAAGCGAAGGCCGTGCTTTCACTTTTTCACCACCCCTTCGCCTCATACCTTACCCTGGTAAGGGTTCAGCGTTGGTTAAAGCGCTACACTGGGGGTAACCGATGACGGTGCCCTTCGAGAAGGTCGCCCCCTACACCTACCGCATTCCCCGCCACGGGAAGATGCGGGTGGACGCGGTCTTCTTCGCCTCCGAGGCGATCCTCCGCCAGCTCGCCGAGGAGGACTACGCCTCGTTAAAGCAGCTCGTGAACGTCGCCACCCTGCCGGGGATCGTCGAGCCCGCCCTGGCCATGCCCGACATCCACTGGGGCTACGGCTTCCCCATCGGCGGGGTCGCCGCCATGGACGCCGAGGAAGGGGTGGTGAGCCCGGGCGGGGTGGGTTTTGATATCAACTGCCTTCCCGAGGGAACCCGCGTGGTGACCGCGGACGGGGCGCTTCTTCCGATCGAGGCGCTGGCGGAGTGGAGGGGGAAAGAGATGCCTCTTTTTGCATGGGCCCTCGAGGAGGCTCCGGTCGCCGCTCATGCGGTGGCGCTTTTTTCCCGGGAGGAGGAAAGGCTCGTTGAGTTCGAAACCCGGCAGGGATACCGGCTCAAGCTCTCCGAGGATCACCCCGTGTACACACCCCAGGGCATGCGGCCCGCGGGCGACATTCAACCTGGCGACAAGGTGGCTGTGCATCCCTTCGAGGGGGTCCCCTTTGAGCCGCCGCCCCATGAACCTTTGGTGACCGAGGAAGACTTTATTCGCTTTGCGAAGGATTTCGGCGCCGGGGTGGGAGCGGTGCAAGCGCTACGTAAGCGGGGGCTCCTTCCTCTTTTGACCGACGATCCTCGCTTGCCCGCATTGCTACGCGTCCTGGGGGCGGTCTGGGGGGATGGTACGGCGTATTACCAACAGCAAAGGGGCACGCTGGCTCTTTACGCTTCGTCGGAGGACCTTGAGGACTTCCGCCAAGACGTACTCCGGATAGGCTATCGCCCCAGCCGGATTTACAGCCGCGAGCGCGACCATACCTTCCGGGGTCGGTCGTTCCGTCACTTAGAGCATCACGTTAAGGTGCGGGCCAGCTCATTGGTCCTGCTTCTCGGGGCCATGGGGTTGCCGTTTGGCCCCAAGTCCAAACAGGATTTCCTACTTCCGGAATGGTTATTTGCGTTACCGGACTGGCTGATACGCAACTTTCTCGCGGGGTTTTTCGGCGCGGAAATGAGCTCACCGCGCGCGGTGCCGGGTCATGGTTATAACCTTCAGCCCGCGGTAGTTAGCCTTTCTAAGCGTGAAGCTTATCGAAACAGCGGGCGGCGTTTTTTGGAGCAGATTGCCGAACTTTCCCAGCGTTTTGGTGCTCGGGTGCAAGACCTACGCGAAGAGTTAGATTGGAAGGACTCCCATCGGTTCAAACTCATCTTCCGCGCTGAGGAAGAGACGTTCAGGGCTATCTATGGTCGGATTGGTTTCGCTTACCACCGAGAGAAAACGCTTCGGTCGTTGCATGCACTTTTCTATTTAAAGGAAAAGACCCTTCATCTCCGTGAACGGGAGAGGATCAGAGCAGAGGCGCGGAAGATGCGGGAGGCGGGCGTTCCTCTGGGCGAAATCGTAGCAAGGACGCGGATGAACCGACGCTTCATCGAGCGTTCGCTTTACGATCCGGCCTCGGGGGTGCGCCCTGCAGAAGACTTTCCCACATTCCCGGAATATTTGGAGACGGCAGGACGAATGCTTTTTGACTCCGTCGCAAGCGTGAAGAAAATCTCCTGCCGCGGTAGGGTTTACGATCTTGCCGTTGCCCACCGGGACCACAACTTCATTGCTGAGGGCTTGGTGGTGTCAAATTGCGGCGTCCGGCTGCTCCACTCGAGGCTCACGCGGGAAGAGATCGAGCCCCACAAAGAGAAACTCGCCGACTACCTCTACGCCCGCATCCCCGCCGGGGTGGGCTCGGAGCGCCGGGACCTCCGGCTCTCCCGCAAGGAGCTAAGGAACGTGCTTCGCGAAGGGGCGCCGGCGGTGGTGCGGATGGGGTTCGGGCCTGAGGCGGACCTCGAGTTCATCGAGTCCGGGGGCCGAATCCCCGGCGCCGACCCCGACCGGGTCTCCCCCCGGGCCTTCGAGCGGGGGGCTCCCCAGATCGGCACCCTGGGCTCGGGGAACCACTTCCTCGAGGTCCAGTACGTGGACGCGATCTACGACCCGGCGGCGGCCGCCGCCTTCGGCCTCTTCGAAGGCCAGGTCACCGTGCTCATCCACACCGGCAGCCGGGGCCTCGGCCACCAGGTCTGCCAGGACTACGTCGAGCGCTTTTTGAAACGCCTGGCGCGCTACAAGATCGAGCTCCCCGACAAGCAGCTCGCCGCCGCCCCCATCCAAAGCCCCGAGGGCGACGACTACCTGCGGGCGATGGCGGCCGCCGCCAACTTCGCCTTCGCCAACCGCCAGCTGATCACCCACTTCACCCGCCAGGCCTTCGAGGCCGCCGGCTTCGCCCCCAGGGACCACGGCCTGGCGGTGGTCTACGACCTCGCCCACAACAACGCCAAGTTCGAGGAGCACAAAGGGCGCGGGGTCCTCGTGCACCGCAAGGGGGCGACCCGGGCCTTCGGCCCCGGCCACCCCGAGATCCCCAGGGGCTACCGGGAGGTGGGGCAGCCGGTGCTGGTGCCCGGCGACATGGGGCGCTACTCCTTCGTCCTCGCCGGTACCGAGGCCGCCATGGAAAAAACCTTCGGCAGCAGCTGCCACGGCGCCGGGCGCCGGCTCTCCCGGGCCAAGGCCAAAAAGCTCGCCCGCAGCCAGGACGTGGTGGGGGCGCTGGCCCGCCAGGGGATCGTGGTCCGGGCCAAGACCCGGGCCACCGTCTGGGAGGAGATCCCCGAGGCCTACAAGGACGTCGCCGAAGTGGTCGAGGTGGTCCACGGCGCCGGCATCGGCCGAAAGGTCGCCCGCCTGCGGCCCCTGATCGTGGTCAAGGGCTAGGGGTAGCAGCTCCCGTCGAGAACGTTGAGAAATTGATCGGCCTGGGGGATCCCGAACCCGGTCTGGTCGTTTCGGGCAGCCTGGTTGGTGTTGTTCTCGAAGCAGGTCCGCGCCTGGTTCAGGCTCGGGAGGCTCCCCTCGACCGCGTAGTGCTGCCCCAGGTAGAGCGCCAGCTCGCCAGCCACGTAGGGCGTAGCGAAGGAGGTTCCGCTCCAGGTGTCGTAGGTACCGTTCGGTACCGTGTTGGTGACGTCCTCCCCGGGTGCTGTGAAGTCCAGATCGCTGCCGTAGTTCGAGAAGCTGCTGCGGTTGCTGGCGGCGTCCACCGAACCCACCGCGATGGTGTAGGGCGAGCTCGCCGGGTAGCCGACGTAATTGAGCCCATCGTTTCCACTCGCAGCAACCGCGAGAACCCCGTGGTTGTAGGCATATTCCAAGGCGCTCTCGATGGTGGCGTCGGGAATACCGGAATCGCTGGGCGCAGCACAGTCTAACTGGCTATCCCCGTTGTAATCGTGGTTAGAAAGAATGCAAAGGCTCAGGTTCACCACGTGGGCGCCGGCATCGGTCGCCCAGCGGATCGCGCTGGCCAGCACGTCGCTGGTGGCGTTCGGGAAGACCCGCACCGGCAGCACGTAGGCCAGGTTGTCGCTGCTCCCCGCCACACCCAGGTGGTTGTTGGTCACGGCGCCGATCACCCCGGCGACCAGGGTGCCGTGGCCGTCGGTGTCGCTGGGGTCGTCGTCGTTGTCGGAGAAGTCGTAGCCGGGCAGGAGGTTCGCGGCCAGGTCGGGGTGGTTGAGGTCGGCGCCGGCGTCGACCGCCGCCACGATCGGCCGGCAGGTTCCGAGCCGAAGGAGGTCCCACCCCTCGGTCAGGCGCATCTGCTCGAACTGGCTGGCCTGGTGGCCATTGAAATAGGGATCGTTGGGGGCGGCCAGGAGCCGGTAGCGGTAGACCGGCTGGGCGTAGGCGGCGGCCCCCGAGGCCACCAGCCGCTCGGCCTCGTCCCGCTCCCGACCGGGGGCCACCTCGATCACCGCCCAACCGGGAAGCGGGCGCGCCGCCAACCGGACCCCCGCGGCGGCAAGCGAGGCCGGTCCGAGACCCGAAGCCGGCAGCCGTACCAGCAGCCGACCGGGCACGGTGGCGAGCTCGGGGTGGAAGGCCACCCCCTCGGGCACGACCGGGGCGGAGAGCACCCGGGTGGGCGTCGGCGGCGCCGGGCAGGCGCCCAGGGGTCGGGCGGGGAGGGTGACGGTGCGGGAGACCTTGTTGGTTTGGCCCCGGGCGTCGGTCAAACGAAGCTGCAGGGTGTAGTTGCCGGCCTGCGCGTAGGTGTGGGTGGTCGCTTGAGGCCCCTGGCAGTTGGCGATCGAAACGCTCTCGCCGTCCCCAAACGCAAGAACGCAGCTAAACGCGTCGCCCTCGGGGTCGGCGGCCAGCCAGCTGACCTGGACCCGGAGGAGCAGCGGGTTGACGGTCAGCGCCGCGCTGGGCGGCCGATTGGGGTTGCAGGCGGCGAGCAGGAGGAGCAGCAATAGCAGCAGGGGCAGAATCCAATGCCTGGGCATAGTTAGAGCCTACCCCATTTAGGGGGTGGGGAGGGTGAGGGCGCCGGGGCCGGGCAGGGCGAGGGTTCGTTCCACCGCCGGCTCGCCGGGGTCGCAGAGGCCGTTTTGGCCGTCGTCGCGGCAGACGGTCACCCGGTAGGCGCCGGCGGGGAGGTAGGTGGCCAGGGGGTCGCCGGGGCGGATCCGGTAGCTGCGGCCGGTGCGGCCCTCGACCGTCACCCGGTAGCGGCCGGGCAGGGGGGCGATCCCCAGCGCCCCGGTGAGGTTCAAAAAGCCGAAGCCGTAGGCGGGGTCGCGGCCGGGAGGGCCGAGGTCGGTGAGGCCGGTCCGCAGCCGGTTCCAGGCCCCGGCCGGGGTGGCGGCCTCGCCGCTTGAGAGCAAGAGCGCCAGTGCCGCCGCCACCTGGGGGGCGGCCTGGGAGGTGCCGACGTAGAGGCCGTAGCTGGGCCGGCCGTCCCGGTAGTTCCAGGTGGTGGAGAGGACGCCGTCGGGGTGGCCGTCGGCGTCGGCGTCCTCGGCGAGGTCGCCGCCCGGGGCGGCCACCGCCACCCGGTCGTTTTGGGCGGTGTACCAGGCGGGGCGCGGCGGCCGCCCCACCCCCTGGTCGGTGGCCGCCACCGCGATCGCCCCGGGGCAGGCGGCGGGGTAGAAGTAGGCCCCGGGGGCCGGCGGCAGGTTCCCGGCCGCCGCCACCACCGCCGCCCCCGCCCTCACGGCGTCGGCCACCGCGTCGCAGAGGGCCTGGGAGAACTGGGTGCTGCCCAGCGAGAGGTTGATCACCTGGGCGGGGCTGGGGTTTTCGAGGGTTTGGCTCCCCCGGGTCACCGGCAGCCCGGCGGCGTAGCGGATCGCGTCGGCGACGTCGGAGAAGCGGCCGTAGCCGCTGGCGTCGATGACCCTGAGCGGCAGCACCCGCACCGGCGCCGGCCAGGCCTCGCCCACCACCCCCACCCCGTCGGCGCGGGCGGCGACGATGCCGGCGACGTGGGTGCCGTGGCTGCCCACCGTGCCGTGACCGCCGGTGTCGGTGGGGTCGGGGTCGTTCTCGGTGAAGTCGTAGGCCCCTTGGGTGCCGTCCAGCAGGACCCCGGCGAGGTCGGGGTGGTCGTAGCGGACCCCGGTGTCGATCACCGCCACCACCACCGGGCGGACGTAGTCCTTCAGGAACGCCCAGCGGGCGCCGGTCTGGCGGAGGTGCCACTGGTAGGGGAAGAAGGGGTCGGCGGGGAACCCCAGCGGCCAGACGTAGCCGTCGGCCTCCTCCCGCAGGGCCCCGGCCGGGGTGGGGGCACCGGCGGGAAGGCGGACCCAGCGGCCGCCGGCCAGCTTGACCAGCTTCCCCCGCGGGCGGGGCGGGCGGGGCCGGGCCAGGGGGCGCGCCGCCGGGGGGGCGGCGGGGGCGCCCGCCTCGAGCCGGAGGGTGAGCTTCAAAAGCGGCCAGCGCACCCGCACGGGGTAGAGGCCGCCGGCGCTCACCGTCAGGGTGCCCTCGATCGCCGGCCGGTCGGGGAGGCGGCGGCCGTCGCCCTCGAGGTACACCACCCCGCCCCCGCTGCCGCTGGCGGGGGCGGCCGCCAGCCAGCCGGGACTCGTCACCGACCAGGCGCCGCCGGTGTGGACCTCGAGGCGGCCGAACCCGTCGGGGGTCAGGGTCACCTGGCGGGGCACCGGCCGGACGCTGCAGGCGGTCAGCCAAACGGTCAGGAAAAGGAGCCAAAAGCCGCGGGGCACGGGCCTAGTCTACCCGCCCCCGCCGCCAGGCCAGGTAGCGCTCCAGGAGGAAGACCAGGAGGCCGAGCCCGGCGAGCGCCCCCGAGAGGTCCCGGGGCACCCGGGGCGGGGGGCCGAGCACCGGGGCGTCGAGGAGCCGGCCCCCGGAGCCCTCGGCCAGCGCCTTCAGGGTCGCCCGGCCGTCCCGGTCGGGCCACTCCCCGGCGGGGGCCCGGCGGAGGCGGAAGAGGGTGCGGTCCCCGGCCCGGATCGAGAACGTCCGGACCCCGGCGGGAAGCCGCAGGCGGTAGCGGAAGGGGGCGTCGGGGACCAGGGGGTAGCGGACCCCCCCGCTCCAGAGCTCGGGGGGCGCGGGGTAGCGGCCGTAGAGGTAGAGGGTGTCGCCGGCCAGCAGGTAACGGGGCCGGGCGGGGGTGTCGGCCAGCCAGCGCATCAGGTTGGCCAGCAGCCGGCCGGCGTCGGGCCAGTCCTTCAGGCTCTGCCCGAGGTCGGTGGCCAGCGCCGCCACCCGGCCGTTCCTCCGCTCGGCCAGGGCCAGCACGTCGAGGTCGCCGCTCCGCAGTACGGCGGTGGCCCAGGGCTTGCTCACCGCCGGGAGGAGCACCCGGGCCGGCGGCGGGGGCGAAAGCCCCCGGGTCACCGGGTGGGGCCCCAGGGTGAGGGGGAAGCGGCCGAAGGCGCTCCGCTTTTTGAGCGCCCGTTTGGCGGCCCGCTCGATGAGGTCGGCCAGGGCGGCGGGGTCCTGGGCCGAGAGGACCTCGCCCCCCAGCGAGGCCAGGAAGGCCCGGTCGGCGTCGGGACCGATGCCGAGCGCGGCCAGCCGGACGCCGGCGGCGCGGGCGGCGGCGGCCTCCCGCCGGGCCGCCTCGGGCCGGGCGGTGACCCCGTCGGTAACCACCAAAATCGCCTTTTGCTCGGCCCGCACCGAGGCCAGGGCGGCCCGGGCGCTGGCCAGGGCCGGGGCCAGATCGGTGCCGCCCCCGGCCGCCAGCGCCTCCAGGCGCTTCTCCGCCAGCCGCCGCTGGCGGTAGTCGACCGGGGCCAGGGGCAAGAGCCAGCGGGTCCGGTCGCTGAAGACCACGATCCCGAGGGCGTCCTCCTCGCGGGCGGCCCGCACCGCCGCCCGTGCCCCCTCCACCGCCCGGGCGAGCTTCTCCCCGGCCATCGAGCCGGAGACGTCGAGCACCAGCACGAAGGCGGCCCCCTTGCCCGGCTTGGGCTTCAAGGGGAGGTCGGGGAAGACCCGGTCCCAGCCCCCGAAGAAGAGCCCCTCGGGGGTCGCGGTGAAGAGGAGCCCCCCGCCGGCCTCGAGGTGCTTCCGGAGCCGCCCGGGGCCGAGCGGCCCCAGCGCCTTGGCCGAGGCCCCCACCACCACCAGCCGGGGGAGCCTTTCCGGGAGGGCGGCGGCCTCGGTCACCGAAAACCCCTGGGCCCTCAGGTAGCGGGCGGCGCTGGGGTCGCCGACCACCAGCACCTTGGTCCGCCCGGCGGGGGTGAGGGTCAGGCGGCGGGCGTCGTCGCCGAGCGGGCTCCTCAGCTTCACCCGCACCTCGGTGGGGCCCTGGAGCAGGAAGCGGAACCCCACCCGGCTGGCGCCCCGGGGGAGCCGGCGGCGGCGGGTTTCGTGCGCGTCGCCGGCGGAGAACTCGAGGACGACCTCGGCCGGACGGCTCAGCACCGCCTCGGCGACCACCTCGACCCGCTCCCCCAGGGCCGGGGCCAGGGGGGCGTAGAGAGCGGTGAGGGCGGCGTGGGGGGCGGGGGGAAGGGGGACTGCGTAGAGGGGCACCGGGCTCGCCACCGGGGCGAACAGCCCGTCGGAGAGGAGCAGGATCCGGCTGGGGCCGGCCTTCCCGGCCTCGGCCAGGGCGCCGGCGAAGTCGGTCCCCCCGCCGAGCGGGGGCAGGGCGTGGGGGTTGTTCACCCAGGCCGCCCGCTCCCCGAAGGCGAGGTAGCGCACCGGGCCGGCCACCCGGAGCCCGGCCAGGGCCCGGGCCAGCGCCGGCCGGCTGGAGGGGCTCGCGTCCAGCATCACCACCGTGAGGCCGGGGGCGAGGGGGAGCCGGGGGCCGGCCAGGGCCAAAAGAAAGAGCAGGACCGCGATCCGCCGCCCGCCGCCCCGGGCCAGGAGGGCGAGGGGAAGGAGAAGGAGCGCCCAGGGGGCGGCGAACATCCCGGCCTAGCTCCGCTGGCGGGCAAACAGCGCGGGGTAGCGCTCGCGTTCCCCGACGACGAACCAGCCCTCCCCGTCCCAGACGTACTCGGCGGGGCGCGGGGTGTCGAGGTAGGAGCTCGCCATCGAGGATCCGTAGGCGCCGGCCTCGAGGATCGCCACCGCGTCCCCCTCCCGGGGCGCGGGCAGCCGCACCCCCCGGGCCAGCACGTCGGTCGACTCGCAGGCGGGGCCGGCCAGGTCGTACTCGGCCTCCTCGCCGCCCTCGTAGAGGGGCCGCACCTCCGGGCGGACGCGGTAGAGGGCGGGGCGGAGGAAGTGGCTCATCCCGGCGTCGAGCAGCAGGTAGCGGCGGCGGGTCGCCTTCGCCCCCCAGATCCGGGCGACCAGCACCCCCGCCCGGGCCACCAGGTAGCGCCCCGGCTCCAGCCAGACCTCCCCGGCCCGGCGGTGGAAGGGGGCGAGGAGGGGGGCCAGGGCCCCCAGGTCGAGGTCGAGCCCGAAGCCGCCGCCGAGGTCCACCACCGGCTGGGGGCCGAGCGTCTCCAGCAGCCCCTCGACCACCCGGTAGCCGGCGGCGAAGTCCTCGGGCTGGGTGAGGGCCGAGCCCAGGTGGAGGTGGAGGCCGAGGACCTCCAGGCCCAGCTCCCGGGCCCGGCGGTAGGCGGCGGGAATCGCCTCGGGCAGCATGCCAAACTGGCTTTCGCCCCGGCCGGTGGCCAGGTGGTCGTGGGTCCGGACCGGCAGGTCGGGGTTCACCCTGAGGAGCACCCGGGCCCCCGGCAGGTGCCGGGCGATCCGCTCGAGGTCGGCCGGGGAGTCGGCCCCCAGGTGGGGCACCCCGGCGGCGGCCAGGGCCCGGAGCACCCGGGGCGGCTTGACCGGGCCATTGAGCAGCACCTCGTGGGGCAGGAAACCGGCCCGGTAGGCCCGGAACACCTCCCCCAGCGAGACGGTCTCGGCCGCGAACCCCCGCTCCCTCAAAAAGCGGAGGAGGAAGAGGGCCGGGTTGGCCTTCACCGCGTAGAAGGGCCGGGCCTTGGAAAAGGCGGCCCGGAAGGCCTCGGCCCGGGCCTCGACCTGGCCCAGGTCGTAGGCGTAGAAGGGGGTCTCGGCCTCCTTCAAAAGCTCGCGCAGGGCGGCCTGGAACGCCGGTCGGATCATGCCACCTCCCGGCCGGGTTGGCCCGGCCTCCCCCCAAGTGTAAGCTGGGAGCCGTGCCCCTCATCGGCCTCGCCTCGCAATACCGCTGGAACGCCTCGAAGCGCATGCCGGCGCGGTTTTGGGGCGTGCTCGACACCTACCTCCGGGCCATCGCCGCCTCCGGCGGGGTGCCGGTGGTGCTGCCCCCCCAGGACCCCGACCGGCTGGAGCGGGCCCTTAAGCGGCTCGACGCGGTGGTCCTCACCGGCGGCGGCGACCTCGACCCCGCCCTCTTCGGGGAGGAGCCGGTCCCCGAGCTCGGCGAGGTCAGCCCCGAGCGCGACCAAAGCGAGCTCTTCCTGGCCCGCCACGCCGCCGCCACCGGCCTGCCCCTCCTGGGGGTCTGCCGCGGCATGCAGGTGGCGGCGGTGGCGCTGGGGGGCCGCCTCCACCAGGACCTCGCCCGGGCCGGCTACCGCGAGATCGAGCACTACCAGGACTCGGGGCCCCCGGCCCTGGCCCACTCGGTGCGGCTGACCGGGAACGGCCTTTTGAAGGAGCTCTTCGGCGAGCGGTTCCGGGTGAACTCCTACCACCACCAGGCGGTGCGGGACCCCGGGCCGCTGGCCCCGCTGGCGGAGGCCCCCGACGGGGTCCTCGAGGCCGCCCACCTGCCCGACCACCCCTTCTACCTCACCGTCCAGTGGCACCCCGAGATGCTCCCCGAGCACTGGGGCCTCTTCGCCGCCCTGGTCGAGGCGGCTAGCCGCCGATCCCGAGCATGACCCGCTGCCGCTGGGTGGGCAGGGTGTTGCCGTAGGCCGGCTTCCGGTCGGTGGCGATGAGGATCGCGTCGACCAGCGCCTCGACCGGCCGCTCGGCGGCGAAGGCCCAGGCGATGTCGATCTCCAGCTCGGTCAGCAGGCAGGGGCGGAGCTTCTTGTCGGAGGTCAGGCGCAGCCGCGAGCAGTTCGAGCAAAACGGCTCGCTCACCGGGTTGATGAACCCCACCGTGCCGGTCGCCCCGGGAATGCGGTAGACCCGGGCCGGCGAGCTGGGGTCGGTGGGCACCGGCTCCAGCGCCCCGAAAGCGGCCTCGACCCGGGCCTTGATCTCGCTTCCGGGGACGAACTGGGCCTTGTACTCCTCGAAGGGGGCGTTGTTCAGGTGCATGTACTCGATGTAGCGCATGTGGAGGGGCCGGTTCAGGGTCAGCTCGGCCAGGGGGGCGACCTCGCCCTCGTTCATCCCCCGGATCACCACCGCGTTCAGCTTGACCGGGTGGAGGCCGGCCTCGAGGGCGGCGTGAATCCCCTCCCAGACGTCCTCGACGTTGCCCCCCCGGGTGAGCGAGCGGAAGACCTCGGGGTCGCGGGCGTCGAGCGAGATGTTGACCCGGGTCAGGCCGGCCTCGAGCAGGTCGGGCAGGCGCTTTTTGAGGGCGGTGGCGTTGGTGGTGATGGCCACGTCCTCGACCCCCGCCTCCCGGGCGGCGGCGATCATGGCCGGGAGCTCCTTGCGGACCAGCGGCTCGCCGCCGGTGAACCGCACGCTCTCGACCCCGAGCAGCACCCCGGCCTGGATGAAGCGGGCCACGTCCTCCACCGTCACCGTGCCCGGTGGATCGGTCATTTCTAGCCCCAGGGGGTGGCAGTAGAGGCAGTGGTAGTTGCACCTCGGGGTAACCGAGATGCGGAGGTCCTTGATGACGCGCCCGTAGCGATCGGTGAGCTTCATACCCCTCCCCGCGTGTGGCACAGTATAGCAACACGCGGGGAGGCGGGGCGGTGGCCGGGGGCACGAACCGAGCCTTGTCAGGTGGTAACCTGAGGGCGATGCCGCCCCCGGCCCTCGACGCCGCCCTGCGGTACGCCGCCCTCGGCTACCGCGTCCTCCCCCTGTGGCCGGGGGCCAAGCGGCCCCACGGCCGGCTGGTGCCCCACGGGCTCAAGGAGGCGAGCGCCGACCCCCGCGTCCTGGCGGCCTGGTGGCGGGCCGACCCCCGGGCCGGGGTGGGGATCCTGGCCCCCGAAGGGGTGCTGGTCCTCGACCTCGACGCCCCCGAGGCCTGGTCCCGCCTGCGGGCGGCCTTCCCCGAGCTCGGCGGGGCCCCCCGCCAGCGCACCCCCCGGGGCGGGGTCCACCTCTTTTTGGCCCTCCCCCCCTCGGCCCCCGAGGGGCTCAGCGTGGCCGCCGGGGCCCTGCCCGGGGTCGACCTGCGGGGGCTCGGGCGGGCCTACGTGGTCGCCGCCCCCACCCGGCTGGAATCCGGGGCCTACCGCTGGGAGGTGCCGCTGGCGGCGCCGGCGCTCCTGCCGCCGGCGCCGCAGGGGCTGCTCGAGGCCCTCCGCCCCCCGCCGCCGGTACCCCCGCCGCCGCTCCCCCTGACCCCGGTCTCGCCCCGGCGGCTTTGGGGGCTGCTCCAACGCTTTGCCGCCCGGGTGGCGGCGACCCCGGTGGGCCGTCGCCACCTCACCCTGATCCGCTACGCCCGGGCCGCCGGCGGCCTGGTGCCCTACGGCCTCGACCCCCTCGAGGCCGAGGCCGTCCTGGTGGCCGCCGCGATGGCCGCCGGCCTGCCCGAGAAGGAGGCCCGGGCGGCGGCGCGCTGGGGGCTGGGGGTGGGGCAGCGGGCCCCGCTGCCGCTGGCCCCGCCCCCCCGGCGGCCGGCCCGGCCCCGAAGGCGGCGGGTCAAGGCCGCCCCCCGCCGCTAGGCGTCCCGGGCCCGCCGGGCCATCCCCTCGGGGAGGAGCACCAGCACCGCCCGGCCCCGGACGGTCTCCTGGTCGCCGGCGAAGAGCCGGCTCTCCACCACCACCTTGCGGTCCTTCACCTCCGCCGCCCGGCCCCGGACGCAGAGCTCGGGGCCGAGGGGGGTGGGCCTCAGGTAGTCGACCTCGAGGCGGGCGGTGACGAACCGCGGCGCCTCCCCCTGGCCGGGCCGCCGGCCCTCGGCCAGCATCTTGAAGATCGCCGCCGAGCCCGAGGAGTGGCAGTCGATGAGGCTGGCGATCAGACCGCCGTAGACGAAGCCGGGGACGGCGGTGTGCTCGGGCCGCGGCCGGTAGCAGGTCACGGTCTCGCCGGCGGCCTCGTCGTAGTAGGTCCGGAAGCGGTGGCCCTGGGGGTTTTTGTAGCCGCAGCCGTAGCAGTGGGCGAAGTCCTCGGGGTAGGTGTCCTGGATGTAGACCCTCATAGCGACTCCAAAAGCTTCTTGCTGATCACCAGCCTAAGGATCTCGCTGGTCCCCTCGCCGATCTCCATCAGCCGGGCGTCCCGCCAGTAGCGCTGGGCGGGGTAGTCCAGGGTGTAGCCGTAGCCCCCCAGGATCTGAATCGCGGCGTCGGCGGCCCGCACCGCCGCCTCGCTGGCGAAGAGCTTGGCCTGGGCGGCGGCCAGGGTGTAGGGCCGGCCGGCGTCCTTGAGGGCGGCGGCCCGGAGGTAGAGGAGGCGGGCGGCCTCGAGCTCGGTGGCCATGTCGGCGAGCTTAAAGGCGACCCCCTCGAAGGCGGCGATCGGCCGGCCGAAGGCGGTGCGCTCCCCGGCGTAGCGGGCCGCCAGGTCGAGGGCGGCCCGGCCGATCCCCACGCTGATCGCGGCGATCCCCACCCGGCCGCCGTCGAGCACCCGGAGCACGTCGTAGAAGGCCTTCCCCCGCTCGCCGAGGAGGGCGTCCTGGGGGAGGAGGAGCCCGTCGAAGACGAGTTGGGCGGTGTCGGAGGCGCGGAGGCCGAGCTTTTCCTCCTTGCGACCGACGGAAAACCCGCTCCCCTCGGGCGGCCGCTCGAAGACGAAGGCGCTGATCCCGAGGTGGCGCTTCCCCTCGGGGGCGGGGTCGGTGCGGGCCATCACCACGTAGGCCCCGGCCACCGAGCCCTGGGTGATGAACTGCTTGGTGCCAAAAAGGCGAAAGCCCCCGTCCGCGGGCTCCGCCCGGGTCCTGAGGGCGGCGGCGTCGGAGCCCGCCTGGGGCTCGGTGAGGCCCCAGGCGCCCAGCCACTCGCCGGAGGCGAGCTTGGGCAGGAAGCGCTCCTTCTGGGCCGGGTTGCCGGCCAAGAGCACGTGGCCGGTGGCCAGCGAGTTGTGGCTGGCCACCGTGAGGCCGAGGGCGCCGTCGGCGTAGCCGATGGCCTCGAGGATCCGCATCGCGGTCACCGCCGAAAGCCCCAGGCCGCCGTAGGCCTCGGGCACCATGAGGCCGAACACCCCGAGCTCGGCGAGCTCCCCCACCAGCCGGTGGGGGAAGACCCCGGCCCGGTCGCGCTCGTCGGCGGTGGGGATCGCCCGGTCCTTGAGGAAGGCCTCCACCGCCCCGATCAGGGCCCGCTCGTCCTGGCTGGGTTCGAACCAAAGGCTGGATCCGCCCATGGCGCCAGTATAACGCCTTTTCGCCTGCCGGCTAAAAAGCGTTAGCAGGGGCGGGCCCAGAGCCTCGCCTCGGTGAGCTTTTGCAGGTTGCCGGCGACGTAGTCGAGCTTGCGGCGGAGGTCGTAGCGCTTGGGGGCGGCCTCGAGCGCCAGGAAGTAGACCGCCTCGATCGCCGCCTTGGCCCGCTCGGCGAAGGCCCGATCCCCCGCCAGCAGCCGCTCGCCGGCCGCCCGGAGGAGTTCGCCGGTGGCGTCCAGCAGGCCCTGCAGGTAGGCGACCAGGTCCACCGCCACCGGCAGCTCGTCGGGCCGGGGCAACGCCCCGCCCCCGGCCACCCGCACCACCGCCTCGGCCTCCACCGCCTCGCCCCGGGCGACCGCGGCGATCTCCTCGCCAAAGAGGGCGGGCTCCCCGGCCTGCAGCGCATCGAGCGCCTCGATCGCCCGCCAGCAGGCCGAAAGCTCCCCCGCCGCCGCCTTCAGGTCCTCGCGGATGGCGGCGTAGATCGCGTTCTTCGAGCGCTTGATCGCCTCGCGGGCGAGCTCGATCAACCGGTCGCGGGCCGCTTCCAGCCGCCGGGCCTCGTCCCGGATGCGCTCGATCTCCTCCCTCGACCACCCCATGCCCCGATTGTGCTACACTGAGCGGGCCGTGAAGAAAAACCCCAAGGCACATCCCCACTGGTCGACGGAGGACGGCTCGGCATGGCGGTAGAGGCCGGCGAGATCGTCAAGGGGCGGGTCACCCGCATCATGGAGTTCGGCGCCTTCGTCGAGCTGGAAAACGGCGAGTCCGGCCTGGTGCACATCAGCCAGATCGCCCACGAGTACGTGAAAAGGGTCGAGGACTTCCTCACCGAGGGCGAGGAGGTCGAGGTCATGGTCCTCGGCCGCGACCACAAGGGCCGGCTCGACCTCTCGATCAAGGAGCTCAAGCCCAAGCCCGTCGCCCCCCCGCGGCCCCGGCGGCTGCCCCGGCAGGCCCCCGAGTTCGAGCACAAGCTGAAGAGCTTCCTGCGCGGGGCGGGCAGCCCGGGCGAGGGCAAGAAGAAGGGCAAGGGCCGGAAAAAGCGCTAGTCCCGGCCACCGCGCCCCGGCGGGCCCGCCCCGCCGGGGTTTCGTTTGCGGCCGGCCCTCGTGTAGCATATCCATGCAACACGAGGAGGGCGTATGCATCCGCGCTGGTTTTTGGTTCTCCTGCTGACGGCCCTGCCGGTCTGGGCCCGCGCCCCGCTGGTGCTCGCGACCACCACCAGCGTCAACGACTCGGGGCTATTGGACGCGATCCTCCCCGGCTTCACCCGGGAGACCGGGATCCCGGTCCGGGTGATCGCGGTGGGCACCGGCCAGGCCCTGGCCATCGCCGGGCGGGGCGACGCCGACGCCGTGCTGGTCCACGCGCCGTCCCTCGAGGCCGGCTTCCTGGCCGAGAAGAAGGGCGTCCTCCACGCCTGCCTGGCGAAAAACCGCTTCCTGATCGTGGGCCCGCCCGCCGACCCCGCCGGGGTGCGCTGGGAGACGAACGTCTTGAACGCGTTCCGGAAGATCTACCTTAAGGGGGCGCTCTTCGTCTCCCGGGGGGACCGCTCGGGCACCTACGTCCGGGAGCAACGCCTCTGGAAGGCGGCCGGGCTCCGGCCCCAGGGGAAGCCCTGGTACCTGGAGTCGGGGTCGGGGATGGGGGCTACCCTCACCCTCGCCAGCGAGAAGGGGGCCTACACCCTCACCGACCTCGGGACCTTCCTCTTCACCAAGACCCGGCTCAAGCTCGCCCCCCTCTTCGACCGCGACGACCCCCGGATGCTGAACCAGTACAGCTTCAT
>JALSRQ010000062.1 GCA_026984675.1 Thermaceae bacterium
GGGATCCGCTCGATGGCCAGCCGGGCCAGGGCCTCGAGGTCGGGGGGGGCCTCGAGGGCGAAGGCGAAGTTCGCCACCCCGAAGACCTTGCCGAGCCGCTCCCGCACCTCGGGCCAGGTCGCCTCGCCGACCCCCCGCACCACGATCCGGCCCGGGAGCCGGCTCACCTTGAGGTCGAGGCCCTCGAGGGCCTCCTGCACCCGCGAGAGCAGGATCTGTTCGAAACGGGCCCGGTTCCTCCCCTTGAGCCCGACCTCGTGGTAGTGGACCAGCACGACCCCGTTCACCGCTGCCACCGGAAGAGCCTCCTCGCGTTCTCGTCGGTGCCGGCCTCGGCCTCGTGGAAGGGGAGCCCCCAAAGCTCGGCGAGCTCGGCCAGGGTGTAGAGGACGTAGGCCGGTTGGTTGTCCCGACCCCGCTTGGGCTCGGGGGTCAGGTAGGGGGCGTCGGTCTCCACCACCACCCGGTCCCGGGGCAGGGCGCGGGCGATCTCCCGGAGACGCTTTTTCTTTCGGTGGGTAAGGTTCCCGGCCAGGCTCACGTAGCCGCCCAGCGCCAGCGCGGTCTCCAAAAGCCCCTCGTGGCCGGCGAAGGCGTGGAGGACGAAGTGGGGCGGGCGGTGCAGTCGGAGCCAGCCGATCAGCTCCCGCTCGGCGTCGTCGCGGCCGTCCTTGCTGCGGACGTGGAAGACCAGGGGGTGGCCGTGGGCCAGGGCGAGCTCGGCCTGGAGGTCGAGGGCGGCGGCCTGGGCGGCCGGGCTCGCCTTGTCCCAGTAGAAGTCGAAGCCGGTCTCGCCGATCGCCCGGACCCGGGGGTGCCCGGCCAGGGCCCTCAGGTCCTCGGCGACCTCGGGGGAGAGGAGCTCGGCGGCGTTGGGGTGGAGGCCGACGGCGGCGAAGACCCGGGGGTTCGCCTCGGCGAAGGCCAGCGCCCTCCGGTTGGCCTTGGGGTCGATGCCCACGGTGAGCAACCCGGCGAAGTCGGCGGCCCGGGCCAGGGCCCCCTCGGGGTCATCCTGCAGGTCGAGGTGGGTGTGGGCGTCGGTCATGCCCGACCATGTTACCGAATGCGGGCTGGTTCGGACTTTTGCCCCTTTCTTGGTGCTACAATACCCCCTGGCTTTGGGCGGGCGCGCGCCCGCGAGGAGGCGATGAGGCATGCAAGAGGTGGTACTGGCGATCGCCGGCTCCGGCGGCGACGGCGTGATCACGGCGGGGGACTTCATCACCAAGTCGGCGGCCCGCAAGGGGCTTTACGCCTTCATGCTGAAGTCCTACGGTCCCCAGATTCGGGGCGGCGAGTCCTCGGCCCGGATCCGCGTCTCGGCCGAGCCCATCTACAGCCAGGGCGACTACGTCGACGTGCTGGCGGTCTTCTCCTGGAAGGACTTTAAGCGCTTCACCGACGAGATCGAGGTTCGGGAGAACGCGGTCGTCCTTTACGACGACGCCGACAAGACCCCGCTGGAGGCGGTCCCGATCCCGCCAGAAAAAAAGGCACGCTTCGTGGGCGTGCCGTTCAAGCGCCTGGCCAGCGAGGAGCTCAAAGTCCCGCTGGCCAAAAATATGGTCCTGCTCGGGGTGCTGGCCCGGCTCCTCAACCTCCCGATCGACGCCCTCAAGGACTCGGTGATGCAGAAGTTCGGCAGGAAGCGCCCCGAGGCCGCCGAGGTCAACATCAAGGCGATCGACCTGGGGGCCCGCTGGGTCGAGGAGAACCTTCCCGAGGGGATCCCCTACCGCCTCGAGGCCGAGGGGGGCGAGCCCAAGCTGGTGATGACCGGCAACGACGCCCTGGCCTTCGGCGCCATCCACGCCGGGGTCAAGTTCTACTCCGGCTACCCCATCACCCCCGCCAGCCCGATCTTGGAGTTCCTGGCCCGCGAGCTGCCCCGCTTCGGCGGCGCGGTGATCCAAACCGAGGACGAGCTGGCCGCCGCCGCCATGGCGATCGGGGCCTCCTGGGCGGGGGCCCGGGCGATGACCGCCAGCTCGGGACCCGGCATCTCCCTCAAGCAGGAGGCGATCGGCCTCGCCGCCATGGCCGAGATCCCCCTGGTGGTGGTCAACGTCCAGCGCACCGGCCCCTCCACCGGCATCCCCTCGAAGACCGAGCAGGCCGACCTCTTCCAGGCGATCGGCGGCACCCACGGCGACGCCCCCCGGGTGGTGCTGGCCCCGGCCGACGTCGAGGACAACTTCCAGGTGGCGGTGGAGGCCTTCTACCTGGCCGAGAAGTACCAGCTGCCGGTCTACATCCTCTCCGATCAGTTCGTCGCCGAGCGTTCCGAGACCGTCGACGAGGCGGTGCTCTTTGCCCGCGAACGGGCGATCGCCCGCAAGCGCCCCTCCGAGGCCGAGCTGGGCGAGGAGTACGCCCGCTACAAGCTCACCGAGGACGGGGTGAGCCCGATGGCGGTGCCGGGGATGAAGGGCGGACAGCACTACATCTCGGGCCTCGAGCACAACGAGAAGGGCTGGCCCAGCTCCTCGGGGACCCTGCACCAGGTGATGAGCGAGAAGCGGGCCCGGAAACTGCCCCTCATCGCCGAGGAGGCCGGCTTCGTGCGGATCTACGGCGACGGCGACGCCGAGCTGGCGGTGCTCGCCTGGGGCTCCTCCAAGGGGGCGGTCCGCGAGGCGGTCGAGCGGGCCCGCAAGCAGGGGATGAAGGTGAAGGCGATCGTCCCCCAGCTGCTCTTCCCGGTCCCCGCCCGGGCGTTGGACGAGGCCCTGAAGGGGGTGGAGCGGGCGCTGGTGGTCGAGCTTTCCTTCACCGCTCAGTTCTACCGCTACCTGAGGGCGTTCTACGACGGCCTGCCCAAAGAGACCTACAGCTACGCTCGGGCCGGCGGCAACCCGCTCCGGGTCGACGAGGTGCTGGCCGCGATCGCCGAGCACTACGGCAAGAAGGTGGAGGCCTAGGATGGAAAAGGTCAAGCTCACCGCCAAGGACTACAAGACCCAAATCCCCATCGTCTGGTGTCCGGGGTGCGGCGACTTCGGCGTGCTGGCGGCGATCCAGCAGGCGGTGGCCGATCTCCAGATTCCCCCCGAGAAGCTCGGGGTGGTGAGCGGCATCGGCTGCTCCAGCCGGATCCCCGGCTACATCAACGCCTACGGGTTTAACTCGATCCACGGCCGGCCCCTGCCCATCGCCACCGGGGCCAAGGTGGCCAACCCCGAGCTCACCATGCTGGTGGCCGGCGGCGACGGCGACGGCTACTCGATCGGGACCAACCACTTCGTCCACGCGATCCGGCGGAACCCCGACCTCACCTACATCGTGATGGACAACCGGATCTACGGCCTGACCAAGGGCCAGGTCTCGCCGACCACCCCCACCGGCGACGTTACCAAGACCACCCCCTCGGGCAATCCCGAGCGGCCCCTGAACCCGCTGGCGCTGGCGCTGGAGCTGGGGGCGACCTACATCGCCCAGGGCTTCTCCGGCAACGTCAAGCACCTCAAGGAGCTGATCAAGAAGGGGATCGCCCACAAGGGCTTCGCCCTCATCAACGTGCTCTCGCCCTGCGTCACCTTCCGGGGCAAGCAGGAGTACGACTACGTCCGCGACCACGGCGTCTACCTCGAGGACACCGACCACGACCCCAGCGACTGGAACGCCGCTCACGAGGTCACCCAGTGGATGCTGACCAAGAACCAGGTGCCGCTGGGGATCCTCTACCAGGTCGAGGGTCGGAAGACCCTGGCCGACGAGATCGCCGAGGTCCAGGAGCGGGCCCGGGCCAAGAAGGTCTACCGGGACGTCCGCGAGCTGATCGAGCAGTTCCGCTAGGCCTCGTCGCCGCCGCCCCCGGGCGCTTGCCCGGGGGGCGGTTCTTTCGTAGCCTTGGGGTGCGGGCGGTTAGCTCAGTTGGTCAGAGCGCCCGCCTTACAAGCGGGAGGGCACTGGTTCGAGTCCAGTACCGCCCACCAGCTCCGGGGCGCCCCGCCCCGGCTTTTTCGCGTAGGCTGGGGGCATGAGGGGTTTGGTGCTCTCTGGGGGTGGGGCCCGGGGCCTCGCCCACATCGGGGTCCTGGAGGTCCTCGAGGCCGAGGGCCTCGCCTTCGAGGGGGTGGCCGGGGCCAGCATGGGGGCGATCATCGGCGCCCTCTACGCCGCCGGTCACCCCCCGGGGGCGATCCTCGCCATCGCCCGGCGGGCCCGCTGGTCGGGGTTCTTCCCCTTCGTCCCCGGTCGGCGGGCCTACGCCCGGCGGCGGCTCTTCGCCTTCCTCAAGGCCCACCTCCCGCCCCGCTTCGAGGACCTTAAGCGGCCCCTGGTGGTGCCGGTGGTGAACCTGGTCACCGGCCGGCTTCGCTACCTCTCCCGAGGGCCTTTGCCCGAGGCGATCCTGGCCTCGGCCGCCCACCCCCTGCTGGTGGGCTCGGTCGAGCTCGGGGGCGAGCGGCTGATCGACGGCGGGGTCCTCGACGACCTGCCGGTGGCCGGGGCCCGCTGGCTGGGGGCGACCGAGGTCTGGGCGGTCGACGTGACCGGCGGCGAGGAGGGACCGGTGGCCCGGAACGCCCTGGCCGAGGCCCAACGGGCGGCGGCGATCATGGGCGGGGCGCTGACCCGGGCCCGGTTGGCCCTCGACCCCCCCGAGGTCCTGCTGCGGGTGCCGCTGCCCGGGGTCGGGGTCGCCGCCTTCGGCCGTCTGGCCGCGATCGTCGAGGCCGGGCGCCGGGCCGCCCGAGGGGCGCTGGGGTAGCCGTGCGCGAGCGTCTCGTCGCCCTCTTCCGCCGCGCCCTGGCGGCCACCGAGCCGGAGGCGCGGGTGCGGGCCGCCCTCGGTCCCGAGCCCCCGCGGCCCCACGTGCTGGCGGTGGGCAAGGCGGCCTGGCCGATGCTCCGGGCGGTGGAGGCCGCCTGGCCGAACGCCCGGGGCTTCGGCACCACCCGCTACGGCCACGGCGGGCGGCTCGCCCGGTTGCCCCTTTTGGAGGCCGGCCACCCGGTGCCCGACGAGGCCTCGGTGGCCGCCGCCCAGAGGGCCCTGGCGCTGGCCCGCGGGCTCGGCGAGGGGGACACCCTGCTGGTGCTGGTCTCCGGCGGCGGCAGCGCGCTCTGGGCCGCCCCCTGGGGGGTGAGCCTGGCCGAGAAGCAGGCCCTGACCCGCGCCCTCTTGAGGAGCGGGGCCACCATCCTCGAGGTCAACGCGGTGAGGAAGCACCTCTCCCGCATCAAGGGGGGGCGCCTGGCCGAGGCCGCCTACCCCGCCCGGGTGCTGGCCCTCTACCTCTCCGACGTTCCCGGCGACGACGTCAGCGCCATCGCCTCGGGCCCCACCGCCCCCGACCCCACCACCTTCGAGGACGCCCTGGCGGTGCTCGACCGCTACCGGGTGGAGGCCCCGGCGGCCCGGGCCCACCTCGAGGCCGGCGCCCGGGGCGAGCTCCCCGAGACCCCGAAGCCCGGCAGCCCGGTCTTCGCCCGGGTGGAGAACCGGGTGATCGCCGCCAACGCCGACCTCCTCGAGGCCGCCGCCGCCCCCTTGCGGGCCGAGGGGGCGCGGGTGCTGGTGCTCTCCGACCGTTTCACCGGCGAGGCCCGCGACCTCGCCGGCTTCCACGCCGCCCTGGTGGCGAGCGCCCGGGACCGCGGCCTGCCCCTGGCGCCGCCCTTCTTCCTGCTCTCCGGGGGCGAGGCCGGCGTCACCGTGCGGGGCGGGGGGCGGGGCGGCCGCAACCAGGAGTTCCTGCTCGCCCTGCTCCTGGCCCTGGGACCGGCCGGGGTCCACGCCCTCGCCGCCGACTCCGACGGCATCGACGGCAACACCGAGGCGGCCGGGGCGATCCTCACCCCGGAGAGCCTGCCCCGGGCGCTCGCGCTGGGGCTCGACCCCCGGGCGTTCCTGGAGCGAAACGACGCCTACGGCTTCTTCCAGGCCCTGGGCGACCTGCTCCAGACCGGCCCGACCGGGAACAACCTCAACGACTTCCGGATCGTCTACGTCGACCGGAGGTAGCGGATCGGGGGGCCGGCCAGCCGCCGGACGAGCCCCCGCGCCGCCAGGTGCTCGAGGTGGGCGAGGGTCTCGGCCAGAGCGAACCGCCGTTCCTCGGCCTGGGCGTTCGGAAAGAGCGCCCGGCTCACCTCCCAGGCGGTCCTGGGGCCGGCCGCCAGGGCGTCGAGGGCGGCCTCCAAGCGGGCCTGGTGGTGGGCCCGCAGCTCCGCCGCCCGGGCGGCCAGGTCGAAGCCCTGGCGGTGGCCCGGGAGGACGGCGGCGGGGCGGAGCCGGGAAAGCCGGTCGAGGGTGGCGAAGTAGTCGCCCAGGGGGTCGGGGTTCGAATAGGCCCAGCGGGCGATCATCGGCGAGATCCCGGCGAGGGCCGCGTCGGCCACCAGGAGCACCCCGTCCTCCCGCAAGAGGGCGGCCTGCCCCTCGGCGTGGCCGGGGGTGGGGATCACCCGAAACCGCATCCCCACCACCTCGAAGGGCGCGTCCTCGGGGAGGGGGCGGGGACGGCGCGGCGGGTGCACCCGCGCCCGGGTCGCCAGGGTGGCCCGGGCCATCGCCTCGATCAGCCCCTCGGGGGCGCCGTGGGCCCGGAAGGCGGCCGCCCCCTCGGCGACCCAGCGCTCGGCCTCCAGCCAGAAGCGGTGGCCGCGGCGGATCTCCTCGGCCCGCATCCAGACCTCGGCCCCGGCGGCCTCGAGGAACCCGGCCAGGGCGTAGTGATCGGGGTGGTGGTGGGTGACGATCACGGCCTCGATCTCTTCGATCGAGCGGCCCAGGGCCTCCAGCGCCCCGACCAGGGCCCGCCGGGAGACCCCGGTGTCGACCAGGGCGAGGCCGTCGCCCTCCAGGAGGTAGAGGTGGACGTGGCCGACCGGATAGGGGATCGGGAGGGTGATCGGGCGGACGCCGGGGGCGTTCATTCCCAAAGGCCCGCCCGCCTGAGCTCTTTCTCGACCGCCGCCAGGACCTTGGGGTAGGCGGCCTTCAAATCGAGGCCCGGCAGGGTCGCCCCCGCCGCCGGTACGTGCCCCCCGCCGCCGAGCTCCAGGGCGATGCGCTGGGCGCTGACCCCGTTCTTGGAGCGGATCGAGACCTTGACCCCCTCCTCCCGCTCCTTCAGGAACACCGCCACCACCGAGCCCTCGGCGGTCTTCAACAGGCCCACGAAGTCGTCGGAGTCCTCCTCGGCGGCGCCGGCCTCCTCGACCATCGCCCGGGTGACGTGGGCGGTGACCGCCAGACCGCCGAAGTGGAACCCCACCGTCGAGAGCACCAGGCTGGTGAGCTTGAAGTACTCCGGCGGCCGCCAGGAGAGCCGGTCGGCAAGCTCGGCGTAGGCCACCCCGTATTCGACCAGTTCGGCGGCGGTTTGGAAGACCTCGGGGGTGGTGTTGGCGTTCTTGAAAAAGCCGGTGTCGGTCATGATCCCGGTGAGCACCGGGGTGGCGATCTCGGGGTCCCAGGGGACCCCCAGGCGGTCGATGAGCTCCTTCACCATCATCGCCGCCGCCGGCCGGGTGGGGTCGACCAGGTGGAGCTGGCCGAAGCGGGAGTTGGAGCCGTGGTGGTCGATGTTGATCACGAACCCCTCGACCGGGGCCCCCACCGCCCGGTCCCGGTCCCCGGCGTCGAGCACCACCAGGGTGGCGTTCTCGGGGAGGCGTTCGAGCGGCGGGTGGTGCTCCTCCTCCTTGACCAGGAACTTGAGGAAGCGCGGCGGTTCCAGGATCCAGATCGCCTCCTTGCCGAGCTTCTTGAGCGCCCGGTAGAGCCCGAGGGTGCTGCCCAGGGCGTCGCCGTCGGGGTCCTCGTGGGCGATGATCACGATCGGGCCCTCCACTGCCTTCAGGGTGTCGGCGATCAACCGGAGCTTTTCGTGGTAACGCGGTTCGGGGGCGTTGTTCGCGCTCATGACCCTTGAGTATACACGCGGACCGAAAAGCCCAGCTCGGCCAGGCGGTCGAAGTAGTCGGGGAAGGTCTTGGAGACGGTGCCGGGGTTTCGGATCGAAAGCCCCGGCGCCTTGAGGGCCAGGAGGGCCAGGCTCATCGCGATTCGGTGGTCGTCGTGGCTGTCGAGGAGCACCGGGCGGGGGGTTCCCGGGTGGACGGTGAGGCCGTCTTGGTGTTCCTCGGCCCGGATCCCCGCCCGTTGGAGCTCGGCGACCATGGCCGCGATCCGGTCGGTCTCGTGGTGGCGGACGTGGGCCACCTCGGCGATCCGGATCGGGGCGTCGGCGAAGGCGGCCAGGGCGGCCAGGGTGGGGGTCTGGTCGCTCATCAGGAGGAGCGACTGGGTGAAGCCGCCCCTCAGACGGTGGGGCCCCCGCACCTCGGTCGTCGTCGGGGCCTTTTCCACCGCCGCCCCCATCCGGGCCAGCACGTCCACGAACCCGAGGTCGGGTTGGAGCGTTCGGCTCCCCAGGTTCAGCACCCGCACCCGCCCGCCGCTCGCCGCCGCCAGGGCGAAGAAGTAGGCGGCGCTCGAAGCGTCGGCCTCGAGCTCGATCGCGGTTCCCCGGTAGCCGGTGGGCTGGACCCGAAGGCCCTCCCGCTCCTCCTCGACGCGGCCCCCGAACGCCTCGATCATCCTGGCGGTGATCCGCACGTAGTCGGGTTGAACGATCCCCCCCTCCACCCGGACGAAAAGGGGGCCCTCGGCCAGGGCGCCGGCCAGGAGCAGGGCGCTGACGAACTGGCTGGAGGTGCTTCCCGAGATCCGCGCCTCGCCCCCCTCGACCCGCCGGCCCCTGAGGACGAAGGGAAACCGCCCCGGCGCCTCGAGGTAGGAAACCCCCACCCCCAGGGCGGCGAGCGCCTCCAAGAGCGGCGCGATCGGCCGGCGCTGCATCTGGGGGCTGGCCCGGAGCGTCCAGCGCCCGGGGGTGAAGGCGAGCATCGCGGTGAGGAAGCGGGCCAGCGTGCCCGCCGAGCCCACGAAGACCTCGGCCTCCCTCGCCCGGGGCCCGCCGCCCTCGACCCAGGCGCTGGCCCCCTCGACCCGGACCCCGATGCCCAGCGACCGGAGGGCCTCGACCGCCCAGTAGGCGTCGTCGCTTTTCAGCATCCCCTCAAGCCGGGAGGGCCCCCGGGCGAAACCGGCGAGCAAAAGGGCCCGGTTGGTGGCGCTTTTCGACCCCGGCACCCGGAGCTCGGCCTCCACCGGTCCCGGCGGAGGGAACAGGGCCACCCGCTCGACCCCTTCCAACCTGGCCCAGGGGGAGCGCATGTTAGCGCTTCGCCCCCGGCACCGGGTAGGTGGGGATAGGGAAGAGGCCGGAGTCGTAGGGGACGATCATGAAGGTGTTGGTCTTCGACTGGCCGAGCTCCTTGATCGCCTGGATCTGGTACCACTTCAGGTAGTTCTCGGTGAGCGAGCCGGCGATCAGGCGGTTGGCCCGGGCGATGCCTTCGGCCTCGATCTGCTTGCGTTCGGCCTCCTTCTGCTCCTTCTCGAGGACGAACTGCATGCGCTCGGCCTCCTGCTTGGCGACGATCTTGCGCTGGATCGCCTCGACCACCGACTGGGGCAGGACGACGTTGCGGATGTTGACCTGGACCACCCGGAAGTAGGGGTTTTCCAGGGTCTCAAGCGCCTGCATGATGCCGGCGTCGACCTCGGCCCGCTTCTCGTAGTACTCGGTGGAAAGGTAGGCGGAGGCCACCTTGCGCAGGGCCGAGCGGATCGCCGGCACCACCAGCCCCTGCTCGATGTCGGTGTACTGCAGGAGGGCGTCGCAGGCCTTGTCGGGGCGGATGCGGTAGCCGATGGTGATGTCCATGTGGATGCGGAGCCCGTCCTTGGCCAGGACCTCGACCCCCTTGTAGTCGAGGATCCGGGTGTGGATGGGAACGGTGGCCATGGACTCCACCGGGACCAGCACCCAGTGGAGCCCGGGTGGGGTCTCGCGGGTCTGGATCTGCCCCAGCCGGATCCGGCAGCCGACGTGGCGGTTGTCGACGATGCGGGTGCCGAAGGCGGCCCAGGCCAGGAGCAGGAGGAGGGCGATCGCCAACCCCCCCATGGCGGTTCGTCCCAGGCGGTTCATGCCAGCCCCAGGGTTGCACGTCCGGCGGCGTTCCTCAACCGCCCCCCCGCTGCTTCTTGATCTCCTCCTCCCGGAGGGTGCGCCTCAGGATCTTGCCCACCGCGGTCTTGGGAAGCTCGTCCCGGAACTCCCAGAGCTTCGGGACCTTGTAGGCGGCCAGGCGCTCGCGGGCGAAGGCCTCGAGGTCCTTCTCGGTCACCTTGCCCTTGTACTCCTCCTTGAGCACCACGTAGGCCTTCACCGTCTCCCCCCGGTAGGGGTCGGGCACCCCGGCGACCGCCGCTTCCTTCACCGCCTCGTGCTGGTAGAGCACCTCCTCGATCTCCCGGGGGTAGATGTTGTAGCCCCCGGCGATGATCATGTCCTTCTTGCGGTCGACGATGTAGAAGAACCCCTCCTCGTCCATCCGGGCGATGTCGCCGGTCAAAAGCCAGCCGTCGACCAGGGTGGCCTTGGTCTCCTCGGGGCGGTTCCAGTAGCCGAGCATGACGTTGGGCCCCTTGACCGCCAGCTCGCCGGCCTCGCCCTGGGGCAGGTCGGCGAACTCGGGGGTCACCACCTTGGCGTCGACGCCGGGGAGGGGGAGACCGATCGAGCCCTTCTTCCGCTCGCCGTAGATAGGGTTGCAGTGGGTCACCGGCGAGGCCTCGGAGAGGCCATAGCCCTCGACCAGCTTGGCCCCGGTCAGGGCCTCGAAGCGCTCCTGCACCTCGACCGGGAGGGGGGCCGCCCCCGAGATGCAGACCTTGATGGTGCGGATGTTCCGTTTCTCGATCCCGGGAAAGGTGTTGAAGGCGACGTACATCGTCGGCACCCCGGGGAAGAGGGTGACCCGGTGCCGCTCGATCGCCTGGACCACCTGGTGCACCTCAAACCGCGGGAGCAGGACGATCTTGGCCCCCAGGGCCACCCCGAAGTTCATCGCCACCGTCATGCCGTAGACGTGGAAGAAGGGGAGCACCCCGAGCATCACCTCCTTGCCCGGCTCCAGCCCCGGGGCCCAGGCGAGGACCTGGTGGACGTTGGCCATCAGGTTCCGGTGGCTGAGCATCGCCCCCTTGGGGGTCCCGGTGGTGCCCCCGGTGTACTGCAAGAGGGCGAGCTCGTCGGGGGTGGGTTCGTCCTCGGGCTCGAAGGGCGGGGTTTCCCGGAGGAGGGTCCGCCAGTCCCGCCGGCGGGGGTCCTCCGGGAGCTCGGTCCACTTGCCCTGCCGCTTCATCAGGAGGGGGTAGAGGAGGTTCTTGGGGAAGGGGAGGTAGTCCTGGACGCCGGTGGTGATCACCCGCTCGGTGGGCACCTCGTCGGCGATCTCGGCGTAGCGAGGCCAGAGCAGGTCGAGCAGCACCAAAAACCGGGCCCCCGAGTCCTTGAGCTGGTGGGCGAGCTCGCGGGGGGTGTAGAGGGGGTTGGTGTTCACCACCACCCCGCCGGCCAGCAGGGTGCCGTAGAAGGCGATCATGAACTGGGGGCTGTTGGGCAGCATCACCGCCACCCGGTCGCCCTTTTGCAGGCCGAGGGACGTGAGGGCGGCGGCGAAGCGGCGGGTCTCCTGCCAGAGCTCGGCGTAGGGGAGGCGCTTTCCCAGGAACTCGGCCCCTACCTGGTGGGGGAAGCGGCGGGCCGCCTCGGCGAGCAGGAAGTAGAGCGGCTTCTCGGGGTAGCGGACCTCCTTGGGTACCCCGGGGTCGTAATGGGCGTACCAGGGCTTCTCCATTGGCGCACCTCCTTGTCCCTCGCTAGGTTCAGCATACGCGTTTATCCTCGGTATAAGTTTATACCGGGTTCAAGGGTGCTCGGGTAGCCTAGGACCGTGGAACTCGTCTACGCGCTTCCCGCCGGGGCGTTCCCCGCCCCCGCCGATCGCCTCCTGCCGCTTGGGGACGGGCTCTGGCGCCGGCTCAACCGGGAGGGGGCCTTTTACCCCCGGGCCGAGCTTGAGACCGACGAGCGCTACCGCCAGGTCATCCCCTACGCGATCGTCGTCCACCGCGGGCGGGTGCTGCGGATGCGCCGCATCGGGGGCAGCCGCGAGGGCCGGTTGGTGGGGCTTTACTCGATCGGGGTCGGGGGCCACGTCAACCCCGAGGACACCTGCCGCGAGCCGGTGACCTGGGCGCTCTACCGCGAGCTCTGGGAGGAGGTCGGGGTGCGGGCGGCGGCGGTCCGCCGGCTGGGATTGATCGTCACCGACCGCACCCCGGTCGAGCGGGTCCACGCCGGGGTGCTCTTTTGGGTCGAGGCCGACCGCGAGCCCCGGGTCCGGGAGACCGCCAAGCTCGAGGCCGAGCTCGTGCCCCCTTCGACGCTCGCCGCCTACGCCGAGGGCATGGAGGGGTGGTCCCGGCTTGCCCTTTCGGCGGTCTCGGTATAAATTTATACTCGGTATAAGGAGGTGGTCATGCGCATCAAGAAGATCGGCGTCGTCGGCGCGGGGACCATGGGTGCGGGGATCGCCGCCCTGGCCGCCAGCGCCGGGATTCCGGTGGTGCTGCTCGACATTCCCGCCGAGGGCGAGGACCGGAACGCGATCGTCAAGCGGGGCCTCGAGCGCGCCCTCAAGGCCCGGCCGGCGGCCTTCATGGACAAGGACCGGGCGCGCCTCATCGAGATCGGCAACACCGAGGACGACCTCGATCGGCTCAAGGGGGTCGACTGGGTGATCGAGGCGATCGTCGAAAAGCCCGAGCCCAAGCAGGCGCTCTTCGCCCGGCTGGAGGCGCTGCTCAAGCCCGAGGCCATCGTCTCCTCGAACACCTCGGGGATCCCCATGCGGGTCCTCACCGAGGGCCGGAGCGAGGGGTTCAAAAAGCGCTTTCTCGGCACCCACTTCTTTAACCCGCCGCGGTACCTGCACCTCCTCGAGGTAATCCCCGGCGAGGCCACCGACCCCGAAATGGTGGCCGCGATCGAATCGTTCGCCGACCGCGTCCTCGGCAAGGGGGTGGTGCGGGCCAAGGACGTTCCCGGCTTCATCGCCAACCGCCTCGGGGTCTACGGCATGGTCCAGGCGGTTCGGTTGATGGAGAAGCACGGCCTCTCGATCGAGGCGGTGGACACCCTGCTCGGCCCCCTCACCGGGCGGCCCAAGAGCGCGATCTTCCGCACCGCCGACCTCACCGGGCTCGACGTGCTTCTCTTCGTCGCCGGCGAGCTCGCCGAGGCCACCGGCGAGGACTTCGCCCTCCCCGACTGGGTGAAGAAGCTCGTGGAGATGGGGCGGCTCGGTGAGAAGACCAAGGCGGGCTTTTACAAGAAGGAGGGCAAGGAGATCCTCGCCCTCGACCCCGCCAGCCTGGAGTACCGCCCCCGCGAAAAGCCCAGGATCCCGGGCTACTCCGAGATCAAGGACCTGCCGCTGGCCGAGCGGCTGGGCAAGGTGCTCGAGCTCCCCGAGCCCTACGGCCCCTTCCTTCGCGAGTTCTTCGCGGTCACCAGCCACTACACCCTGGAGAAGGCCCCCGCGATCGCCTACGACCTGGTCGCCGTTGATCGGGCGATGCGCTGGGGCTTCGGCTTCGAGATGGGCCCCTTCGAGCAGATGGACGCGGTGGGCCTGGAACGGGTGCGGGCGCTCCTCGCCGAGTTCGACCTGGCCGCCCCCGAGCTCCTTCAAAAGGCCGAGGGGGGCTTCTACCAAACGCAGGACGGCGGGAAGCGCTACCTCACCTTCGAGGGGGGCTACGCCCCGGTGCCCCCGGTCCCCGGTCAGATCGCCCTCGCCGAGCTCCACGAGGCGGGCCGGGTGGTCAAGGCGAACAAGGAGGCGGCCCTCCTCGACCTCAGCGACGGGGTCTTGCTGCTGGAGTTCCGCGGCAAGATGAACGCGATCGGCGAGGGCGTCCTCTCGCTCACCGACTGGGCCCTTCGGTACATCGAGAAGGAGGGGCTCGTGGGCTTGGTGGTCGCCAACGACGACCCCCGCACCTTCTCCGCCGGCGCCAACCTGGGGCTCATCGCCATGCTCATCCAGGAGGGCGACTGGGACGAGCTCGACCTGGCGGTGCGCACCTTCCAGCGGGCCACGATGGGGCTCCGCTACGCTCCCTTCCCGGTGGTGGTGGCGCCGGCCGGGCTCACCCTGGGCGGCGGCGCCGAGTACACCCTCCACGCCGATCGGGCGGTGGCCCACGCCGAGCTCTACATGGGCCTGGTCGAGGTCGGGGTCGGGCTGATCCCCGCCGGCGGCGGCACCAAGGAGCTCCTCTTCCGCTTCAGCGAGGAGCTCGCCTCTTACGACGAGGCCGATCCCTTCGCCGCCGTGCGGCGGGCGTTCGAGACCATCGCCATGGCCAAGACCTCGACCAGCGCCCTGGAGGCCAAGGGCCTCGGCTACCTCCGGCCCGAGGACGAGGTGGTCATGAACCGCGACCGGCTGGTGGCCCGGGCCAAGGCGACGGTCCTCCACCTGGCCGGGAACTACCGGCCCCCGGTGCCGGGCTACCGGCGGGTGCGGGTGCTCGGCAAGGAGGCCTTCGGGAACCTGAAGTACGCCATCTGGCAGTTCAGGGAGGCGGGGCAGATCACCGACCACGAGGTCAGGATCGCCACTGAGCTCGCCTACGTCCTCTCGGGCGGCGACGGGCCGCCCCGGGAGGTGAGCGAGGACGAGATCCTCGACCTCGAGCGGGAGGCCTTCCTGAAGCTCGCCGGGACCAAGAAGACCCTGGAGCGGGTGCTGGCCGTGTTGAAGACCGGCAAGCCGATTCGGAACTAGGAGGAGGGTATGCGCGAAGCGGTCATCGTAAGCGCGATGCGGAGCCCCGTCGCCCGGGGCAAGAAGAACGGGGCGCTGGCCACCGTCCACCCGGTGGACCTCTCGGCCGAGGTGATGAAGGCAGTCCTAAACCGGGTTGGGTTCGACCCCAAGGAACTCGACGACGTGCTCTGGGGCTGCGCCATGCCGGAGGCCAGCCAGGGTCTGAACATCGCCCGGCTCGCCCTGCTCCGGGCCGGGTTCCCGGTGGAGGTGCCGGGGGCCACCGTCAACCGGTTCTGCTCTTCGGGCCTCCAGACCATCGCCATGGCGGCCCAGGCGGTGATGACCGGCATGGCCGACGCGGTGCTCGCCGGCGGGGTGGAGATGATGAGCCAGGTGCCGATGAGCGGCTACCACTACCGGCTCCACCCCGCCCTCACCCCCGACACCTGGAGCCCGGACACCTACTCCGCCTACATCGGCATGGGCTACACCGCCGAGCGGGTTGCCGAGCGCTTTGGCATCAGCCGCGCGGACCAAGACAAGTGGGCGCTCCGAAGCCACCGGCTCGCCGCCAAGGCCTGGGAAGAAGGCCGCTTCGACGGGCAGGTCGTCAGGATTCCGGTGGAGAAGGTGCGCTATAAGGGCACCAAGAAGCTTTCCGAGACCGTCTACTTCGAACGCGACGAGACGATCCGCCCCGACACCAGCCTGGAGAAGCTGGCCGGCCTCCGTCCTGCCTTCAAGGAGGGGGGCACCGTCACCGCCGGCAACGCCTCGCCCTACTCCGACGGCTCGGCGGCGGTGCTGGTGATGAGCCGGGAGAAGGCCGAGGCGCTGGGCCTTCCCGTGCTCGCCCGGTTCGTCACCTTCCAGGTGGCGGGGGTCGCGCCCGACATCATGGGCATCGGCCCTATGTACGCCGTCCCCAAGGCCTTCGAAAAGGCCGGGGTGACGATGAAGGACCTCGACCTCATCGAGTTCAACGAGGCCTTCGCCGCCCAGGTGCTGGCGGTGATGCGGGGCCTCGAGATGCCCGAGGAGAAGACCAACGTCAACGGCGGCGCGATCGCCCTGGGCCACCCCCTGGGGGCGACCGGGGCCAAGCTCACCACCCAGCTTATCTACGAGCTCGGCCGCCGGGGCGGGGGGCTTGGGCTCGTCACCATGTGCATCGGCGGCGGCATGGGGGCCGCCGGGATCTTCGAGGTCTACCCCGAAGGAGGGAAGCGATGAGCGAAAAACCCCTTTGGAAGAAGGGCGGGGGGTTCCTCCTCGCCCGCGCCGAGGAGGTCTACACCCCTGAGGACTTCGACG
>JALSRQ010000063.1 GCA_026984675.1 Thermaceae bacterium
CGGTCTTCTTCGACGTGGGCGGGACCCTGATCCACACCGACCCCCGCACCTGGCTGCCCCCGGTGCTCGCGCGCTTCGGCGCCGAGGCCGACTGGCGGCGGCTTGAGGAGGCCGCCCGGTCCGCCAACGCCTACTACGAGCGGCACCACATGGAGGCCACCGACCGGGAGCGGGCGCTCCGGCTCTGGCACGAGTTCGACCGCCGCATCCTGGCCGGGTTGGGGGTTTCCGAGCCCGAGCGGATCGCCGACTGGCTGGTCGGGCACTGGCGGGACCCCGGCCTTTGGCCCCGGACCCCCGGCACCCCGGAGGTCCTCGAGGCCCTCCGGGACCGGGGGCTGCGGCTGGCGGCGGTTTCCAACTGGGACGCGCTGCTCCCGGAGATCCTCGAGGCCATGGGCCTGGCCGGGTACTTCGAGGCGGTGCTGGCCTCGGCCCGCGAGGGGGTGGCCAAGCCCGACCCCGCGATCTACCGGCGGGCCCTCGACCGGCTCGGCCTGGCCCCCGAGCGGGTGCTCTTCGTCGGCGACCGCCCCGAGACCGACCTCGAGGCCCCCAGCCGGCTGGGCATGCGGGCCCTGCTGGTCCGGCCCGAGGTGGGGATCCGGCCGGTGCTGGCCGCCCTCTAGACCGGAGGTCCCCTTGCTCGACGCGCTGGCGGAGCTCCTCTTGATCCTGGGAAGCTTCGCGGTGCTGGCGCTCGCCGCCAAGCAGATCGGCGACTACTTCGCCCGCTACGACCTCCCCCTGATCACCGGGTTCCTGGTTGCCGGGCTGCTGGTCGGCCCCTCCCTGCTCGGCCTCCTCAGCGCCGAGGACCTGAGGAAGCTTCGGTTCGTCGACGAGATGGCGCTCTCGGTCATCGCCCTGGCGGCCGGGGCCGAGCTCTACCTCCCCGAGCTCCGCTCCCGGCGGGGGGCGATCCTCTGGGTGAGCCTCTTCCAGGTCCTGGCGGTGCTCGGCCTGGGGGTCTGGGCCGGCCTGCGGCTGCTGCCGGCCTTTCCCGGGGGCGGCGCCCTGAGCCCGGGGGCGGCGGCCGCCTTCGCCCTGCTCATGGGGGTGGTGCTGCTGGCCCGCTCGCCCTCCTCGGCGATCGCGGTGATCACCGAGCTGAGGGCCAAGGGCCCGTTCACCCGGCTGGTGCTGGGGGCCACGGTGGCCTCGGACGTGGTGGTGCTCACCCTGTTCGCGGTGGCCCTCGAGCTCGCCCGCGCCTGGGCCATCGGCGAGCCCCTGAGCGCCGGCTTCCTCCTCGCCCTTTCGCTTGACCTGGTGCTCTCGTTGCTGATCGGCTGGGCGCTCTATCGGGCCCTCCTCCTCACCCTGGGGCGGCGGAGCCCGCCCTGGTTCAAGGGCGGGCTGCTCCTCCTGCTCGGCTACGGCACCTTCTGGCTGAGCGACCGGATCGAGGCCTTGAGCGCCGCCCACCTGCCCCTCACCGTGGCCCCCGAGCCCCTGCTCGCCGGGGTGCTGGCGGCGTTTTGGATCGTCAACCGTAGCCCCTACCGCGACGAGTTCACCCGGCTGCTGGCCGGCCTCTCGCCGGCGGTCTTCATCGCCTTCTTCACCCTCACCGGGGCCTCGCTGGCCCTCGACGTGCTGGCCCGGGCCTGGCCGGTGGCGTTGGCGCTGTTCGCGGTCCGCCTGGCCGGCTTCGCCCTGGGTTCGGCGGTCGGCGGGCTCCTGGCCGGCGACCCCGGGCGGCTTTCGCTGGCCTCGGGGCTCGCCTTCGTGACCCAGGCCGGGGTCGCCCTGGGGCTGGCCAAGAAGGTCGCCGACACCTTTCCCGACTTCGGCGAGACCTTCGCCACCGTGGTGGTGGCCCTGGTGGTGCTCAACCAGATCGTGGGCCCGCCGCTTTTGAAGCTGGCCCTGCGGTGGGTCGGGGAGGTCCGCGAGGGCGGGGCCGAGCGGCGCCGGGCCTGGGTCTTCGGCGATGATCACCAGGCGGTGGCCCTTTGCCGGCTCTTTCAGCAAAACGGCTGGCGGGCCGAGCTCTACAGCCCCGACCCCGAGCGGGCGCGGGCGCTCAAGGCGGAGGGGTTGAACGCCCGGCGGCTGGAGGAGGGCGACCTCCCCACCCCTCCCGCCGAGGCCGCCGTGCTCCTGCTCACCGACCGCGAGAACCTGGCGCTCTGCCGCCGGCTCCGGGAACTTGGGGTGGCGACCACGGTGGCCCGGCGCCAGGGCGAAGCCCCGATCGCGGCCTACCGCGAGGCGGGCTGCCGGGTGGTCGACCCCACCACCGCCACCGTGCACCTCCTGGCCCAGTTCGTGGAGAGCCCGGGGGCGGCGGCGCTCCTCCTCGGCGAGGAGCGGGGCCACCAGGTGGTCGACCTGGTGGTGGAGGACCCCGCCCTCGACGGGGTGCCCCTCCGGGAGCTCAGGCTGCCCGCCGACGTGCTGGTGCTGGCCATCCACCGGGACGGGGAGGCGATCGTCACCCACGGCTACACCCAGCTAAGGCTCGGCGACCGGGTGACGGTGATGGGGAGCCCCGAGAGCCTGGCCGCCCTCGAGCGGACCTTCTCGGCCTAGGACGCGGTTAGGCTAGGGGCATGGACGCGATCCAGGGCATCTGGGGCGAGGACGAGGAGAAGATCCGCGCCCGCCTGGCCGCCCTCGACCCCGACCTCGCCCGCTACATCGAGGACTTCGCCTACCGGGAGGTGCTCTCCCGGGAGGGGCTCGACCTGAAGACCCGCGAGCTCCTGGCGATCACCGCCCTGGTGGGGCTTGGCAGCCCGCCGGAGATCGCCACCCACTTCCAGGGGGCGCTTCAAAACGGCGCCAGCGAGCGCGAGATCCGAGAGACCCTCCTCCAGGCCGCGCTCTTTTTCGGCTTCCCCCGGGCCATCGCCGCCTTCGAGCGCTGGCGGAAGTTCCGGAAGAAGGCCGGTTAGCGGGAAAGATGGGCGCGGACCAGCGCGCGAAACAGCGCGTTGTGCCTGCCGTGCCTGAGCTTGAGGTGCACGAGCTCGTGCACGATCACCTCGCGGCGGAACGCGGCGGGCTGGGAACGCAGGTCGAGGCTCGGGGTCGGCCGCCCACGGGGGGCTTCGGCCCCTCGGGTTTTTACCCTAGCCGCCGAAGCGTTCCAGGACCTCGACCACCAGCGCGGCGCCGATGAGGTTGGCCCCGAGCTCGGTGCGGATGCGCTCGGCCCGGAACATCCGCTCGACCTCCTCGCGGGTGTAGTAAGGTTCGTCGTCGACGTAGACCGGCTCGACGAAGCCGATCGCCTCGTAGGCCCGGGCGGCCGCCGGCGAGAGCCCTTCCCGGACCAGGAAGGAAAGCGGGTAGCGCTCGACGTAGGCCAGCATCACGCCACCACCCCCCGCTCCTTGAGCAGCCGGGCGAGCTCCTTATAGAGCCGTTCCTCCTCGGGGGTCGGGTGCTCGGGGATCACCACCCGGAGCTCGACGTACTGGTCGCCCCGGCCGCCCCCGGGCTTGGGCCAGCCCTTGCCCCGGAGGCGGAGCTTCTTGCCGGTCTGGGTGCGCGGCGGGATGGTCACCTCGACCGGGCCGTCCAGGGTGGGGACCCGCATCTTCCCGCCCACCACCGCGATGGGGGCGGGGACGTCGAGGGTGGTGTGGACGTCGGTCCCTTCCAGCCGGAAGGTGGGGGAGGGCGCCACCCGCACGGTGAGGTAGAGGTCCCCCGGCGGCTGGCCGGGGCCGCCCTTGCCGGCGATCCGGAGCTTCTGGCCGGAGCGGATTCCAGGGGGGATGGCGATCTCGAGGCGCTCGCCGCCCAGGTCGATCACCCGCTTGCCCCCATGGTAGGCGACCTCCAGCGGGATCTCGATCTCGGCCTGGTAGTCCTGCCCCCGGCGGGGGCCCCGGCGGGCGGCGCCGGCGCCGAAGAGGTCCTCGAACCCCCCGAAGCCGAAGAGGGACTTGAAGAAGTCGGAGAAGTCCTCGACCCCCGCCCCCTCGGCGGTCTCCCAGCGCCAGCCCCCGGGAGGCGGCGGGGGCGGGGCCTTGGTGGTGCCGTACTGGTCGTAGATCTTGCGCTTTTCGGGGTCGGAAAGCACGGCGTAGGCCTCGTTGATCTCCTTAAACTTCTCCTCCGCCCCCGGTTCCTTGTTGACGTCCGGGTGGTACTTGCGGGCGAGCTTCTTGTAGGCCCGCTTGATCTCCTCCGGGGAGGCGTCGCGGGGAACCCCGAGGATGGCGTAGTAGTCCTTGTATTCCATGGCTTCGCCGGGTGTGGGGGGTAGGGGGCGAGAGGTGGGCCTTTCCTACTACCCTACGCCCCGCCCCCTACCTCCTTCTTCCTTCTTCGTCACCGCCACCCGGGCCGGGCGGATGAGGAACTCGCCGACCCGGTAGCCCTTCTGGTAGACCTCGGCGACCCGGCCGTCCTCCTCGCCCTCGACCACCCCGATCGCCTCGTGGTAGGCGGGGTGGAAGGGCTCGCCCTGGCCGGGGACCTCCTCGACCCCGAGGCCGGCGAGGGTCCTCAGGAAGGCGTCCTTGATCTTCCGGACCCCCTCGAGGATCGCCCCGGGCTCGGCCTCGGCGTGCGCCAGCGCCCGCTCGAGGTCGTCGAGGACCGGCAGCAGGGCCCTCAGGACCTCCAGCCGGCCCTCCCGGCGGGCGGCCTCGAGCTCGGCGGCGGTGCGCTTGCGGTAGTTGTCGAAGTCGGCGAGGAGCCGGAGGTACTTCTCCTTGAACTGGCCGAGCTCCTCCTGGGCCGCCTTGAGCTCGGCCTCGAGGCGGGCGGCCTCCTCCATCACCTCGGCTTCCTCGCGGGTGAGCCTTTCCTCGGTGCGCTCGTTCTCGGGCACGGCCCTCACCCCCCTTGGGGGGTCCCGGGGAGGGCCCCCGGGACCGGGTTACTCGGCGGGCTTGTAGTCGGTGTCGATCACGTCCTCGCCGCTGGCCTGGGCCTGACCCTGGGTCTGGCCCCCGGCGGTCGCCTGCGCCGAGGCCTCGTAGGCCTGGATCGCCTGCAGCAGCTCGTCGAGGGCGGGTTTGAGCTCCTCGTCGGGGGCGTCCTTCTCCACCAGCTCCTTGGCCTTCTTGACGAGTTCCTCGAGGCGGGCCTTGGCCTCGGCGCCGCCGGCCTTCTCCTGCATGAGCCGCTCGGCCTGGATGCGGGCGGTGTCGAGGTTGTTCTTGAGCTCGACGTGGGCTTTGCGCTTTTTGTCCTCCTCCTCGAAGCGCTTGGCCTCCTCGATCATCCGCTGGATCTCTTCCTCGGAGAGGGTGGTGGTGTTCTCGATCTTGATCGAGGCCTCCTTGCCGGTCGAGAGCTCCTTGGCGCTCACGTGGAGGATGCCGTTACTGTCAATGTCGAAGCAGACCTCGATCTGGGGCACCCCGGCCGGCATCGGGGGGATCCCCTCCAGCCGGAAGCGGCCGAGCGACTTGTTGGCCGAGGCCAGCGGCCGCTCGCCCTGGAGGACGTGGACCTCGACCGCGGTCTGGTTGTGCTCGGCGGTGGTGAACATCTCGCACTTGCGGGTGGGGATGGTGGTGTTCCGGGGGATCAGCACGGTCATCACCCCGCCCTTGGTCTCGACCCCCAGGGAAAGGGGCGTGACGTCGAGGAGCACCACCTCGCCCACCTCGCCGGTGAGCACCCCGGCCTGGATCGCCGCCCCCAGGGCCACCGCCTCGTCGGGGTTGACGCTCTTGTTGGGCTCCTTGCCGAGGAGTTCGCGGACGATCCGCTGCACCGCCGGCACCCGGGTGGCCCCGCCCACCAGGATCACCTCGTCGATCTGGTCGGGGGTGAGGCCGGCGTCCTTGAGCGCCTGCTCGACCGGCGGGCGGATCCGGGCCAGGATCGGCTGGATCAGCTCCTCCAGCTTGGCCCGGGTCAGCTTCTTCTCCAGGTGCAGGGGCGTCTTGCTGGCGGGGTCGAGGGCGATGAAGGGCAGGCTGATGGTGGTCTCGGTGGTGGAGGAGAGCTCGATCTTGGCCTTCTCGGCGGCCTCGATCAGGCGCTGCAGGGCCTGCCGGTCGGCCTTGAGGTCGACCCCGTACTCCTTCTTGAACTCCTCGGCCAGCCAGTTGACGATGGCGTGGTCCATGTCGGAGCCGCCGAGGTGGGTGTCGCCGGAGGTCGACTTGACCTCGAAGACCCCCTCGCCGATCTCCAGGATGGTGACGTCGAAGGTCCCGCCGCCGAGGTCGAAGACCAGCACGGTCTCGCTGCCCTTCTTGTCGAGCCCGTAGGCGAGGGCGGCGGCGGTGGGCTCGTTGATGATCCGGAGGACCTCCAGCCCGGCGATGCGGCCGGCGTTGGCGGTGGCCTCCCGCTGGCTGTTGTTGAAGTAGGCGGGGACGGTGATCACCGCCTGCTTGACCTCCCCGCCGAGCTTGGCGGCGGCGTCGCCGGCGAGCTTCTTAAGGATGAAGGCGCTGATCTCCTCGGGGGTGTAGAGCTTGTCCCCCACCCGGATGCGCACGCCCCCGTCGGGGCCCTTCTCCACCCGGTAGGGGACCCGCTTGGCCTCCTCCTGGACTTCCTCCCAGCGGCGGCCGATGAAGCGCTTGACCTCGAAGATCGTGCCCTCGGGGTTCAAGACCGCCTGGCGCTTGGCCATCCGGCCCACCAGGACCTCGCCGTCCTTGAACGCCACCACCGAGGGGGTGATGCGTTCGCCCTCGGCGTTCTCGAGGACCACCGGCTTGCCGGCCTCGATGGTGGCGATCACGCTGTTGGTGGTGCCCAGGTCGATTCCTACGGCTTTGCTCATGGCAGCTACCTCCCCTTCTCTGCTAATAGCATACGCTTGGCTAATCCTCTAGTCAACAGACTTGAGCGAAGGGTTATCATGGGGCGCCGGGACCCGGTGGATCCTCACCCAAGGACCTATACTGAGGGTGCCAATGCAGAGGCCTCCGCTCGTCGTTTGGATCCTCCTCTTGGTGGTGCTCGCCGCCGCTTCGGCGTTCGTGCTGGGAAGTCCGCAGCGCCTCGGCGGCGCCCTTCCCTACTCGACCTTCCTCTCCGAGATCGAGGCCGGCCGGGTCACCGAGGTGGTGATCGAGGGCAACCGGATCGAAGGCCACCTCGCCGACGGTTCGGCCTTCGTCACCTTCGCTCCGGCCCCGCCCGAGACCCAGGTGGTGCGGAGCTGGGCGGAGCGGGGGATCGAGGTCCGGGTCCGGCCCCCGGGTGGCAGCTCGCCCTGGGTGGGGCTCCTCGTTCCGCTCCTGGCGGTGGGGCTCTTGGTGCTGGGCTTTTGGTACTTCTCCCGGAACGGCCGCGGGGCCGGCGACTCCGGGGGGGCGTTCGGTTTCACCAAGAGCCGGGCCCGGGTGCTCTCCGAGGCCCCCAAGGTCACCTTCAAGGACGTCGCCGGCGCTGAGGAGGCCAAGGAGGAGCTCAAGGAGATCGTCGAGTTCCTGAAGCACCCCGAGCGCTTCCACAGGATGGGCGCCCGCATCCCCAAGGGGGTTCTTTTGGTGGGGCCGCCGGGCTCCGGCAAGACCCACATCGCCCGGGCGGTGGCCGGGGAGGCCCGGGTGCCCTTCATCACCGCCAGCGGCTCGGACTTCGTCGAGATGTTCGTGGGGGTGGGGGCGGCCCGGGTCCGCGACCTCTTCGAGACCGCCCGGCGCCACGCCCCCTGCATCATCTTCATCGACGAGATCGACGCCGTCGGCCGGAAGCGGGGGCTTGCGGTGGGGGGCGGCAACGACGAGCGGGAGCAGACCTTGAACCAGCTCCTGGTCGAGCTCGACGGCTTCACCAAGGAGACCAACATCATCGTGATGGCGGCGACCAACCGCCCCGACGTCCTCGACCCCGCCCTGCTCCGCCCCGGCCGGTTCGACCGCCAGATCGAGATCGGCGCCCCCGACGTCAAGGGCCGGGAGGAGATCCTCAAGATCCACGCCCGGGGCAAGCCCCTGGCCCCCGACGTCGACCTGGCGGTGGTGGCCCGCCGGACCCCGGGGTTCGTGGGGGCGGACCTCGAGAACCTCCTCAACGAGGCCGCCCTGCTCGCCGCCCGCGAGGGGCGCCGCGAGATCACCATGGCCGACCTCGACGAGGCCGCCGACCGGGTGATGATGGGGCCGGCCAAAAAGAGCATGGTGCTCACCGAGCGGGACAAGCGGATCACCGCCTTCCACGAGGCCGGGCACGCTCTGGCGGCCCACTTCCTGGAGCACGCCGAGGGGGTCCACAAGGTGACGATCGTGCCCCGGGCCCGGGCGCTGGGGTTCATGATGCCGGCCCGGGAGGAGCTCCTCCACTGGACCAAAAAGCGCCTCCTCGACCAGATCGCGGTGGCGCTGGCCGGCCGGGCCGCCGAGGAGCTGGTCTTCGACGACGTCACCACCGGGGCCGAGAACGACTTCCGCCAGGCCACCGGCCTGGCCCGGCGGATGATCACCGAGTGGGGGATGCACCCCGAGTTCGGTACCGTGGCCTACGCCGAGCGGGAGGAGAGCTACCTCGGGGGCTACGAGAACCGCCGCTACTCGGAGGCGACCGCCCGCCGCATCGACGAGGCGGTCAAGGAGCTGATCAGCGAGCAGTACGCCCGGGTCAAGGCCCTCCTGACCGAGAACCGGGAGGTTCTGGATCGGGTGGCCGAGGCCCTCTTGGAGTACGAGACCCTCACCGCTGAGATGTTCCAGCGGGTGGTCCGGGGCGAGCCGGCGGAACCGGCCGCGCCGCCCAAGGAGGCGCCCCAGGCCGAAAAGCGCCGGGTGATCCCCAAGATCAAGCCCGGCGGGGGGGCGCTGGGCGGGGCGTAGGTCGGAGAAACCGGTTCGTAAGGGCAAGGGTGGGTAGGCTTGGCCCGTGGCCTGGCACGTTTGCATGGACGAAAGCGGGGATCACGGTCTCCATCGCTTCGACCCTAATTATCCCCTCTTGTGCTGGTTGCCGTTCTTCTCAAAAGTCCCGCCCTACGGCAGTTGGAGGACGCCTTTTACTCCATTAAGCAGGCCTACTTTGGGAATCCCGATCTGGTCTTTCACGAGCGAGAGATTCGTAGACGCGAAGGTCCCTATGCCAATCTAGGCCCGGAGGCGCACCAACGGTTTGTTGAGGACCTTACTCACGAAATCGACCGTTTGGATTTCAAGATCGTCGCCGCGGTCATCGACAAGCGCCGCCTGGTCCGGCGCTACCTGCACCCGAGGAATCCTTACGAAATCGCCTTGGGGTTCACCGTAGAACGGATTGCATTGGAGGTGAGCAGGGACGGGGATCCAGCTGGGGTGCTGCCGATCTGCATCGAGGGGCGAGGTCGGAAGGAAGACAGGGAGCTTCTTCGCGTTTTTCGAGCCTATCGGGCGGGCACGGATCCGCTCAGCCGGACGCTGCACGGCGGTGCCCGGGCGGCGTTGGGCCGGGTGCGGTTGGAGTTTGAGCCCAAGTCGGCGAACATCGCAGGGTTGCAGCTTGCGGATCTGGTGGCTCGGCCGATCGGATTGAGCCACCTTCGACCCGGTCAGAGGAACCGTGCAGCCGAGGTGGTACGAGCCAAGTTTCGAAGAGGGCCGGATGGGCAGGTCGAGGGCTACGATCTGAAGGTCTTCCCCTGAAAGAAAAACGATCGGATGCGCAAAAGCGCATCCGATCGCCGACCGGTTACTCCAGTCCCTACATCTTCAACCTAGCGCCTAGCGGTTGTGCAAACCGTGAGATGGATTACCTCTTCACCTTCTCCTTGAGCGCCTTGCCGGGCTTGAAGGCGGGGTACTTGCTGGCGGGGATCTTGATCCGCTCGGTGGTCCCCGGCTTCACGCCGACGCGGGCCTTGCGCTTCCGTACCTCGAAGGTGCCGAACCCGGTGAGCTGGACCTTGTAGTCGCGGTCGAGCATCTCGGAGATCTCGGTGAGCAGGGCGTCGATCACCGCCTTGACGTCCTTTTTCTTCATCCCGGTGATGTCCGCCACGTGGTCCACCAGGTCCGCCTTGGTTACCGTCTTTTTCGCCATCGTTCCATCACCTCCCCAACATTTCCCTTACCCTTCGGACTATAGCACACTCATGGAAGGCGGTGCAAGGAATATGACCATTTCTTTACCCGCCCGGGGGCTGCTCCGGTTTGGGGTAGGAACCCTGGAGCAGGTACTCCGGCGGCAGCAGGGCGGCGACCGCCCGCTCGAGCTCGCGGGTGGCGGCCTCGAGGCTCCGCTTGTCGAGTCCCAGCCCGCCGAACTCGAGGGGCGGTCCGTAGCGCACGGTGACCGGGACGAAGGGGCGGGGACCCTTCCCCACCGGCCAGGCCTTCTCGCTCCCGATCACCGCCGCCGGCACCACCCGGGCGCCGGTGCGCGCGGCGATGGCGGCGGCCCCGGTCTTGAAGGGCTGGAGCCGGCCGTCCCGGGAGCGGGTCCCCTCGGGGAAGATGCCGAAGGCGAGGCCCTGGCGGAGGGCCCGGATCGCCGCCTTCACCGCCGAAAGGTCGCCGGCCCCCCGTTCCAGGGGGATCGCGTAGATCCGGGGCAGGAGCCAGGCGAGCACCGGCATCCGGAAGAGCTCGGCCTTGGCCACGAAGGCGACCGGCCGGGGCAGGCCGTAGGCGAGGACGATGGGGTCCAGGGTCGAGAGGTGGTTGGAGGCGATCAGCACCGGCCCCTGGCGGGGGACGTGCTCGGCCCCCTCGATCCGGAGGCGGAAGAGGGGTCGGACGGTGAGGGTCGCGACCAGACGGAGAACGCGGTAGGTGGGGTTTTCCCGTACGGCCACCGTTACCACTCTAGCGGAAGCGGTCCGGTTTGCCGGTTTTTTCGGGCCCGGCCGGCGAGGAGGTGGGCGAGCCGGAGCGGCTCGGGGAGCTTGGTGGCGCGGGGGAAGCCGCGGGCGAAGGCCAGCGTCTCGGGCAGCCCCACCCGGTGGCCGGGGGAGAGGAAGACCGGCCGCACCCGGGCCCGCGAGCGCCAGACCCAGCCCACCTGGATCCCGGGGCAGGCCGGGTTCGCCGCCCCCAGCGAGCCGGGGGGACCGCAGAGGGGGACGGCGGCGTCGGCCTCCTCGGCCAGGGGGCCGGCGGGCTGGCCGAAGAGCCGGCGCTTGGCCAGCCCCACCGAGGGCAGGTCGAGGTGGACCCCCAGGTGGGCGGCGATCCCCAGGCCGCGGGGGTGGGCGATCCCCTGGCCGTCGACCAGGAGGGCCTGGGGCGGCCGGGGGAGCCGGGAGAGGGCGGCGAGGTAGGCGGCCGCCTCGCGGAACGAGAGGTAGCCGGGGACGTAGGGGAAGAGCTCGCTTTCCGGGACGTGGGCGCTGGCGGCGGCGACCGCCCCTTCCGCCCGCCGGTCCCAGAGCACCGCCACCGCGAAGAGCCCCTCGCCCTTCTTGGCGCTGGCGTCGAGGGCGGCGACCCAGCGGACGGGGGTGGGGTCGCCGGCGAGGACCACCCGGGCCCGGAGGGCCTCCTGGAGCCGGCGGGCCTCGGCGAGGTCCCGGGGGCGGGGGAAGGGCCTCATTCCGCGGCTTCCCGCAGCCTGGCCAGGACCTGGTGGTCGCCGGGGTCCTGGCGGTAGAGGAGGGCGAGGTAGTAGGCGGCCCAGGCCAGGCGGTACCAGTAGGCGAGGGCCTCGGGCACCGGGCCCTGGGCCTCGGGAGGGGCGAGCTCCTCGAGGAAGTCCACCCGGGTCGCCAGCACCTCCCGGGCCAGGCGGACCTCCTCGTCGTCGCCGGCGACCACCCCGACCAGGGGGTCGCCCTGCTCGTGGCGGGCCTCCAGCGCGGTGATGAAGAACTCCAGCGCCGCCGGCGGGGGCGCGATCGAGAGGCTCTTGGCGATTCTTGCGAAGACCTGCTGGAGGGCCTGGGCCAGGAAGGGGTGGCGGGGGCCGGTCACCCAGAGGGGGATCCGCTCCAATAGCCCCCAGGCCAGCAGCTTGGCGGGGTTCTCGGGGCTCTTTTGGTGGGGGGCGAGGCGCTCCCTCTCCCGGCTTAGGGCCCGGTCGACCTCGGCCCCGAGCTCGGCCTCGCCGGTGGCCTCGAGGACGTACCGGAGGTAGCGGTAGGGGGTGAGCGGCGAGGAGGGCACCGGGACCTCGGCCTCGGGGCCGAAGCCCAGCACCACCACCCGCCGGCTGGTCTCCCGGGCGGCGGCGAGCAGCCCCGCCAGCCGGCCGAGCCCGTAGCCCCCCGCCAGGACGAAGGTGGTGCCGGGGGCCAGGGTGTCGGGGAAGCGGGGGCGAAGCAGCTCGGCCGCCCACCACCCCTCGCCGAGCCCGACCACCCCGTAGGGGGCGGGGAACGCCCCCTCGGGCCTGGGGAAGTCGCCGGGCAGGGCCTCAAGCGCCCGGCCGAGGCGGCCTTTGTCGGCTCGGTAGGTGGCGAGGTCGTCGAGGCCGGGGAGGGCGCTCATCGCCCCCATCTTACGGCCCAGCCGGCCGCCGCCGGCGCCAGCGCCAGGATCAAGGGGGCGGGGGCGTGGAGGGCCCGCAGGGCGAGGAGCAGGGCGAGGGCGAGCCCCAGCCCGGCGAGGGCCCGGGACGGGGGCAGGGGCTCGCCGGGCAGCAGGGCGAACCCGAGGGCGAGCGCCAGCGGGGCGGCGAGGGCGGGGAGGAAGAGGCCCAGCGGTCCGGCCGCGAGGGCCAGCCCCCGCACCCAGGGGCCCCCGGGCAGGAAGGCGAGGAGGGCGCCGAGCGCCCAGCCGGCGGCGACGTCGGCAGGGTAGTGGACCCCCAGCTCGATGCGGGAGAGCCCCACCAGGAGGGCCCAAAGGGCCGCCAGCCCGTAGCCCCAGCGGGGGCCCGATCGGGCCAGCCGGAGGGCGAAGAGGGCGGCCAGGGCGGCGTGGCCGCTGGGGAAGCTGGGGGAAAGCGCCCCGGCCACCGCCCGGGGGTCGGCGACGGAGGGGTCGAGGGCGAAGGGCCGGGGCTCGCCGACCCAGGCCTTGAGCCCGCTCACCGCCGCCCAGCCCAGGGCGAGGGCCAGCCCCAGCCCCCGCTCGCCCCGGAGGAGGGCGCGCCCGAAGGCGTAGAGGAAGTAGAGCGGGCCGGCCCCCAGCCGGGTGAGGGCCAGCCAAAACCCCTCCGGGCCGGGGATCCAGCCCTGGAGTTCGCGAAGCGCCTGGAGATCCATACCGGGGATAAGCTTACGGGGTGGCGCGGTTTTGGCCGGTGCTCCTCTGGCTCGTGCTGCTGCCCGGTTGCCTGGAGAGCCAGGCCACCCTGCGCTGGCACCCCGACGGCTCGATGGACCTCGAGCTCCGGGTGGCCGGGGCCCCCCAGGCCCTGGCCCAGGGGCTCCGGGCCCAGGGGTTTTGGGTCCGGACGGGGGCCGACGGCCTGGTGGCCACCCGCCGGCTCAAGGCGGCCGGGTGGGACCGGCTCAGCGGGTGGCTCCCCGGCCGGTTCGTCTACCGCGACCCCAGCGGGGTGGTCTTCTCGCGGACCAGCTACCTGCTCTTCGAGGACTACCGGCTCTCCGGCCGGTTCGTGCCCCTTCGGGCGGCGGGGCTGCCCCCCTGGATGGCCCCGGTCCGGTTCCGGTTGGTGATCGAGGCGCCGTTTCCCCCGCGGGCCGCCAACGCCGACCGGAGGGAGGGCGGGCGCCTCGTCTGGGAGGGGACGCTCGGCGAGGCCTTTGCCCCCCGCGTGGTCTACCGCCTGTGGTACCCCGAGCGGGGGGCCGTCCTGCTCGCGCTCCTCAGTGGCTTAGTTCTTTGGCGTAGGTCACGACCGCCTCGAGGGGGGTAAACCCCAGCCGCTGGTAGAGCTTGCGGGCCTCCTTCTCGTGGTCGTGGGCCCGCACCCGCAAAAGCGGGGCCCCGGCCTCCCGGGCCGCCCGCACCGCGGTGGCCAGGAGGGCCTGGCCGATCCCCCGCCCCCGGGCCGCCGGCACCACCCCGAGGTAGGCGACCTCGGCGGCGTCGGGGCCCTCCTCGAGCTCGACCATCCCCACCGGTTCGTCGCCCTGGTAGGCGAACCAGAGCCGGTGTTCGGGGGCGGCGAAGTGCTCCAAAAGCTCGAGGTCCCGCCAGGAAAGCCGCAGGCTCCAGCCCTCGTCGGCCTCGCGGTAGAGCCGGCGGTAGACCTCGGGATCGAGGTTGGCGACCTCCTCGATCCGGACCCCCTCGGGGGGCGCGAAGCCGAGCTCCCGGGGCTCGGTCTGGTAGAAGTAGGTGGTGTGCACCGGGCCAAAGCCCAGGGCCTCGAGGGCGGCCTTGACCTCCCGGTTCTCCTCGCTGGGGAAGGCGTAGAGGGTGGGGATCCCCCGGCGGCGGGCCTCCTCGAGAACGGCCTTGAGCAGGGGCAGGGGCGAACCCCGGACCACCGGCCCCTCGATCGCCGCCCCCCGCCAAAACGGCACCAGCCCCACGAAGCCCACCGGCTGGCCGGCCTCGGTCGCCACCCAGGCGTCCTCGATCTCGTAGGCGAGGTCCTCGGGGGTGCGCCCCTCGGGGGCGAGCACCCGCCGCTCGGGCCGCTCGTCCATCCAGGCGAAGAGGCGGGCGAGGGCGGGCAGGTCGGCGGGGGCGACGGGCCGGATCATCGCCTTCATTCTACGGCCGGTTGAGGAAGGCGAGCGTCCCGGCCCCGCCGTAAAAACGCAGGAGGCTGAGCTCGGCCTCGTTCTGCTCGATCCTGAGCCCCTCCTCGGGGGGCAGGAAGGGGAGGGCGAGGGCCAGGGCGGCGCGGCTGGTGGTGCAGTTCGCCACCACCAGGAAGGCCCCCGCCCGGTGGCGCTCGATCAGCGCCTTGAGCACCGGCTGGCTGCGGGCCCACACCGCCCGCACGCTCTCGCCCCCGGGCGGGGCGAAGCCGGCCTCGTCGGCGGTCCAGGCGGCGACCTCGCGGGGCCATCGCCTTTGGACTTCGGCGAAGGGGAGCCCCTCCCAGGCGCCCCAGCTCCGCTCCCTGAGCTCGGCCCGGAGCTCGTACCCCACCCCCAGGACCCCGGCCACGAGGGCGGCGGCCTCGGCGTCGGCCCGGGCGTCGGCGGCGTAGACCGCCTCCAGTTCCGCTCCGGCCAGCCGCTCGGCCAGGGCCCGGAAGGCCGCCCGCCCGGCGTCGGCGAGGGGCGGGCCGGGGTGGCTGTAGAGGACCCCCCGGGGGTTTTCCACCGGACCCGCCCGGGTCAGGTAGAGCCGGGTGGGGGGCGGGGCCCCTTCGAGGAAGCGTGCGAGCAGGCCCACGCCGGTAAAATACCCGGGTATGCCGCTGGTCGTGGTGAACCCCACCGCCGGGCGCGGCCGGGTGGGGCGGCTGGTTCCCGAGATCGAGCGCCTGCTCCAGGCCCACCCCGCCCGGCTCGTCCTCACCGAGGGGCCGGGGCACGCCACCGAGCTGGCCCGCGCCGCCCCTGAGGAGCGGGTGGTCGCGGTGGGCGGCGACGGCACCGTCCACGAGGTGCTCCGGGGGCTGCGGCCGGGGCAGGCGCTGGGGGTGGTGCCGGTGGGGAGCGGCAACGACTTCGCCCGGATGCTGGGGGTCCACGGCCTGGGGCTCGGCGAGGCCCTTCACCGGGCCCTCACCGCCCCGCCCCGGAGGGTCGACCTGGGGCTCGTTGACGACGAGCCCTTCGGCGCCAGCCTGGGGATCGGGTTCGATGCCGGGGTGGCCCGGCGGGCCCTCGACGCCCCCCGCTTCCTCCGGGGGATGCCCCGCTACCTCTACGCGATCTTCGCCGAGCTCAAAAACCTCGGGCTCCCCCAGCTCGTCCTCGAGGCCGACGGACGGACGCTCTACCGGGGCCCCATGCTCCTCGCCGCGGTGATGAACGGCCCCACCTACGGCGGCGGCTTCCCCATCGCCCCCATGGCCGACCCCGCCGACGGCCGGCTGGAGGCGATCGTGGCCGGGCGGTTCTCCCGGGCGGGGG